>NZ_JBEZHK010000033.1:0-77846 GCF_040650555.1 Streptomyces sp. NPDC048664 | reverse complement strand
AGGGTGGCGTCCTCGTCGACGGGGCCGGGCAGGAGCGCTGCGACGGCTTTGTCGCACAGTTTTTCGAGTGATGCGTGGTGGTCGGCGAGGACACGGGCGAGGTGACCGAGGGCAGCGCTCTGGCCGGTGGTGGCCTGGAGCAGTCCGCCGGTGAAGAAGGCGATCAGGCTGTCGGGCGGGAACCGCAGCTCCGTGCCCTGGTACGGCAGACCGCCGACGCCCAGCGGTGGCCCGGGCGGCAGCTCCGGGTAGTACGCGGCGCCCGTCTCCGGCTCGATCACGGCCAGCACCGAATCGCCCGCCCGCGCGAGGCTGCACAGGCCTGAGACGGGGTCGTACACGGCGTACAGGCAGGTCACCCCCTTCGCCTCGTCGGCGTGCGGCGGCTTCGCGCGGCGCCGGGCGCGGCGGGCACCGCGGCCCGGCGGGTCACCGCGGGCGCCGTCGACGGGGGCACGACCCGGCGCGCGGGCGCCGGCCGGCCCGCCCCCGTTCTCCTGCGCGGCCTGCTCGACCAGGTCCTCCAGGCGGGACAGGAGCTCGTCGGGGGCGAGGTCGAGGCGGGCCAGCACGCGCACGCCGGTCCGCACCCGGCCCATGGTGGCCGCGGCCCGCAGCCCGTGGCCGAGGACGTCGCCCACGACCAGGCCGACCCGGGCGCCCGACAGCGGGATCACGTCGAACCAGTCGCCGCCCACGCCCGAGCCACTGTCGGCGGGCAGGTACCGGCTCGCCGAGTCGAGGGCGGACAGCTTCGGCAGCCGGTGCGGCAGCAGGCTGCGCTGCAGCTTGAGGGCCGCGGAGTGCTCCCGGGTGACCAGGAGCATCAGCACGAAGCCGACCAGCAGCGCACCGAGCCCGACGACGGTCACCCCGCCCGTCGGCCCGATCAGCGGCAGGTCGATGACCGTGGAGCCGTACCCGGGATTCGCGTAGACGACGAAGGTGGCGTAGAGGAACAGGCAGAGCATGATCAGCCCGCCGAGTCCCGGCAGGACGCCCTTGAAGACCAGGTCCTTCGGGCTGCGGGTGAGGACCGAGCGGTGGTACCAGAGGCAGGCGAAGCCGGTCAGGCCGTAGTAGAACGTGATCGCGAGGCCGACCGAGTCCACCGAGTCGGCGAGGGTGTTCTCACTGAAGGTGGCCAGCAGGACCAGGACCGCGATCGAGAGCGCCCCCATGCCGACCGTGGACCAGGTCGGGGTGAGGAACCTGCGGTGCACCCGGGCGAAGCCGGCGGGGATCGCCTTGTGGACCGCCATCGAGAACACGGTCCGAGCCACGGGCAGGATCGTGGTCTGGGTGGAGGCCAGGGCCGAGGTGAGCACCATCAGGATCAGCAGCCGGGACAGGAACAGCCCCGTCCCGGTGGCACCGAAGACCGACTCGCCGAGGCCCGAGAGCACGTCGCCCGAGTTGTCCGCGTTGCCCAGGCCCGTGCCCGAGGTGCCGATCCCGGCGAAGGCCTGTGCGGACGTGGACACCAGCGCGTACATGACCAGGAGGAGGACGGTGGAGACGACCGCGGCGCGCCCGGGGATGTGCGCGCTGTCGGCGGTCTCCTCGTTGACCGTGACCGCGGTGTCCCAGCCCCAGTAGATGAAGACGCTCGCCAGGACCCCGGACGTCAGGGCCTTGGCCGAGGACACCTCGAAGGGGTTGAACCAGGACGCGGAGACGTGCAGGGCCGTCGGGGGAGGGCTGCTGTAGACCTTGACGAGGGCGACGACCGCGAACACGATCAGCACCCCGACCTCCACGTACAGCAGCCAGCGCTGGACGGCGGCCGACAGCTCGATGCCGACGTAGCAGACGGCGGTCATCACCAGGATCCAGACGATGCCGGCCACGGTGATCCACAGCCGGTCCCGCGCCAGCGCCTCGTATCCCAGCAGCCGGAAGCCGTAGATGCCGGCTATCTGGGCCAGGTTCGACATGACCAGGATGTCGGCGACGATGATGCCCCAGCCGCCCATCCAGCCGGTCCGCGGCCCGAACGCGCGGGTCGCCCAGGTGAAGGTGGTGCCGCAGTCGGCGTTGCTGGCGTTCAGCTCACGGTAGGCGTAGGCGATCAGCAGCATCGGGATGAACGCCAGCATGGTGACGATCGGCGCCTGGAGCCCGACTCCCGCCACGATGAGGCCGAGGGTGGCGGCGAGGCTGTAGGCGGGCGCCGTGGAGGCCAGCCCGATGACGACCGAGGAGAACAGCCCCAGGGCGCCGCTCTTGAGCCCCTTGCGGCCGGCTCCCGTCCCGGGTGCGGGGCGGCCGGCGGGCGGGGCGCTGACGAGGTGCCTCACGGCTGGTCTCAACTGAGCGCCTCACCGGACCGCGGCAGCGCGCGATCGTCCGGGTGGGCCCGGCCGTCCGTTCCTGAGTTGCGCATGATGCCTCCTGCCGCTACCGCTACTCCTCGCATGTCGGGACGAATCGGGTGTCCGGCACTGTCACCACCCTGCCTTGTGCTGGGCGGATTAACAAGAAATGTGCGCTCTGGTACCGGCGGGCGGACCATACCCAGTAGCGGGTGTCGCGGAGCTGCCGGACGAGCCCGCGTTCGTGACGTCGTGAGGTCGTGAGGTCATGAGGGAAGGGTGATGATCATGCTCTGGGCATCATGGACGACCAAGGGGGTGTACGCGGGGCGGGGCGGGGCCCGCACCGAGGACGCGGGCATCATGACCGGCGACCTGACCGTGCACACGACCTGGGACGGGAGCGAGGCCGATGTGGCGATCCAGTACAGCGGCGGCTCCCAGTGGTTCACCCTCGCCGGCAGCCCCGTGCCGTGCGACTCCGAGGCGGGCAGCCGCCACCTGCATCAGGAGGTGATCGAGGCGGTCCGGGCCGGCGGCGGAGCGACGGTTCCGCACCACGGGGATCCGACGCCCCCCTGACCGGGGGCTGACGCCCCCCGATGCCGGAGGCGGCCCCGAGGGGCGCCTGGCTCGCCGGGCGGCCCGTGGCGGCCGGACGGAGCCATGGGCCCCGACGGAGGGGGCGGTCGGGCCCGCGTGGGAAGCGCGGGCCACCGCCCCGGGGCCGCGCCCCCGTCTCCCTCTCGAGCGCGCCGGGCGGGACCGCGACCCGGGCGCCGAACGGGACTGCGACCCGGGCGCCGAACAGGGCCGCGTCCCCGACGCCCGGTGGGACCGTGACCCGGGCGCCGGGGGGAGCCGCGGCCCGGGCGCCGAACGGGACCGTGGCCCGGGTGCCGAAGGGGACTGCGTCCCCGGCGTCGGGCGGGACCGTGGCCCGGGCGTCGGGCGGGACCGTGGCCCGGGCGCCGGGGGGAGCCGCGGCCCGGGCGCCGAACAGGACCGTGGCCCGGGTGCCGAACGGGACTGCGGCCCGGGTGTCGGGCGGACCGTGGCCCGGGCGCCGGGTGGGACCTCGGCCCCGGCGCCCGGGCGGCGTCACGCGGGCCCGGCGTGCGGCGCCGCTTCGCCCGGCCGGGAACCGGTGAGCCTCCGTGCGAGGTGGCCCCGCCGGGCCGCGCCCCTCGGCCGACGCGGTCCGGGGACGGTCGCCGCGGCCCCCTCAGGCGCCGGCGGGCTCCCCGGCCAGTCCCGTCTTCAGGCCCGCCCCGCACAGCGGCACCACCGCGCTGCGCGTCCCCAGCAGGCCTTCCCGCACGGCCGCCCAGCCCACCACCCCCGTAGGTTCCACGTACAGGCCCTGGGACGCCAGGTCCTGCTGGGCGTGCCGGATCTGATCCTCCGTCACGGTCAGGAAGGTGCCGCCGGACTCGCGGACGGCGCGCAGGATCTGGCGGGCCCGGGGCGGCCGGGGGATCGCGACGCCCTCGGCGAAGGTGGGGGTCACGGTCGCGGTGGCGGGGGCCCCGTCCGCGAGGTCGTCGGCCCCCTCGGCCCACGCGTGGGCCAGGGGCGCGACCGCCGCCGCCTGCACCGCGTACAGGGCCGGACGGCGGTCGATCAGGCCCGCCGTGTAGAGCTCCGCGACGGCCAGGGCCGTGCCCAGCAGCAGCGTGCCGTTGCCGACGGGCAGGACGAGCACGTCGGGGAACCGGCCGCCGAGGTCCTCCCACAGTTCGTGCGCGTAGGTCTTCGTGCCGTGCAGGAAGTACGGGTTGAAGACGTGTGACGCGTAGAAGACGTCCGGCTCGTCCGCCATCTCGCGGGCCTGGCGCGCCGCCGCCTCCCGGTCGCCGTCGGCCACCCGCACCCGCGCCCCGTACGCCGAGATCTGCTCGACCTTCTCGGGGGACGTGCCGGTGGGGACGTACACCGTGCACGGCAGCGCGGCGCGGGCGCAGTACGCCGCGATCGAGGTGCCCGCGTTGCCGCTGCTGTCGGCGACCACCTGCCGCGGCTCCAGCCGCTGCGCCAGTTCGGCCAGCAGGACGGCGCCCCGGTCCTTGAAGGAGAGCGTCGGCATCAGGAAGTCCAGCTTGGCCGAGATGCCGTGCTTCAGGGGGACGAGCGGGGTGCGGCCCTCGCCGAGGCTGAACGAGGGGGCGGCCAGCGGCAGCGTCTCCGCGTACCGCCACATCGAGTTCACCCGCCCGCTGAGCGACTTGAGGGAGGCGGGGGTGGGTGCGAAGTCCAGGTCCAGCGGGCCGCCGCAGACGGGACAGCACCAGGCGAGCGACCGCGCGGCGACCCGCGTGCCGTCCACCGGGCAGTAACGGTCCGGCAAAGGTGTCATGAGTGCAGGGTAATTGTCCGGTTAGTGATGTTATGTCACTATCTTTGCGTGGCGCCCGCGTTGTGACCGCACTCAGGCCGTACGGGGCTCCTGGGAGCAGGGGGCTCCAGGCCCGCAGCACGCATCACCGACGAGGAGGACCCCGGATGACAGCCATGTGCCAGGCCCGGCGACGAGTGGCCGGGATCGGGGTGGCGGCCCTGGTCGCCGGGCTCGCCCCCGCCCTCGCCGCGCACGCGCTGCCGGTCGCGGAGGGCTCGATCCAGTACGCGGGCGACCGCAACGCCGTCCCGGGCAGCTACATCGTGGTGTTCAAGACGGCGTCCATGCCCGCGGACTCCGACCGGGGCAGGGCTCTGGCCAGGAAGTACCGCGCCAGGATCGGCTGTACGTACGGCAGGGCGCTCAACGGGTACGCGATCAGCGCCGACGAGGCCGACGCGAGACGGTTCGCCGCCGACCCGGCCGTGGCCTCCGTCGTCCAGAACCGCGTCCTGCGCATCAGCACGACCCAGTCCTCGCCGCCCTCCTGGGGCCTGGACCGCATCGACCAGAGGAACCTGCCGCTCGACCGCGCGTACACCTACCCCAACTCGGCGGGCGCGGGCGTCACCGCCTACGTCATCGACACCGGCGTACGGGTCAGTCACAAGGACTTCGGCGGCCGCGCGGCCAACGGCTTCGACGCCGTCGACAACGACTCCGTCGCCCAGGACGGCAACGGCCACGGCACGCATGTCGCGGGCACGATCGCGGGCACCTCCTACGGCGTCGCCAAGAAGGCGAGGATCGTCGCCGTCCGCGTCCTGGACAACTCCGGCTCCGGGACCACCGACAAGGTCATCTCGGGGATCGACTGGGTCGCCCGGCACCGCAGCGGCCCGTCCGTGGCCAACCTGTCGCTGGGCGGCGACATCGACACCGCCCTGGACACGGCCATCCGCAACACCATCGCCTCCGGCGTCACCTTCGCCGTCGCCGCGGGCAACAACAACGCCAACGCCTCCAGGTTCTCGCCCGCCCGCGTCGCCGAGGCGCTCACCGTCGGGGCCACGACGTCGACCGACGCGCGGGCCGGCTACTCCAACTACGGCTCCGTCCTCGACCTCTTCGCCCCGGGCTCCTCGATCACCTCCGACTGGAACACCTCGGACACCGCGAGGGCCGTCCTGTCCGGTACGTCGATGGCGACACCGCACGTGGCCGGGGCGGCGGCGCTGTACCTGGCGGACCACACCAAGGCGACCCCCGCGCAGGTGGCCGCCGCGCTCAAGGGCGCCGCGGTCGCGGGGGTCGTCAAGAGCCCCGGCACCGGCTCGCCCAACCTGCTCCTCAACGTCGTCCGCGCCACCGGCGCCACCGGCACCACGGGTACCACGGGCCGGCCGTACTTCGTGAACGCGGTGGAGCGCCCGATCGCCGACAACCGGCTCACCGAGTCGGCGATCACGGTCGCCGGTGTCACGGGGCACGCGCCCCTCCGGCTGGGCGTCGAGGTGCACATCAGGCACCCGCGCATCGGCGACCTCAGGATCCAACTGGTCGCGCCGGACGGGACGGTGCACCTGCTCAAGCCCTACGCGACCGGCGGCGCGAGGAGCGACGTCGACACCACCTACGCCGTGGTTGCCGGGGCCGGGCGGGCGAACGGGACCTGGCGGCTGAGGATCGGCGACAACGCCCCGCTCGACTCGGGGCGGCTCACCTCCTGGGCGCTGCGCTTCTGACCAGGGGCGCTCCCCGCACCGGCTCCCCGCCGCCTACGATGCGCCCATATCCCGTACACAGGTTCTGCACAGGCAGACAGCACGAGGAGCACGGCGCCCGTGTCCATACCCCCGCCCCCCGGGCCCTCCCAGCCCGGGGGACCGCCCCCGCAGGCTCCGTACCGGCCACCGGCTCCGTACCCGCCTCACGTCCCCCACCAGGCCTGGGGGCAGGGGTACTTCCCGTACCACCGCCCGGAGCCCGTCAACGGGCTCGCGATCACCTCGCTCGTGCTCGGCATCCTGTGCTGCCTGCCCGGTGTCGGACTCGTCCTCGGGCTGATCGCGCTCGCGCAGATCAGGCGCCGCGGCGGGCGGGGGCGCGGGCTCGCCGTCGGCGGGATGGCGATGTCCCTGCTCGGTCTCATGCTGTGGGTGCTCGCCGTCGCGTCCGGCGCCGCGCACGACGTCTGGGGCGGCTTCACCCACGGGGCGCACAGGGCGCGGGGCGGCGGCGCGACGTTCTCCGCGCACAAGGGGGAGTGCTTCGACGCTCTCGGCGGCTCGCTGCACGGCGAGGTGCGCGACGTCGACGAGGTGCCCTGCTCCGGCACGCACCAGGCCGAGGTGTTCGCCGACTTCACCCTGGCGGGCCGCGTCTATCCCGGCACCGCCGCCATCAGCGAGGAGGCGGACCGCCGGTGCCGGGCCCTCAAGGGCGCGTACGCGATGGACGCCTGGGCGGTCCCCGACGACGTCGACGTCTACGTCCTGCGGCCCGACAGCCGGAGCTGGTCCCTCGGTGACCGCGAGGTCATCTGCGTCTTCGCCGGTGTCGACGACACGGACCGCCGGACCGGCTCGCTGCGCCAGGACCCCGCGACCCTCACGTCCGACCAGAGCGCCTATCTGCGGGCGGACGGCGTGCTCTACGCGGCGCTGGACACCGCTCCCCGCGCCGAGTACCTGGAGGACGACCTGCCGGGCGCCAGGGCGTGGGCCGCCCGGGTCGCCGCGGCGCTCACCACCCAGACCCGCGATCTGCGCGCCCACCCGTGGCGGGACGGCACCGGCAGGTCGGTCGAAGCCCAGGCCGAGGCTCTGGACCGGGCCCGTGCGGAGTGGAGCCGGGCGGCGCGGGCGGCGGACGTCGACGCCTTCTACGCCCACTGCGACCAGGGCGGCGCGCTTCTGGAGGGCCCGGCCGCCGTCACCGCCCGCAAGGCTCTGGGTCTCGCCACGACCCCGCCGTCGCGCTCGGCGGAGGGCGAGGGGTTCGGAAACCCGGACGGGGACCCGGTGAAAGAGGTGTGACGCGGGAGGAAGCGGGGAGAAACGCCCTGCGTAGAGCGTTTATCGAGCCGGCGTCACCACTTCGAGTGATTCCCTGGCCTACGCTTGCGCCGCACAACCCACGGTTGCCAGGCTGTCGCTGTCTGTACAAGCTGATGGGAGCGGCCAGTGACTTTCGGTGAGCAGCCGGCATATCTGCGTGTCGCGGGGGACCTCCGCAAGAAGATCGTCGACGGACTGCTGCCGCCCCACACCCGCCTCCCGTCCCAGGCCCGCATCCGCGAGGAGTACGGCGTCTCGGACACGGTCGCCCTGGAGGCGCGCAAGGTGCTCATGGCCGAGGGGCTGGTCGAGGGCCGCTCCGGCTCGGGCACCTATGTGCGGGAGCGCCCGGTGCCGCGGCGGGTCTCCCGCTCGGGCTACAGGCCGCACAGCGGCGCCACCCCCTTCCGCCAGGAGCAGGCGGACACG
Source organism: Streptomyces sp. NPDC048664 (assembly GCF_040650555.1). Lineage (NCBI taxonomy): Bacteria > Bacillati > Actinomycetota > Actinomycetes > Kitasatosporales > Streptomycetaceae > Streptomyces > Streptomyces sp. NPDC048664. The sequence continues at coordinate 69,705 of NZ_JBEZHK010000033.1, read as the reverse complement.
GGAGTGTGCGGCACCTGGGAGTCGCACAGCCGGCAGGCGGAGGCGAACGCCGCCGTCGCCCACCGGCTGGCCGTCCAGCCGGGCGACCGCGTGATGTGCACGAAGTACGTGTACCGGGACGCGGGTGAGGCGATGATGCTCTCCACGTCGTGGGAGCCGCTCGCGCTGACCGGTCGCACCCCCGTGATGCTCCCGGAGGAGGGGCCGCTCGGCGGCATGGGGGTCGTGGAGCGCATGGCGGCCATCGACGTGATCGTGGACAACGTCACGGAGGAGGTCGGCGCCCGCCCCGGCCTCGCCGAGGAACTGGTGGCGCTCGGCGGGGTGCCCGGTCATGTGGTGCTGGTCATCCAGCGGACGTACTACGCCTCGGGCCGTCCGGTGGAGACCGCGGACGTGGTGGTCCCGGCGGACCGCTACCAGGTGGCCTACCACCTGCCGGTGAAGTAGCGCCTCGGCCCGGCCGTCCGGCCCGGCCGTCCGGTGGCCCGCGCGGCGCTTCCCCCGCGCGGATGGCTGGTTGCGTACCCGGCTGCGTACCGCTTTGTGAGAATACGTGTTCGCTGCGTGAAGGTGAGGCGTAAGCTCGGGCATATGCCTTGGTGGGCGGGGCACGGCGGAAGCCGGGGACGGGAAGTGGAGACGCGCGGTGAACGACGGCACGATCGCTCTTCCCTGGCACGTCATACGGCAGGACGACAACGGCAATCGCTACCGCGTGGGCCGGTACGCGACCCGCGACCAGGCCCAGGAGATCGTGGACGGCCTGGAGGCCAGCGGGCACAAGCAGCTCTACTGGGTGGAGCGGGTGGGGTCGGACTCGGGCGTGTGAGGGGTGCCGTAGGCTCCCGCGCATGACGCACACCGTCCTGGTGGTCGGAGCCGCCCTGATGAGCGGCGACCGCCTCCTCGCCGCCCGCCGCAGCGCACCGGCCGACCTCGCCGGGGGCTGGGAGCTCCCCGGCGGCAAGGTCGAGCCGGGTGAGCACCCGCGGGACGCGCTGGAGCGCGAACTGCGCGAGGAACTGGGCGTCACGGCGAAACCCGTCGAGCGCGTACCGGGGGAGTGGCCCCTCAAGCCCGGCTACGTCCTCCAGGTCTGGACGGCCCACCTCGTCTCCGGCACCCCCCGGCCCCTGCAGGACCACGACGCGCTGCGCTGGCTGACACCGCAGGAGGTCTGGCAGGTGGACTGGCTCCCTCAGGACGTGCCGGCGGTGCGAGCGGTCCTCGCCGCCTGGCGGCGCCCAGGGTCTGTCTGACCCAGGACTCCCCCCGACTCGCCCGGTAATCCCCCTCGATACCGGGTATGCCCTTCATAGGCACACGAATCCGGACATCGCACCCTGGGTCGGGGAAGTGATCGGCGTGCTCCACACCGACGGCGAAAGCGCCGAGTGGACATTCCCCGCAGATCCCAGCGCCGTGCGCACCGCGCGCGCCGCGGTCCGCGGCCAGTTGCGCACCTGGGGTCTGGACGCGCTGGGAGACGTCACCGCCCTGCTGGTCAGCGAACTGGTGACCAACTCGCTGCGGCACGCCGCCGGCCCCATCGGTGTGCGCATGATCCGCGCCGACGGCTCCGCCCCCCGCCTGCTGGTCGAGGTCTCCGACCCCCTGCCCGACCCGCCGCGCGCCCGCACCGCCCGGCACGACGAGGAGGACGGCCGCGGCCTCCAGTTGGTCGCGCACTCCTCGCGCCGCTGGGGCACCCGTCCCGCGAACTCCGGCAAGACGGTCTGGTTCGAACTCGCCGTTCCCGCCTGACCGAACGGTTCCGGCCATGAGGCCTGACAGAACTCTTTGGTTCGAGGGGCCTCCACCTGGTTAGAAGACTGGAAGTATTGCCTGGCCGGTCCAAAAACGATCGGGACCGTGCTGTGATCGTGAACACCGTGTTGTGCGGCACCGTAGTGCTGGATACTGCGGGCAGCCGCCCTCGGTGACCGGTGCCGGGCGCGGTGAGCTGGAGGGGACGGTTCGCGTGAGCGAGATACCAGCGAAGGCCACGGAGTCCGAGGACCCGTCGCACGGCGCGGAGGCCGCCGATGCCGCCGGGGCCGGACGGGCCGCGGCGGCCGAGGACGCGTTCGGCTTCGACGCGCCCCGGGAGGTCCCCGGTGCGCCGGGCGGCGGCACCCTGTGGCAGAGCAGTCCGCCCGGTTCGATCTACGACTACATCAAGGTCGCCTCGTTCTCCATCGGCCCGGACGGGCATGTGGACCAGTGGAGTCTGCGGGCCGAGCAGATCTTCGGCGTCCCCGCCGAGCGGGCCGTGGGCCTGGACCCGATCGCCGCGTTCATCTCCCCGCGGCTGCGTGAGCGCGGCCACCGCAAGATGGCCGAGATCCTCGACGGCCGGGAGTGGACCGGCGTCATCCCCTTCCGCGCGCCCGGCGAGGACGGCGCCGAGGGGCTCGCCGAGGTCTACGTCATGCCCACCACGACCGCCGAGGGCGAGCGGGCCGCCGTGTGCATCATCGTGGACGTCCGCACGCTGCGCAGCATCGAGACCGACCTCGCCGCCTCGCAGGCGATTTTCGGCCAATCTCCCTTCGGGTTCCTGCTGATCGACGCCGACCTGCGCGTCCGGCGCGCGAACAAGAGGTTCGCCGCCACCTTCGGGGGTGCCCCCGAGGAGCACCGCGGCCGCTCCGTCCACCACTATCTGCAGTCCCCGGAGGCCGAACGGGTCCTCGCGACCCTGCGCCGCGTCCTGGAGACCGGCGAGTCGATCACGGACATGCATGTCGCCGGCACCGTTCCCGGCAGCGACGAACGCAGGCACTGGTCCGTCAACCTGTACCGCGTGCACAGCGGCAGCGGGCGCCCCATCGGCATCGCCTGGCTCGGCACCGACGTCACCTCCCGCCGCGAGGCCGCCCGCGAGGCCGCCGCCGCACGCCGCAACCTCGCCCTGCTGAACGAGGCGGGCGCGCGCATCGGCAACTCCCTGGACCTGGAGACCACCGCGCGCGAACTGCTCGACGTGGTCGTCCCCGGCTTCTGCGACCTCGCCACCGTCGACCTCCACCAAGGGCTCCTGGCCGGCGACGAGACCCCGCCGGGGCTGGCCGACGGAAGCGCCGAACTGCGCCGTGTCGCCTTCGCCAGCGCCGTGTCCGACACCCCGTTCGACGGCGGACCCGACCCCGTCGACGTCGGCGCGGTCCACCACTACCCGTTCAACTCCCCGTGCGCCGACGCCCTGCGCACCGCCCGGCCCCGGCACGTCCCCGCCGAGGACGGCGGCCTGATCCAGTCCACGCTCGCGGTCCCGATGGTCGCGCACGACACCGTCGTGGGCCTCGCGCAGTTCTCCCGCACCAAGGGCAGCGAGCCGTTCGGCGAACGGGACCGCGCCCTCGCCGTGGAGCTGGCGGCGCGCGCCGCGGTCTGCATCGACAACGCGCGCCTGTACCGCCGTGAGCACGAGCGGGCGTTGATACTGCAGCGCTCCCTGCTGCCCCCCGGCGACCCGGAGGCGTCCGGCCTGGACATCGCCTGCCGCTACCTCCCGGGCAGCGCGGCCACCGGGCGGCCCAGCGAGGTCGGCGGCGACTGGTTCGACGTCATCGAACTCCCCGGGCACCGCACGGCGCTGGTCGTCGGCGACGTCATGGGGCGCGGGCTGCGCGCCGCCGTCGCCATGGGCGAACTCCGCACCGCCGTACGGACCCTGGCGCAGCTCGACCTGGAGCCGGCCGAGGTGCTCTCGCAGCTGGACGAGATCGCCCGGGGCCTCGGCGCGCCCGCCGGGGGCCCCTCCCAGGCCTTCGGCTCCGGGGGAGTGCAGCAGGCCACCCGTGCCGCGCGCAGGCCGCGCGAGGCGGACCTGTCCGAGGTGTACCTCGCGACCTGCGTGTACGCGGTGTACGACTCCGTCACCCGCCGCTGCACCTTCGCCAACGCCGGCCATCTCCCGCCCGTGCTGGTCGAACCGGGCGAACCCGCCCTGATGCTGGACGTCCCGCCCGGGATGCCGCTCGGTGTGGGCGGCGAGCCGTTCGAGGAGGTGGAGGTCGAACTGCCGGAGGGGGCGCTGCTCGCGCTCTACACCGACGGCCTCGTGGAATCCCGCGACCACCCCCTGGACGAGGGGCTCCAGGCGTTCGTCGGCGCGCTGACCGATCCCACGCAGCCGCTCGAGGACGTGTGCGACCACGTTCTGAACACCCTCGACAGCCATCACGGCGAGGACGACATCGCCCTGCTGATGGCCCGGGTGCAGGGGCTGCCCGCCGAGTCCGTCGGCGACTGGACGCTGCCGCGCGAGCCGCGCAGCGTGGGCCGGGCCCGTGAGCACGCCCGCGCCCAGCTCCTGGCCTGGGACCTGGAGCCGCTGGTGGACACGGCGGAGCTGCTCGTCAGCGAGCTGGTCACCAACGCGCTCAGGTACGGGGAGGGGGAGATCAGGCTGCGGCTGCTGCTCGACCGGACACTGGTGTGCGAGGTGTGGGACGCGGGCCTGGTCCAGCCGCGGCGGCGCCGCGCCATGGACACCGACGAGGGGGGCCGCGGGCTGCAACTGGTCGGCCTGCTCTCGGCGGCCTGGGGTTCGCGCCGTACCCCCCGAGGCAAGACGGTGTGGTTCGAGCTGCCTCTCCCCGACGGCGAACACACCCTCACCGACCCGGCAGAGGCCCTCCTGAGCCTGTTCTGACGCACGGCCCTCAGCCCGCCGGGTCCGCCGGGGTCGCCGAGGTCGCGGGGCCTGCCGGGTGGGTCGGCTCGGCCGGGGCCGTTCGGTGGGCCGGGGTTGTCGGGCGGAACGGTTCTCCGCCGGCCCCGCGCCCCCGTGTGGCGGGGCCGCCGTAGTGCGCCGGGCCCGCGGTGCCCGGGCCCTCGGGGGACGGGCCTTCGGAGGACGGGAGCAGGATGCCGCCGAGCACGGCGCTCCCCGTCCAGACCCCCTCGCCGTACGGCGTCCCGAACGCGCGTACGTCCCGCTCCGCGAGCTGCCGTGCCTGGCGGGCCAGCGCGTCCGCCTCCCGGGCGTCGGCCAGCGCCCCGGCCGACGGCGCGCCCACGCCCTCGGGGCGCCCCGGGGTTTCCGGGCCCCCGGCGTCCCTCGGATCCTCCTGGTCCCCCGGGCCCGCCGGCCTTCCCGTGCTCCCGGCCGCGCGCAGCCGCCGTTCCGCCTCCGCGAGCCGCGTCCTGGCCTGGCAACCGACGGCTCCACGGTGCGTCGTCACGTAGTCGGACGTGGCGCGGACGCTACCGTCCGCGACGAGCAGCGCCCGCTGCAGACGCCCGAGCGCGCGCGTCCCCTCCGGCAGACGGCCCAGGGCGCGGTCGAGTCCGGCCGCCGCCTCCTCGATCCGGCGCAGCGCCCCCACCGGGTCGCACCGCACCCCCGTCCCCTGCCCGGAGCCGGGGCCGGCATCGGCACCGCCGTCCTCGCCGCCCTTCCCCCCGCCCACCCCGCACGTCCTGCGCACCGCCGCCGCCACCGACTCCCCGTGGGCGATCCGGCCGCGCAGATCCGCCCGGGCGGTGGCGGTGTTCCCCTGCTCGTTGGCCCGGGCCGCGGCGGCCTCCACGTCGGTGAGGGCGGCGGGCAGGGCCGAGCGCGCGGCGGTCAGATCGGAGGCGAGCCGCGCCACACCGTCCAGCAGCGACTCCGCCTGGCCGACCGCTGCCTCGACGGCCCGCAGAGGGGCCACCGCCGTGTCCTGCTCGCCCCGGTCTAGGGCCTGGCGGGCGAGTCCCAGGCAGGTCGTGGTGAACACCAGCCGGTCCTTGGCCTGTTCGACGTGGCCCGCCACCGGCAGGTAGGCGGACAGCGGGTACCGCTCCCGCAGCCCGGCGAGGGTCCCGTCCGCGTCCGCGATCCGCGCCGCGAGCTCCCTGAACCGCAGCTCGGCGTACTCCACCGCCTCCGGCGCGGTCCGCTCCAGCGCCCGGACCTGGTCGAACCCGGCCGCCGCCGCGTCCAGCCGCCGCCCGGCCGCCGCGCACCGCGCGACGATGTCCGCCAGCAGCGGCCGCGCCTCGCCCCGGCCGTCGTCCATCCGCTGCCGCAGCAGGAACGCCTCGGCCAGCTCCGCACCGGCGTACTCCACGGCATCCGCGTACGGCCGCAGCACCTCGTAGCCGAACTGTCCGGCGACGTAGGAGAGTTCCTCCCGGCTGGCCCGTACGCAGTCGTCCGTCCCGACCAGCGACCGCGCGGCCCGGCGGGCGAGTTCGTCCAGCGGCACCGCGCTCCCCCTGCCGCCGCCGGGAGTCGTGCGCGTCGTCGTACGCAGCCTGCGCCGCATCGACGCGTACGCCGTCACGGCCACGGCGGCGACCGCGGCCACCAGCGGCAGCACCAGGTCGCCCGTCGTGGTCGGCGTCACGTTGTGGAGCGTATGACCGAAGGAGCGGTACCGCGAGTGGTGTGCACCGGATACGGCACCACCCGATGCGGTGAAGCCGCGCCCGACCGGCCGGGCGGCGGCACTCGGCCCCCTCCGGTACGCCCGCGGATCCTCGACCCCAGTTACACCGGCGGTTCGTTCGTGAGGTCGGCGGCGTGCTCCCGCACGCGATGAGCGCCTCGTCCGTGCCGGGGCCGCTCGGCCACGCGGGTGACCTTCCCGGTGTCCGACGCCGTGTCGCCGCACGCCGCCGCGCCCCGTCCTCTTCAGTAGGTCATACATGTGATCAGTCAAATACCCCTAAACCGGATCATAATCCCCGCTCTTCAGTCCGAGCGGCTCCCGGAGGTGGATCTGATGTCCCACGCGATCGGACCGCGCGCGGTGATGCGCTCGGTCGCGTTCCTCGCCGCGGGAGCCCTCGCGGTGCCCGCGCTCGCCGGGTGCAGTTCCGACGACGACGAGGGGAGCAAACCGGTCGCCGCGCAGGACATCGCCCCGGCGGCCCGCACGCTCGTCGCCGACGGCGGCACGCTGCGCTGGGCCGTGGACGCCGTTCCGCAGACCCTGAACACCTTCCAGTCCGACGCCGACGCCGCGACCTCCCGCGTCGCCGGTGCCGTGCTGCCCTCGATGTTCCGCCTGGACGCGAACGGACGCCCCCAGCGCGACCCGAACTTCCTGGAGTCCGCCAAGGTCACCTCGACCGAGCCGAAGCAGGTCGTCGTCTACCGCCTGAGCCAGAAGGCCGTCTGGAGCGACGGCCGGGAGATCGGCGCCGACGACTTCGCCGCCCAGTGGCGCGCCCTCTCCGGCAAGGACACCGCCTACTGGACCGCCCGCAACGCGGGCTACGACCGCATCCAGAAGATCGAGCGGGGCGCGAACAACCTGGAGGTCAAGGTCACCTTCAGCAAGCCGTACGCCGACTGGAGGGCGCTGTTCTCCCCGCTGTACCCGAAGGACGTCATGGGTACGCCGACCAGCTTCAACGACGGGGCCAGGAACACCCTGAAGGTCACGGCGGGCCCGTTCGCCCTCGCGGGCGTCGACCGCAAGGCCGGCACGATCACGCTCAGCCGCAACCCCCGCTGGTGGGGCAGCCCCGCCAAGCTCTCCCAGATCCAGCTCGTGGCCGTCCCGCGCGACCAGCGGGCCGCCGCCGTCGCCGCCGGGAAGATCGACATGGCCGACGTGGACCCGGAGGAGGCCCAGCGGTTCACGCTCGCCCAGGGCAAGAACGGCAGCCCCGCCGAGGGCTCCACCACCGGGGCCTCGGCCGGCGCGTCCACCGACCCGAGCGGGTCCCCCGACGCGAGCGACACGCCGGACGCGAGCGGCACACCGGGCGAACCCGGCCCCCAGGCGAAGCAGCCGTCGGGCGCCTTCGTGCTCCGCAAGTCGCTGGAGCCCGCCTACACCCAGCTCGCCCTGAACGGATCGCAGGGCCCCCTGTCGGACGAGCGGGTGCGCCGGGCGGTGGCCCGCGCGCTGGACCGCAGGGAACTGGCGGGGCTGGTGCTCAAGCCGCTCGGGCTGCCCGCGGTGCCGGTCGGCAGCCATCTGGCCCTCTCGGGCCAGGACGACTACGCCGACAACAGCGGCGCCCTCGGCGACCAGGACACGGGCCAGTCGCAGGCGCTGCTGACCGAGGCGGGCTGGGTGGCCGGCGGGCCGGTCAAGGACGAGCGGAAGACGGCCGGGTCCAAGGGCAGGAAGACCCCCGCGTCCCCGTCCGCGCAGCCCTCCGACGGCGGGGCGGCGGCCGGCGGCCACGACGACAACAAGGACCCGGGCGACCACACCAAGCAGCACGGACTCCAGCGCCCACCCGAGTTCGGACCGGAGCCCGGCTTCAAGGGTGGCGCGCCCGGGGCGTACGCCCCCAGGGGCACCGCCGCCCCGGCCGGTTCGGCGTCCGGGACGTACGCCCCCAGGGGCACCGCCGCCCCGGCCGGTTCGGCGTCCGGGACGTACGCCAAGGACGGCAAGGCGCTGGTCCTGCGGTTCGTGCTGCCCTCCGGGCCCGGCTCGCAGTCGCTGCGGACGGTGGGGGACCGCATCGCGGCCATGCTCGACAAGGTCGGGATCCGCACCCAGATCACCAAGGTCTCCGACGACAGCTACTTCAAGGACCACATCGCGAACGGCGACTACGACCTGGCGCTGTACTCGTGGCCCGCGTCCGCCTTCCCGGCGACCGACGCCCGGCCGATCTACGCCAAGCCGCTGCCGGCCGCGGACGGCTCGCTCAGCATCGAGCAGAACTACACCCGGGTCGGCACCGACCAGGTGAACCAGCTCTTCGACGACGCGATCGCCACCCTGGACGAGGGCGAGGAGCGGGACCTGGTGCGCAAGGCCGACGCCCGCATCTGGGCCACGGCGGGGTCGATCCCCCTCTACCAGCGCCCCCAGCTCACGATCGCCCGCAAGGACCTCGCCAACACGGGCGCGTTCGGCTTCCAGACCCCCGTCTACGAGGACATGGGCTTCCTGAAGACGGGGGCGAAGCTGCCCCCGAGCCCCTCGGGAAGCCCGTCCTAGAGCCACCACCGGAAAACCACCGAGCGCCGGGACGGACGTCCGTCCCGGCGCTCGGTGGTCTTCGGCTGCCGGCCGCTCGGGCCGGCCCCGGATCAGCTGTGCTTGGCGCGGCTCGCGGCGCGCGAGCGCTCACGCTGGTCGAGCACGACCTTGCGGATGCGGACGGCCTCCGGGGTCACCTCGACGCACTCGTCGTCGCGGCAGAACTCCAGGGACTGCTCCAGCGACAGCTTGCGCGGCGGCACGATCGACTCGGCGATGTCCGACGTGGCCGAGCGGATGTTGGTGAGCTTCTTCTCCTTGGTGATGTTGACGTCCATGTCGTCGGAGCGGGAGTTCTCACCGACGATCATGCCCTCGTACACCTCGGTGCCCGGCTCGATGAACAGCACGCCGCGCTCCTGGAGGTTCGTCATCGCGAAGGCGGTGACGGCGCCGGCGCGGTCGGCGACCAGGGAGCCGTTGTTACGGGTCTGCAGGGGGCCGAACCAGGGCTCGTGGCCCTCGTGGATCGAGTGGGCGATACCCGTGCCGCGCGTGCCGGTCAGGAACTCGGTACGGAAGCCGATCAGACCGCGCGAGGGCACCACGAACTCCATGCGCACCCAGCCGGAGCCGTGGTTGGACATGTTGTCCATGCGGCCCTTGCGGACACCCATGAGCTGCGTGACCGGGCCCATGTGCTCCTCGGGCACGTCGATCGTCAGGCGCTCGACGGGCTCGTGCACCTTGCCGTCGACCTCGCGCGTGACGACCTGCGGCTTGCCGACGGTCAGCTCGTAGCCCTCGCGGCGCATGGTCTCGACCAGGATGGCGAGCGCCAGCTCACCACGGCCCTGCACCTCCCAGGCGTCCGGACGCTCGGTGTCCAGGACCCGCAGCGAGACGTTGCCGATCAGCTCGCGGTCGAGGCGGTCCTTGACCTGGCGGGCGGTGACCTTGCGGTCCTTGACCGTGGTCTTGGCGTTGGCGCCCTTGCCGGTGCCGCCCCGGCCGACCATCGGCGAGGTGTTCGTACCGATGACCATCGAGATCGCGGGCTCGTCGACCGTGATCAGCGGCAGCGCGATCGGGTTCTCGGTGTCCGCCAGGGTCTCACCGATCATGATCTCGGGGATGCCCGCGACGGCGCAGATGTCACCGGGGCCGGCCTTCTCGGCGGGCTTGCGGGTGAGGGCCTCGGTCATCATCAGCTCGGTGATGCGGACGTTGCTGATCGAGCCGTCGCGCTTGATCCAGGCGACGTTCTGGCCCTTGCGCAGCTCGCCCTGCTCGACGCGCAGCAGCGCGATACGGCCGAGGAAGTTGTCGGCGTCGAGGTTGGTGACGTGGGCCTGGAGCGGCGCGTCCTCCTCGTAGGTGGGGGCCGGGATGTGCTCCAGGATCGTGGAGAAGAACGGCTCCAGGTCGGTGGAGTCGCCCGGGACCGTGCCGTTCTCCGGCTTGGTCAGGGAGGCGATGCCGTCACGGCCGCAGGCGTAGACGATCGGGAACTCGATCTGGTCCTCGTCCGCGTCCACGTCCAGGAAGAGGTCGTACGTCTCGTTGACGACCTCGTCGATACGGGCGTCGGGGCGGTCCGTCTTGTTGATGCACAGGATGACGGGCAGCCGGGCCTGGAGCGCCTTGCGCAGCACGAAGCGGGTCTGCGGCAGCGGGCCCTCGGACGCGTCCACGAGGAGGACCACGCCGTCCACCATCGACAGACCGCGCTCGACCTCGCCACCGAAGTCGGCGTGGCCGGGGGTGTCGATGATGTTGATCGTGACGGGCTCCCCGCCGTCCTTGGGGTGGTACTTCACCGCCGTGTTCTTGGCGAGGATCGTGATGCCCTTTTCACGCTCCAGGTCGTTCGAGTCCATGACGCGGTCGTCGACCTGCTCAAGCTGGTGGGCGGCGAAGGCGCCGGCCTGCTTCAGCATGCCGTCGACGATGGTCGTCTTGCCGTGGTCGACGTGGGCGACGATGGCGACGTTGCGGATGTCGTGGCGCGTGGCCATATTGCGACGTACTCCCGGAGTGGTGAGGACGGCCTGCGCGTACATCTGTGCTACGCGGGCCCTGCCGGGCTGAACATGCCACGGCCTCACCCCATGGTACGTGCCGGTCCGCGGTACGGCCTGGCGGGCCGGTTCGGGCGTGCGGCACCCCCGGATCCGCCCCCGCTCCGCACCCCGCGAGCCGATACAGGGTTATCCCCATGATTGACCCGAGAAGCGGAAGTGATCATGCCGGATGCCCTCCTGGCGGCTAGGGTTGCCGGAATACGCGCGGCCTCTCCACGGGGTCTCCACGAGCCTCCATATCTCGCGCGTGCGGCGTTCGAGGGTCACCTCCGCCGTCGAGGGCAACCTCTTTCCCTGTCAAGATCGTCCGCTATTCGGACGGTCGATCCCGATAGTCGTGTAACAAGTCCGTTTCGTAGCGATCTTTCGGCAAACACTTTGTCCGGATTTTGGAAGAAGTACGCGGCAGGTGTGATCGAACCGAGACCTCAGGGGTGTGGTTCGTCCCGGTCCTTTGGCAGATAGTTAGGCGCGTAGAGCTCGGAGGAACGGGTCATGTGTTGCAGATAGGCACCGACTCACGAGCGCGGGGCACTTGACACTTTCAGGCGCCGGTGACGGCGGAATGTCGAGTGCTCCCCCATGCGGTGAACCATTTGGACTCTTGAGGAGGAGCCCCATGCGTGGTGCCAACAGCGCCAAGTGGGTTGCGATAGCGGCCGTTGTGGCCCTGGGCGTGACGGCCTGTGGTGGTGGCAGCTCGGACAGCGGGTCGTCGTCGAAGGCTGTCGACCCCAACGGCATCTTCAGCTACCAGAGCAGCGAGCCCCAGCACCCCATCCAGCCGGCCAACGTCATGGAGACCGGCGGCGGTCGCATCACGGACGCCCTCTTCAGCGGCCTGGTCGAGTTCGACCCGAAGAGCGGCCAGCTCGAGAACCTGGTGGCCGAGTCCATCAAGCAGGACGACGCCAGCCACTACACGATCAAGCTGAAGTCGGGCTGGACCTTCCACAACGGTGAGAAGGTCACCTCGCACTCCTTCGTCGACGCCTGGAACTGGGGCGCCAACACGAAGAACGCGCAGGAGAACGCCTCGTGGTTCTCCGACATCAAGGGCTACGACGAGGTCCACCCGGAGAAGGGTGCCCCGAAGGCCGACAAGATGTCGGGCCTGTCCACCCCGGACGACTCCACCATCAAGGTGGAGCTGGCCAACCCGGCTCCGTACTGGGAGTACAAGCTCGGCTACAGCGCGTTCTACCCGCTGCCCAAGGTCTTCTTCACCAACCCGAAGAAGTACGGCCAGGAGCCCATCGGCAACGGCGCCTACCAGTTCTCCAAGTGGAACCACAACCAGGACTTCCTGGTGAAGGCCTACAAGAACTACGCGGGCGAGAAGCCGAAGAACGGCGGCATCGACTTCAAGTTCTACACAACCTCCGAGGCCGCCTACAAGGACGCCACCTCGGACAACCTGGACGTGCTCGACCAGGTCGCGCCGAGCGGCATGGGCACCTACCACCAGGACCTCGGCGACCGTGCCGTCGACGCCCCGCAGAACGCGATCCAGACCATCGCGGTCGCCGAGTACGCGCCGTCGATCAAGGGCCTGAAGGACCGCGGCAAGTTCATGGAGGGTCTCTCCATGGCGATCGACCGCGACACCATCACCAAGACGGTGCTCGCCGGTTCGCGTACCCCCGCCACCAGCTACGTCCCGCCGGCCGTCAAGGGCTACAAGGCCGACGCCTGTGGTGAGGCCTGCAAGTACAACCCCACCAAGGCCAAGCAGCTGATCCAGGAGTCGGGTGGCGCCAACGCGCAGATCTCGGTCCTGTACAACGCCGACGGCGGCCACAAGGAATGGGTGACGGCCGTGTGCGCCAACATCACCCAGAACACCGGCGTCAAGTGCCAGGGTGACGCGAAGGCCGACTTCAAGACGGTCCTGGACGTCCGCACCAAGAAGAAGGTCCAGAGCTTCTACCGCTCCGGCTGGGTGCAGGACTACCCGCTGAACGCCAACTTCCTCAAGGACCTGTACGGCACCACGGCGGCGGGCAACGAGGGCGGCTACTCCAACAAGGAGTTCGACACCCTCGCGGCGAAGGCCGACAATGCCGCCACGCTGGACGACTCGGTGAAGCTGTACCAGGAGGCCGAGGCGGTTCTGTACAAGGACATGCCGGCCATCCCGCTCTGGTACTACAAGACGAACGCCGGCTACTCCAAGAACGTGAAGAACGTCAGCTACGACACCTTCGGCAAGGTCAACTGGTCTGCTGTCGAGGTCTTCAAGAAGTAAGGGCCGTAACGGTCGATTCACCGAGGTGCCCGCGCCCGCCGCGGGCACCCACCGTTCATGATCGGCGGCTGCCCCCCACCCTCCACGCGCGGAGGGGGCAGCCGCCGGAGCGGCTCACAATGGAGGCTCGATGGGGCGCTACGTCGCGCGGCGACTGCTCCAGATGATCCCGGTCTTCTTCGGGACCACTCTGCTCATCTTTTTGATGGTGTATTCCCTGCCCGGTGACCCCGTGCGGGCGCTGTGGGGCGACAGACCAGCCGACCCCGTCGCGATGGCGCACCTGAAGCACGAATACTGGCTCGACCGGCCGGTGTTCGAACAGTACTGGCACTACATCAGTAACGTGCTCCAGGGCGACTTCGGCACCAGCTTCGTGACCGGCCGCAGAGTCGTGGACGTCCTTTCCGAAGCCTTCCCTGTGACCATCCGCCTGGCTCTGGTCGCGTTCGGCATCGAGATCGTCGTCGGCCTGGCGCTCGGACTGCTGTCCGGTCTGAACCGCGGCAAGATCTACGACAAGCTCGTGCTGGTCATCACGCTGGTCCTGATCTCGATCCCGATCTTCGTGCTCGGCTTCATCGCCCAGACGGTCTTCGCCGACGATCTGGGCTGGACCACCGCGACGGTGCAGGACTCCAACGACATCACCCAGCTGATCCTGCCGGGCGTCATCCTGGGCTCGCTGTCCTTCGCCTACGTCGCGCGACTGAGCCGGACCTCCATCGCGGAGAACCTGCGCGCCGACTACGTGCGCACGGCCGTGGCCAAGGGCCTGCCGCGCCGTCGCGTCATCGGCGTCCACCTGCTGCGCAACTCGCTGATCCCCGTGGTCACCTTCCTCGGCACCGACCTGGGCGCCCTGATGGGTGGAGCCATCGTCACCGAGGGCATCTTCAACGTGCACGGCATCGGCAACACGCTGTACCGGTCGATCAACCAGTCCGACAACACCACCGTCGTCGGCATCGTGACCATCCTGGTGATCGTCTACCTGGTCTCCAGCCTCGTTGTCGACCTGCTCTACGCCGTCCTGGACCCGAGGATCCGCTATGTCTGACGCACTCACGACCGAAACGGTCCTGGAGGAGGAGGCCGCCGGCGCGGTGGCCCCGAACCCGAACCCGTCGAAGGACAAGGCGCGCAGTCTCTGGTCCGACGCCTGGCGGGACCTGCGCCGCAACCCCTTCTTCATCGTGTCCGCCGTGCTGATCGTGGTGCTGGTGCTCATCGCCGTCATCCCGAGCCTGTTCACCGACACGGACCCGGCGCACGCGGACCTCGTCCACCACTACCTGACCGGCCCCAACTGGAGCCACGTCGGCCAGGCCGACTGGTTCGGCTTCGACGGTCAGGGCCGCAGCGTGTACGCCCGGACGATGTACGGCGCCCGCGCCTCGATCATCGTCGGCGTCTTCACGACCCTCGGCGCCGCGGTGACCGGCAGCATCATGGGCATGCTCGCCGGCTACTACGGCGGCTGGATCGACTCGCTGCTCTCGCGTCTCACCGACGTCTTCTTCGGCATCCCGCTGCTGCTGGGCGCGATCGTCGCCCTGAACGCCTTCACCCACCGCACCGTGTGGACCGTGGTGGCCGCGATGGTCTTCCTCGGCTGGACCCAGATCACCCGCGTCATGCGCGGTTCGGTGATCACCGTCAAGCAGCAGGACTACGTGCAGGCCGCGCGGGCGCTCGGCGCGAGCACCGGCCGGATCCTGCTGCGGCACATCCTGCCCAACGCGGTCGCCCCGGTGATCGTCGTCTCCACCATCGCGCTCGGTGGCTACATCTCGCTCGAGGCGACCCTGTCCTTCCTCGGCATCGGCCTCCCGGACAGCGCCATCTCCTGGGGCAACGACATCTCGTCCGCGCAGACGGTCATCCGTACCGCGCCGCACGTGCTGTTCTTCCCCAGTGCCCTGCTGAGCATCACCGTGCTCGCGTTCATCATGCTCGGCGACGCGGTCCGCGACGCCCTCGACCCGAAGCTGCGCTGAGGGAGGCGTACGTGACGATCATCGAAGACACCGAATCCGTCCCCGCCTCCACCGAGGAGCACCAGGGGCCGCTGCTGGACGTGCGCGACCTGCATGTCGAGTTCCACACCCGGGACGGCGTGGCCAAGGCCGTCAACGGCGTCAACTACAGCGTGAGCGCGGGCGAGACGCTGGCGGTGCTGGGCGAGTCCGGCTCCGGCAAGTCCGTCACCGCCCAGGCGATCATGGGCATCCTCGACATGCCGCCGGGAAGGATCCCCAAGGGGGAGATCCTCTTCCGCGGCCAGGACATGCTCAAGATGTCCGCCGAGGAGCGCCGCAAGATCCGTGGCCGCCGTATCGCCATGATCTTCCAGGACGCGCTCAGCTCCCTGAACCCGGTGCTGAGCGTCGGCTACCAGCTCGGTGAGATGTTCCGCATCCACCTGGGCCTGTCCCGGAAGGAGGCCAAGGCCAAGGCCATCGAGCTGATGGACCGGGTGAAGATCCCGGCCGCCGCGGCCCGGGTCGACGACTACCCGCACCAGTTCTCCGGCGGTATGCGCCAGCGCATCATGATCGCCATGGCGCTGGCTCTGGAGCCGGACCTGATCATCGCCGACGAGCCCACCACGGCCCTCGACGTGACGGTCCAGGCCCAGGTCATGGACCTGCTCGCGGATCTGCAGCGCGAGTACAACATGGGCCTGATCCTGATCACCCACGACCTCGGTGTCGTCGCCGACGTGGCCGACAAGATCGCGGTGATGTACGCGGGCCGGATCGTGGAGACCGCCCCGGTCCACGAGCTGTACAAGCGCCCCGCGCACCCGTACACCAAGGGTCTGCTGGACTCGATCCCGCGCCTGGACCAGAAGGGCCAGGAGCTGTTCGCGATCAAGGGTCTGCCGCCCAACCTGCTGCACACCCCCGCGGGCTGCGCCTTCAACCCGCGCTGCCCCATGGCCCAGGACGTCTGCCGCACCGACGTCCCGGTCCTGCACCCGGTCACCGAGAAGGACGGCGCCGAGCTGTCCGGCCGCGGCTCGGCGTGCCACTTCTGGAAGGAGACGCTCCATGGCTGAGTCCCCCAAGAAAGACATGACGGCCGACGCCACGCCGAACGTCTCCGACGTCGAGGTGGTGGACGCGCACTCCGAGGAGGAGGCGGTCGCGGCCATCGAGGCACCGGTCGAGCGCGGTGAGCCGATCCTCCAGGTCCGCAACCTGGTCAAGCACTTCCCGCTGACCCAGGGCATCCTGTTCAAGCGGCAGGTCGGCGCGGTCAAGGCCGTCGACGGCGTCTCCTTCGACCTGTACCAGGGCGAGACCCTGGGCATCGTGGGCGAGTCCGGCTGCGGCAAGTCGACGGTGGCCAAGCTCCTGATGAACCTGGAGTCGGCCACGGCCGGCGAGATCTTCTACAAGGGCCAGGACATCACCAAGCTGTCCGGCCGGGCGCTGAAGGCGGTGCGCCGGAACATCCAGATGGTGTTCCAGGACCCGTACACCTCGCTGAACCCCCGTATGACGGTGGGCGACATCATCGGCGAGCCCTTCGACATCCACCCCGAGGTGGCCCCGAAGGGCGACCGGCGCCGCAAGGTGCAGGAGCTGCTGGACGTCGTCGGCCTGAACCCCGAGTACATCCACCGCTACCCGCACCAGTTCTCCGGCGGCCAGCGCCAGCGCATCGGCATCGCCCGCGGTCTCGCGCTCAACCCGGAGATCATCATCTGCGACGAGCCGGTCTCCGCGCTCGACGTGTCCGTCCAGGCCCAGGTCGTCAACCTGATGGAGCGCCTGCAGGACGAGTTCAACCTGTCCTACGTCTTCATCGCGCACGACCTGTCCATCGTCCGGCACATCTCGGACCGCGTGGGCGTCATGTACCTCGGCCGCATGGTCGAGATCGGTACGGACGAGCAGATCTACGAGCACTCGACGCACCCCTACACCCAGGCGCTGCTGTCGGCCGTCCCGGTCCCGGACCCGGACGCCCGTGAGAACCGCGAGCGCATCATCCTGACCGGCGACGTCCCGTCCCCGGCCAACCCGCCCTCCGGCTGCCGGTTCCGCACCCGCTGCTGGAAGGCGGAGGACCGGTGCTCGCAGGAGACCCCGCTGCTGGCGATCCCCGAGCCGTACAAGGCCTCGGACTCCCTGGCCGCCCACGAGTCGGCCTGCCACTTCGCCGAGGAGAAGGACGTCGTGAACGCGGCCTGACCCTCCCGCTCCACCCCGTCGTTCCACCCGGATCCCGGCACCCCTCCAAGGTGTGCCGGGATCCGGCGTTCACGGGCGCGCACCCCGTTCCCGATCGCCTGCGACATGTCCGCCATCCGGATGACCTCCTCACCCGGACGAGTGGAGTCAGTAGGTGAAATGTCGCCTGAATGCTGAGATTGACCGAGAAGGGACAGCGCCCCGGCGCTGAGGTCGGCGCACTCCAGGGAGGCACTCCATGCGGGGAGTCAGGCACGCGAGTTGGGCGGCGGTCATGGCGGTGGCCGCCCTCGTGACGGCCGGCTGCGGGGCGGGCGGCGGCAGCGGCTCCGGGGTGCTCAGCTCGTCCTGGGGCGATCCGCAGAACCCGCTGGAGCCGTCCAACACCAATGAGGTGCAGGGCGGGAAGGTCCTCGACATGATCTTCCGGGGGCTCAAGCGCTACAACCCGCGGACCGGCGCCGCCGAGGACATGCTCGCTCAGAAGATCGACACCACCGACTCGCAGAACTTCACGATCACCGTGAAGGACGGCTGGAAGTTCAGCAACGGCGAGGCGGTCACGGCCACGTCCTTCGTCGACGCCTGGAACTACGGGGCGAGCCTGAAGAACAACCAGAAGAACGCGTACTTCTTCCAGTACATCGAGGGCTACGACAAGGTCCACCCCGAGTCGGGCTCCCAGTCCGCCGACACCCTCTCCGGGCTCAAGGTCACCGGCCCGCGCACCTTCACCGTGCGGCTCGGCCAGAAGTTCTCCTCCTTCCCCGACACCCTCGGCTACGCGGCCTTCGCACCGCTGCCCCGGACGTTCTTCAGCGACCACGCCGCCTGGCTCAGGAAGCCCGTCGGCAACGGGCCCTACCAGGTCGACTCGTACACCAAGGGCTCCCAGATGTCCCTGCGGAAATGGGACGCCTACCCCGGCCCGGACAAGGCACAGAACGACGGGGTCGACCTGAAGGTCTACACCGACAGCAACACCGCCTACACCGACCTGCTGGCCGGCAACCTCGACCTCGTGGACGACGTGCCCGCCACCCAGCTGAAGAACGTCAAGAAGGACCTCGACGGCCGCTACATCAACACCCCCGCCGGCATCATCCAGACACTCGCCTTCCCTTACTACGACGCCCGATGGAACAAGCCGGGCATGGAGAAGGTCCGCACCGGCCTGTCCATGGCGATCAACCGCGACCAGATCACCCGCTCGATCTTCTCCAGGACGCGGACCCCGGCCACCGACTGGACCTCTCCCGTGCTCGGCGAGGCCGGCGGCTACCGGTCGGGACTGTGCGGCGACGCCTGCTCCTACAACCCGGCCCAGGCCAAGAAGCTGATCCAGGAGGGCGGCGGGCTGCCCGGCGGCCAGGTCAGGATCACGTACAACGCGGACACCGGCTCCCACAAGGAGTGGGTGGACGCCCTGTGCAACTCGATCAACAACGCCCTGGGCAACGACAAGGCGTGCGTCGGCAACCCGGTCGGCACCTTCGCCGACTTCCGCAACCAGATCGGCGGGCACAAGATGTCCGGGCCGTTCCGGGCCGGCTGGCAGATGGACTACCCGCTCATCCAGAACTTCCTCCAGCCGCTCTACTACACCAACGCCTCCTCCAACGACGGCAAGTGGTCCAACAAGGACTTCGACAAGCTGGTCGACCAGGCGAACGCGCAGAGCGACACCACCCAGGCCGTGAAGCTGTTCCAGCAGGCCGAGGAGGTGGTGCGGGACAACATGGCCGCCATCCCGCTCTGGTACCAGAACGGCAGCGCGGGCTACTCGTCCCGCCTGTCCCACGTGGTCCTCAACCCGTTCAGCGTCCCCGTCTACAACGAGATCAAGGTCGGCTGAGCCCCGCCCGGCAGCCCCTGACCCCGGAGGACCCATGGGACAGTACGTCGTTCGGCGCCTGCTGCAGATGATCCCGGTCTTCATCGGCGCGACGCTGCTCATCTTCCTGATGGTCAACGTGATGGGAGACCCCATCGCGGGCCTGTGCGGGGAGCGCCAGTGCGACCCCGCCACGGCCGCCCAACTGCGCCGCGAGTTCGGCCTCGACAAGCCCGTGTGGCAGCAGTACGCGACCTACATGGGCCACCTCTTCACCGGTGACTTCGGCACCGCCTTCAACGGGCAGCCGGTCACCGAGCTGATGGGGACGTCGTTCCCGCCCACCATCCGGCTCACGATCGTGGCGATCCTCTTCGAGATCGTCATCGGGATCGTGCTCGGCGTGCTCACCGGCCTGCGCCGCGGGCGCCCCGTCGACACCTCGATCCTGCTGCTCACCCTGGTCGTGATCTCCGTGCCGACCTTCGTCACCGGCCTGCTGCTCCAGCTCCTGCTGGGCGTCGAGTGGGGCTGGATCAAGCCGTCGGTCTCGCCGGAGGCCACCTTCGGCGAGCTGATCGTCCCGGGCCTCGTGCTCGCCTCGGTCTCCCTCGCCTACGTCACCCGGCTCACCCGCACCTCGATCGCCGAGAACAAGCGCTCCGACTACGTCCGCACGGCCATCGCCAAGGGGCTGCCCCGCCACCGGGTGATCGTCCGGCATCTGCTGCGCAACTCGCTCATCCCCGTCGTCACGTTCATCGGCACCGACATCGGCGCCCTGATGGGCGGAGCGATCCTCACCGAGCGGATCTTCAACATCCACGGCGTCGGCTACCAGCTCTACCAGGGCATCCTGCGCCAGAACACCCAGACCGTCGTGGGCTTCGTGACGATCCTCGTCCTCGTGTTCCTGGTGGCCAACCTCGTCGTCGACCTCCTGTACGCCGTACTCGACCCGAGGATCCGCTATGCCTGAGCAGCCGTACGAGCCGGAGGGCGCCATCGCCGGGACCGGCATGGGCGGTGCGATGGACCTCGCCACGAGCGAGGCGACCACCCTGGAGCGCATCCCGGGCGCGCCCCCGGGCGCCGGCCCGGCGGCCAAGCCGCGCAGCCTGTGGTCGGACGCCTGGCGCGACCTGCGCCGCAACCCCGTCTTCATCGTGTCCGGCCTGGTGATCCTCTTCCTGGTCCTCATCTCCGTCTGGCCCTCCCTGATCACCTCCGGCAACCCCCTCACCTGCGACCTCGCCAAGGCCCAGGAGGGATCCCAGCCCGGCCACCCCTTCGGCTTCGACGGCCAGGGCTGCGACGTCTACACCAGGACCGTCTACGGCGCCCGCACCTCGGTCACGGTCGGCGTCTGCGCCACCCTCGGCGTCGCGCTCCTCGGCTCCGTCCTCGGCGCGCTCGCCGGGTTCGTCGGCGGCGGCTGGGACGCGATCCTCTCCCGCGCCACCGACATCTTCTTCGCCATCCCGGTCGTGCTCGGCGGCCTGGTCCTGCTGTCCGTGGTCACCAGCAACACCGTGTGGCCGGTGATCGGGTTCATGGTGCTGCTCGGCTGGCCGCAGATCTCCCGTATCGCCCGAGGCTCGGTCATCACCGCCAAGCAGAACGACTACGTACAGGCGGCCCGCGCCCTCGGCGCCTCCAACTCCCGCATCCTGCTGCGCCATATCGCGCCCAACGCCGTGGCCCCGGTGATCGTCGTGTGCACCATCGCGCTCGGCACCTACATCGCCCTGGAGGCCACCCTGTCGTACCTCGGCGTCGGGCTGAAGCCGCCCAGCGTGTCCTGGGGCATCGACATCTCCGCCGCCTCCCCGTACATCCGCAACGCACCGCACGCGCTGCTGTGGCCCTCCGGCGCGCTCGCGATCACCGTGCTCGCGTTCATCATGCTCGGCGACGCGGTGCGCGACGCCCTCGACCCGAAGCTGAGGTGACGTCCGTGCTGCTCGAAGTGCGCGACCTGCATGTCGAGTTCCGCACCCGGGACGGTGCGGCCAAGGCCGTCAACGGGGTCAGCTACGCGGTGGACGCCGGCCAGACGCTGGCGGTGCTCGGCGAGTCCGGCTCCGGCAAGTCCGTCACCGCGCAGGCCGTCATGGGCATCCTCGACGTCCCGCCCGGCCGGATCACCGGCGGCGAGGTCCTCTTCGAGGGGCGGGACCTGCTCACCCTGAAGGAGGAGGCGCGGCGCAGGATCCGCGGGGCCGAGATGGCCATGATCTTCCAGGACGCGCTGTCCGCCCTCAACCCCGTGCTCACCGTGGGCGAGCAGCTCGGCGAGATGTTCCTCGTGCACCGGGGGATGTCCCGCAAGGACGCCCGGGCCAAGGCGGTCGAGCTGATGGAGCGGGTGCGCATCCCCGGCGCGGCGCAGCGCGTGCGCGACTACCCGCACCAGTTCTCGGGCGGTATGCGCCAGCGGATCATGATCGCCATGGCGCTGGCCCTGGAACCCGCGCTGATCATCGCGGACGAGCCGACCACCGCCCTGGACGTCACCGTCCAGGCCCAGGTCATGGACCTGCTGGCGGAGCTGCAGCGCGAGTACCGGATGGGGCTCATCCTCATCACCCACGACCTCGGCGTGGTCGCGGACGTCGCGGACCGGATCGCGGTGATGTACGCGGGCCGGATCGTGGAGTCCGCGCCCGTGCACGACATCTACAAGGCGCCCGCCCACCCTTACACCCGGGGCCTGCTGGACTCCATCCCGAGGGTCGACCAGAAGGGCCGGGAGCTCTACGCCATCCGGGGCCTGCCCCCGAACCTCATGAACATCCCGCCCGGCTGCGCCTTCCACCCCCGCTGTCCCATGGCCCAGGACGTCTGCCGCACCGATCCGCCGCCGCTCTACGAGGTGACCGGCGGCGCGGGGGGCGGCGGAGGGGACCGGACGAGCGCCTGCCACTTCTGGAGGGAGTGCCTCGATGGCCGGTCCTGAGCCGATCCTCGAAGTCAGCGGGCTGGTCAAGCACTACCCGCTGACCCGGGGGATCCTGTTCAAGCATCAGGTGGGGTCCGTCAAGGCGGTCGACGGCGTCGACTTCACCCTCGGCGAGGGGGAGACCCTGGGCATCGTGGGGGAGTCCGGGTGCGGCAAGTCGACGGTCGCGAGGATGCTGGTCAACCTGGAGCCGCCGACATCCGGTTCGATCAGATATCGGGGCGAGGACATCACCAGGCTGTCCGGCCGGGCGCTGAAGGCGGTGCGCCGGAACATCCAGATGGTGTTCCAGGACCCGTACACCTCGCTGAACCCCCGTATGACGGTGGGCGACATCATCGGCGAGCCGTACGAGATCCACCCGGAGGTCGCCCCGAAGGGCGACCGGCGCCGCCGGGTGCAGGAGCTGCTGGACGTCGTCGGCCTGAACCCGGAGTACGTCAACCGCTATCCGCACCAGTTCTCCGGCGGCCAGCGCCAGCGCATCGGCATCGCCCGCGGTCTGGCGCTCAACCCGGAGATCATCATCTGCGACGAGCCGGTCTCCGCGCTCGACGTGTCCGTCCAGGCCCAGGTGATCAACCTCCTGGCCCGGCTCCAGGGCGAGTTCGGGCTGTCGTACGTCTTCATCGCGCACGACCTGTCCATCGTCCGGCACATCTCGGACCGGGTGGGCGTCATGTACCTCGGGCGGATCGTGGAGACGGGCCGGGACGCCCAGATCTACGATCATCCGACGCACCCCTACACCCAGGCGCTGCTGTCGGCGGTCCCCGTGCCCGACCCGGACGCGCGGGAGCGCCGGGAGCGGATCATCCTGAGCGGTGACGTGCCCTCCCCGACGAACGTCCCCTCCGGCTGCCGGTTCCGCACCCGCTGCTGGAAGGCCCAGGACCGGTGTGCGCGGGAGGTGCCGCCGCTCGCGGTCCCGGTGCGGTTCGTGGGCACCGCGGGTCCCGCCGCACACGACTCGGCCTGCCTCTTCGCGGAGGAGAAACAGGTGGTGCCGCCCGAGGCGGGCGCGTGAACCTCGTTAACACAGGGGCAACTTGATCGACTTGGCGCGGATATACGGGCGCAGCAGAGTGTTTCCCGTACGGCCGTGCGGGTGCCGTGTACGGGCCGGGGTGCTCCATACGGCCCCGGCCCGTTGGCCCGTGCGCTCCCGGGCTAGGAGCCTGCCGCCAGGGACCGCTTGAGGAAGTCCAGTTGGAGCCTCAGCAGGTTCTCGGCGACTGCCTCCTGCGGCGTCATGTGGGTCACCCCGGACAGCGGGAGGACCTCGTGCGGGCGGCCCGCGGCCAGGAGCGCGGAGGACAGCCGCAGGGAGTGCGCCACCACCACGTTGTCGTCCGCGAGGCCATGGATGATCATCATCGGCCGGGCCGGCTCGGCGGCGTCCACCAGGCCCGCGTCGTCCAGCAGCGAGTTGCGGCGGTAGACCTCGGGCTGCTGCTCGGGATGCCCCAGGTAGCGCTCCTGGTAGTGGGTGTCGTACAGCCGCAGGTCCGTCACCGGGGCGCCGACCACCGCCGCGTGGAACACGTCCGGGCGGCGCAGCGCGGCGAGCGCCGCCAGGTAGCCGCCGAAGGACCAGCCGCGGATCGCCACCCGCGTCAGGTCCAGCGGGAAGTCGCCGGCCAGGGCGTGCAGCGCCTCCACCTGATCCGCGAGCACGACCGACGCGAGGTCGTCGCGCACGGCCTTCTCCCAGGCCGGGGAGCGTCCCGGCGTCCCCCGGCCGTCCGCGACGATCACGGCGAAGCCCTGGTCGGCGAACCACTGCGAGGTCAGATGGGCGTTGTGCGCGGCGACCACGCGCTGCCCGTGCGGACCGCCGTAGGGGTCCATGAGGACGGGCAGCGGGGTGTCACCGGAGTAATCCGTTGGCATGAGTACGGCGCATGGAATGCGACGTGCGCCCCCCAGAGTGAGCGTCACGCGCGGGGACATACCGGGATGTTCGGCATAGGACGTCAGGGTCAGGGTCCTGCCGTCGCCGTTGCCGCCGCCGCTCCCGGTCGCCGACGGCCCTGGCTCGCCCGGCTTCCCTTCGCGCAGCACCCGCGCCGTGGCACCCGGGCGGTCGAGTGCCGAGGAGACGAGTACGGTCACGCCCCCAGCGCGCACCGCGGTGTGCACGCCCGGCTCGTGCGACACCCGCTCCACGCCGAGTTCGCTGACCCGGTACACATGGATCTCACCGATCTCCGGATCGGCCGCCGACTCGCCCGCGGATGCCGCCACCAGCACATCGTCGTCCCGCACGTCGAGCACGGCCCGCACGTGCAACTGCGCGCCCGTCAGGGGCCGTTCCCCCACGGCCAGGACCCGCGCGCCCCCCTCGTCGGCGATCCGCACCAGCTGCCCCGACGGGCTCCAGCACGGCACACCGGTGAAGATTTCAAGCCAATCCGGATCTTCGTCCGCGTGCACCATCCGGGTGGTCCCGGAATCCGGGTCGACCGCCAGGAAGAGCTGGCCGCGCTGGTCGCGGGACTGCACCAGGAGGAGCGGCGCACCCGCCGCTGACCAGTGCACTCGCGCCAGATACGGATAGGCGGCCCGATCCCAGACGACCTCCGTGCGCGTTCCGTCCAGGCCCAGGGCGAACAGCCGCACCTCCGCGTTGTCGGTGCCCGCGGCCGGATACGCGACCGACTGCGGCGCGCGTCCCGGATGAGCCGGGTCGGAGATCCACCAGCGGCGCACCTCGGCGTCGTCCACGCGGGCCACCAGCAGCCGGTCCGAGTCCGGTGACCACCAAAAGCCCCGGGAGCGCCCCATCTCCTCGGCCGCGACGAACTCGGCCAGCCCGTAGGTGACCGATCCGGATTCCGGTTCGGCGAGCGCCCGGTCGCCCTCGCCCCCGGCGCCGACGACGCGCAGTGCGCCCCCCGCGACATACGCGACATGGCGGCCGTCCGGTGCCGGGCGGGGGTCCACCACGGGCCCCGGGACGGCCAGTTCACGGGTCGTGCCGGCGCGCAGCTCGGACAGGAACAGCCGCCCTGACAGTGCGAAGGATGCCATCTCCACGGCGCTGTCGGCGGCATACCCGACGATGCCCGCGCCGCCCTCGCGGCTGCGTTCGCGGCGGGCGCGCTCCTCGGGGGACAACTCCTCGGTGGCGCCCGCCAGGAGGGCGTCGGGATCGGCCGCGAGGCGCTCCGCGCCGTCCTCCACATCGAGGACCCGGAGCTGGTTGGCGCGGTCCGTGCCGGAGGTGGAGCGCAGGAACACGACACGGGAACCGTCGGGCGCGACGGTGAACGCGCGGGGTGCGCCGAGCGTGAACCGCTGGGTCCGCGCGTGCCGTCGGGGGAAGGAAGCAGACTCGGTCGTCATGCCCCGACCATATTGGCCATGCGCCCCCTTGTGCGGCCATGCGCCGAGCCATGCGCACGTACGGATAGTTATGATCACTAGCGCATAGTGGGTATGAACCCGCTTGCGTCCAGGTGGGTTTGTCCGGGTGGGCAGCTCCGCGTGGATTCAGTGCCCCCAAGTCCGACCCCCGCGCCCCTGTGGATCTTTGGAGGTGAGCCGCCGTGGCACTCTCGATTTCGGCGGTGGTGCTGCTGGCGATCATCGTCTTCCTGCTGATCAAGAAGTCAGGGCTGAAGGCGGCTCACGCGATCGTGTGCATGCTGCTGGGCTTCTATCTCGCCTCGTCGACCATCGCTCCGACGATCAGCGAGCTGACGACGAACATCGCAGGGATGATCGGGAGCATCAAGTTCTAGGGCCCCCTCCCTTTCCAGGGCCCCTCCTTCGACCGGTCCCCGCCGCGGGCGCCCCCGCGTGTGTCGCACGGCGGCAAGTCGTCGACCGGTGCGCGGGGTTGGGGCCGGTGTGAGGATCGTCCGTTCGTTCTCCTCCTTGTTAGCATCCGCATTCGGTGCCTACCGCCGATGGACTACGGGGTTGACATGGGAAGACCGGACGAACAGGGCGAGTCGCCCGCCCAGTTGAAGAAACGGGCGGACGACCTTCGCGACTGCGCGCGCAGAGCGCGGACCCTCGCGGGGAGCCTCGGGACATTTCTCGACGGCGCGGTGAAGGAGGCGACCCCGACCATCTGGAAGGGCCCGTTCGCCGAGGCGTCCACCGCGACGCTCGGCACCCGCAGCACGTCGCTGCGGTCCATGGCCGCCGATCTGATGGCCGACGCCGGCCGCTGGGACACCGAGGCGGGCCGACTGGACGAGGAGGCCGCCCAGGCCAAGAGCAAGCAGGGCGGGGGCTGACCGATGCCGTTCGCGGGGTTCGACATACCCAAGATCCGAGGGCTCGGGAGCGACGTCAAGGCGCTCGGTGACCGTGCGGGCGCGCTGCACAACGACATCTCCGGCGTGCTGTTCCAGGCCCAGGCGCTGCTGGGCGGCAAGCCCGCCACCACCAGCCCGGCCCTCCAACCGCTCGTCCGCCCGCCCGTCTTCTGGGTCGGGCTGTTCGGCGGCGCCCAGCTGCCGGGCGCACTCGGCCGCGAGCTGCACGACATGTCCGACTCGATCACGCGCCGCTGCAACCAGCTGGAGAAGTGCAGCGCCCTCCTCGACAAGGGGTACGCCATCGATCCGGCGGTCGTCTTCGCCGACGAGAAGGCCCCCGACCAGCAGAAGATCGACGGCGCCCTGTCCGCCGTCGCCGCGTTGAACGGCAAGGGCTTCGGCGAGGACGGCAACCGCGACGACCTGGAGAAGGTCAAGCAGCAGCTCGACGGCCTGACCGCCGCCGAACTCGACGCCTTCCTGGCCAAGGTCCCCCCGGAGGACCTCAAGCGCTACGGCGACCTGGCGGGCAAGACCGACGACAGCGGCATGTGGTGGTGGGAGTCCCACGACGGCATACCCGACAACGAGTTCCGCGACCACCTGAGCGGACTGCTGAGGAAGGCCGGACCGGCGCACTGGGGTGTGCTGGAGAGCGCGTTCCCGGGGATCCAGCCGGGATTCGACACGACGGACGTGTACCTCGACGGGGCCAACTCCCAGCGGGGCGTGAACACGTCGGGCATCACCTACCAGACGCCCACCCTGCCCCTGTTCGCCCACCCGGGCAAGGTCGACGCGTCCACCATCTCGCAGGGGCAGTTCGCGGACTGCTGGTACATCGCGTCCCTCACGGCGACGGCCCAGGCGAACCCGCAGTTCATCGCCGAGGGGATCAAGAAGAACGCCAACGGCACGGTGGACGTCCGGATCTGGGACAAGGACGGCACCAAGCACTGGGTCACCGTCACCCCGGACCTCCCGACGGACGCCAACGGGAACCCGGTGTCGGCGCACGGCAACGGGGAGACCTGGCCCGCCTACTACGAGAAGGCGTTCGCCCTGACGTACGGCGGCGACCAGGGCGGGACGAACGGCCACGACGGCGACCCGCGCTACGACAAGGCGGAGAAGGGCGACTACGGGGCCACCGAGTGGGACCAGACCGACAAGGCCCCGCCGTACGTGACCGGTCACGACTCCTCGTCGATCGACAACAACCTCGACGCCATCAGGAAGTCCTTCGAGTCCCACCACCCGGTGATCGTGGCGACCGGCACCGAGCAGCCTCCCCAGAACGGGCCGTCGGACCTGTCGCAGGGATTCGTCACCCGGCACGTCTACTACGTCAAGGGCTTCACCTCCGACGGGCG
The DNA here is from genome assembly GCF_040650555.1 of Streptomyces sp. NPDC048664. Lineage (NCBI taxonomy): Bacteria > Bacillati > Actinomycetota > Actinomycetes > Kitasatosporales > Streptomycetaceae > Streptomyces > Streptomyces sp. NPDC048664. The sequence goes on along the minus strand of NZ_JBEZHK010000033.1, from coordinate 41,831 downwards.
CATCAGGCTCGGCAACCCCTGGGGGTCGGGCAACCCCGACGTCCTCGCGACGCCCGAGGAGTACGAGAAGTACTTCAACAGCCCCCAGCAACTGAGGGTGGGAGAATGAGGATCGCGAAGCTGGGCGGTGCCCTCTGCCTCATGGCGCTGGTGACCGCCTGCGGGGCCACGGCGGGCTCCAGGGCGTCCGGCCCCGAGAGTCCGGCCGCCCCGACCACCTCGCGGGTGCCCGCGCCGCCGGCGGACAAGGGGCCGCAGTGCGAGGGCGGCAAGGGCCCCGGGGGCGTCCATGTGCTGCGGGGCGGCACGGCCGCCGTGCCGGGCGGCGGTGGCGAGGTCACCTACGAGGGCGCCGGCGCCGACGGCCGGCACCGGACCGCGGTGCTGTCCCTGGGCGGCACGAAGCGGACCGTGACGGCGGGGCAGAAGGTCGCCCTCGGGGGGCACGCCTTCACCGTCGCCCAGATCTGCACCTACCGCGTGGTTCTCACCACGCACCAGACCAGTCCTGACCAGCAGGGGGCACCGATGAGCAACTGGCCGACGACCATGGACGGCCGCTGGCGGCTGCGCTGGCACGTGCCCGACAACGGGCCCGACTTCGGCGCCGTCGTGACCGACATCCAGGACGGTCCCGCCCGGGTCTCGATCAACGCGGTGTCCACGGCCCGGGGGCCGCTCGCCTTCTACCGTGACGTACGGGTCGGCGAGACCGTGGAGATCGCGGGCCGCCTGTGGAAGGTGGCGGCCATCGACCCCGGGAACATGAACGTCGACGTCGGCTCGCGCGAGTTCAGGGCCGGACACGTGGACCTGCGGGTGACCGGCGACGCCTGACCCGGTCCTCCTCCGAGGCGTCCCGCGGCCCGAGCCGCGGGACGGGTCTCTCGTAGGGTGGTGGCATGACCGATCTGCCCGACCGGCGTCTGCTCCTGGTGCACGCGCACCCGGACGACGAGTCGATCAACAATGGCGCCACCATGGCCAGGTACGCGGCCGAGGGCGCCCAGGTGACGCTGGTGACCTGCACCCTCGGCGAGGAGGGCGAGGTGATCCCGCCCGAGCTCGCCCGGCTGGCCCCCGGCCGGGACGACACCCTCGGCCCCCATCGCGCCCGCGAACTGGCCGCCGCGATGAAGGAGCTCGGCGTCACCGACCACCGCTTCCTCGGGGGCGCCGGCCGCTACCGCGACTCCGGGATGATGGGTGCCCCGCAGAACGGCCGCCCCGGCTCCCTGTGGTCCGCCGGTGACAGCGAGGCCTCCGGGCACCTGGTCGAGGTCATCCGGGAGGTACGCCCCCAGGTCCTCGTCACCTACGACCCGAACGGCGGCTACGGCCACCCCGACCACATCCAGGCCCACCGGATCGCCCTGCGGGCGGCCGAGCTGGCCGCCGACCCCGCCTTCCGCCCGGAACTCGGCGAGCCCTGGGAGATCGCCAAGGTCTACTGGAACCGGATGCCCCGCTCCGTCGCCGAGGCCGCGTTCGCGCGGCTCGGCGAGGAGATCGGGGGGACACCGTTCACGAAGGCCGCCGAGCTGGAGGACGTGCCCGGTGTCGTGCCGGACGCGGTGGTCACCACGGAGATCGACGGCACCGCGTACGCCGCCGCCAAGGCGGCCGCCATGCGGGCGCACGCCACGCAGATCGAGGTCGCCGAACCCTGGTTCGCGCTGTCCAACGGTCTCGCGCAGCCGCTGTTCACCACCGAGTACTACGAATGGGCGGGCGGTGCGCGCCACCGGGACCCGGGCGGGGCCGGCCCCCGCGAGACGGATCTGTTCGAAGGAGTCGCCCCATGATGGCCACGGGCAAGCAGCCCCACCCGACGGACCGGGCGAGCATGCTGGCGCAGCCGCTGGGGCTGCCGTCCGGCGCGCGGGCCGCCGCCTACCTCGGCCTCTTTCTGCTCGGCGCGGTGGTGGGCGTCGCGGGCGGCCTCCTGCAGGCCGCCTGGTTCCCGGGCGGGCTGCTCCTCGCGCTCGTGGGCGCCGCGGGAGCCTTCGCCGGTGGCGCCCAGGCCACCGGCACCCGGGCAGGAGCCGTCGCGCCCGTCGTCGGCTGGGTGGTCGCCGTCGTCATGCTCACCGTCAGCCGCCCCGAAGGGGACTTCCTCTTCGGAGCGGGCGCCGGATCGTATCTCTTCCTGCTCGGCGGGATGGCCGTCGCTGTGATCTGCGCCACCGTCTGCCGGGGGAGGCGGCCCTAGGAGCGGGACGTCCGACTTGGTCATCGACGTACCGTTTCGTCTCCCGGCCAGTGTGATGTTCCCCCCGCGATCCGGGGGTGCGCGCGTGGTGGTCCCGTGCGGGTTTCCACAGCGGGCGCCGACTGAGGGAGGCGAGCGGACAGTATGGTGGTGCGCGCCGCCGAGCCTCCCCATGCTCTCGGCTTCACCCGAGCGGGGGAGACGCCCACCTGTTGAGGTCGAAACAGGCGGTGGAGCGGTGGAGCCAACCGGGAGAACCTGCCTTGAGTCGTGAAACTGACAGTTCGTCCGCCGGACCCCATGGGCCTGGTGGCGCCGCGTACCCCTCGGGCACGCCGCCGTACGGGACCCCCATGGCTTCCGAGTACGGCGACGGCGCGGGCCGCTCGGCCGCGCAGCCGGAGGAACGCAAGACCGAGACCACGCTGACGACCCGTATCCGGATCAACATCCCCGGTTCGCGCCCCATTCCGCCGGTGGTCGTCCGCACACCCGTCGCGGACACCGAGAACGCCGCGGACGAACCCGCCGAGGCCGAGCCGGCCGGGCCGGCGAACGTGCCGGGCCCGCCGACCCCCGCCGAGAGCCCTGCCGCGCCCGCCGCCTCCGTGCCGGCGCCCGCCACCGAGGAGCGGTCGAGCGACTGGTTCGCCCCGCGCAAACCCTCGTCGGGCAACGGCCCGCAGGGCGGCGGTGCGACCAACGGGGCCGGGATGCCCGGCGGTTCCGGCATACAGGGCGGCCCGGCGGCGGCTCCGGCCGCACCGGGCGGACCCGGTGGCCCCGGCGGACCGGGCGGACCGGGCGGACCGGGCACGGGTGGTGCCCGCCCCGGCGCGCCGGGTGGCCCCGCCTCTGCGGGCGCGAACGGCACGGTCGGTGCGAGCGGTGCGAACAGCGCGAACGGCGCACAGGGACCGGCCGGTCCGCGCCCCGGCGCATCCGGTGCTCCGAGCGCCCCGGGCGCACGACCCCCGGGCGGCACGAACCCGTTCGCCGCGCGCCCGAACGCCACCAACGGGAGGGGACTGCCCAGCGCCACCGGCGCGGGCCCCGTCGCGCCGGGCCACGGCGGCGGCACCGGCTCCTTCGACGTGTCGGACGCGGTGGCCGCCAGCACCGGCTCGTTCCCCGTCATCGGGGCCGACGGTCTCGACCGCCCCGACGCGGCCGACGCCACGGGTGAACCCAGCCGCGACGATCTGCCGTACTTCTCCGAGCCGGGCCGCGGCGGCCCCTCCGGTCCCACCGCCGGCCCCGTCCTGGGCGACGGACCGGCCATCCCTCCCGCGGGCCCCACGCCCGGCGGCCCGGGCCTGAGGGTTCCCGGCGTCCCCGGCGGCCCCCGCCCCACGGGCCCCGGCAAGCCGGGCGGACCCCTCGGCTCCGGCGCACGGGGCGTGCCGGGCGCACCCGGTGCCGCGGCGGGTGCCGGACTGCCCGGCGGCGGACTCAGCGACGACACCGCGATCCTCACCCCGCAGAAGCCCGCCCCGCATCCGGGCCCGGGCCAGAGCTTCGGCGGCCCCGGCGAGAACTTCTCCGGGCACACCGTCACCAGCCGTATCCCGGTCGTCCCCACCGACCCCCAGAGCGGGCCGATGGACGGGCCGTTCGCGGACCTGCGGCCCGAGGGCCCCGGCCCGCACACGCCCCCGAAGCTGCCCGACCCCAAGTCGCAGAGCACTGCGAGCGCGAACGCGAAGCCGGCCAAGAAGAAGGGACGCAACAAGCTGGTGCTGCTGGGCGGCGCCGTGGTGGTCGTCGCCGGGGTCGGCTACGGCGCCGGACTGCTGATGAACCACTCCGACGTGCCCAAGGGAACCACCGTGCTCGGCGTCGACATCGGCGGCGGCACGCGTGACGACGCGGTCCGCAAGCTGGACTCCGCGCTGGGCGGCCGCACGGACAAGCCGCTCCAGCTGTCGGTCGACGGCAGGACGGTCTCCCTCAAGCCGGACCAGGCGGGCCTCCAGCTGGACAGCAAGGCCACCGTCGCCGCCGCCGCGCAGAGCGACTACAACCCGGTGTCGGTGATCGGCTCCCTGTTCGGGCGGGGACGTGTCGTCGACCCCGTGATGCCGGTGGACGAGGAGAAGCTCCAGGCCGCTCTGGCGCGCGTCGGGGGCGGGGCGGGCTCGATGGTCGAGGGCTCGATCAGGTTCGAGTCCGGCAAGGCCGTCCCGGTGTACGGCAAGGCCGGCACCGGTGTCGACGCCGCCGCTTCGACCGCGGCCATCGAACAGGCGTACCGCACCCAGGTGGAGACCGACACCAGCACGCCCGTGCGGGTCCCCACGACCGGCCGCAAGCCGACGGTCTCGAACGCGGAGGTCGACCGGATGATGAAGGCGTTCGCCGAACCGGCGATGTCCGCCAACGTCACGGTGCGCGTCGACGCGGCCCACTCCGTCGCGTTCAGCCCGCAGAAGTCCCTGTGGAAGTTCATCCAGGTGAAGAGCGTGGACGGCAAGCTGGTCGAGTACTACGACAAGGCGACCCTGCGGAACCTCTACGGCCACGCGTTCGACGGCATCGTCATCCCGCGCGGCAACGGCTCGAAGACGCCGGTGTCGGTGGACGACGTGATCGGCGCGCTGCGGCCGGCGCTGCTCGGCAAGGACAGCGCCTCGCGCGTCGGGACGATCGACACGAACCCCAGCTAGGGGTCCGATCCGACCGGTTCGGGCCGGATCGTCCATCCCTCCGTGTCCCCTCGGGGGCGCGGAGGGATGACATCTGTCATGTCGAACCCCCGACAGACCGCACTGCCGCGGGCCGCCCCCCTGCCGCGACGATGGGGGCATGACGACGACAGCTGCCGCCACCGAGACGGTGGTCGGCTTCGACCAGGTGACCAAGACCTACGGGAACGTCCGCGCGGTGGACGGACTCTCCCTCGCGCTGCACCCCGGTGAGACGGTGGCCCTGCTCGGCCCGAACGGCGCGGGCAAGTCGACCACCCTCGACCTCCTCCTCGGGCTCAAGCACCCGGACGCGGGCTCGGTCCGCGTGTTCGGCACCGGCCCGCGCGAGGCCATCGTCGCCGGGCGGGTGGGCGCGATGCTGCAGAGCGGCGGCCTGATGGACGACGTCACCGTCGAGGAGCTGGTCAAGCTCGGCTGCTCGCTGCACCCCAGGCCGTACAAGGTGAGCGACGTGCTCGCCCGCGCGGGCGTCTCGCAGATCGCGGACCGCAAGGTCAACAAGCTGTCGGGCGGACAGGCGCAGCGCGTCCGCTTCGCGCTGGCCACCGCCGGCGACAGCGACCTGATCGTGCTGGACGAGCCGACCACCGGCATGGACGTCTCCGCCCGCCAGGCGTTCTGGACCACCATGCGCGAGCAGGCCGACCAGGGGCGCACGGTGCTGTTCGCCACGCACTACCTCGAAGAGGCCGACGCCATCGCGGACCGCGTGCTCGTCCTGCACCGGGGCCGCCTCCTCGCCGACGGCACGGCCGCCGAGATCAAGGCGAAGGCGGGCGCCCGGCGCGTCTCCTTCGACCTGGAGGGCGCCATCGAGGAGGCCCCGCTGCGCGGGCTGCCTTTCCTCACCTCGATAGACATCTCCGGGCAGACGGTCCGCATCCAGTCCGCCGACGCCGACGCCACCGTCCACGCCCTGTACGGGCTCGGCGTCTACCCCCGCAACCTCGAAGTCGCCGGGCTCGGGCTCGAGCAGGCGTTCGTCGCGATCACCGAGGCCGAGGAGGCCAAGCAGTCATGAACAGCCTGATCAAGCTGGAACTGGCCCGCGCGCTGCGCAACCGCAAGTTCCTCTTCTTCTCGGTGATCTACCCCTCGGCCATCTTCCTGCTGGTCGCGGGCAACGCGGCGAGTTCCGACAAGGTCGACGGCAGCGGCCTGTCGGTCGCCGCCTATGTGATGGTCTCCATGGCCTCGTTCGGCGCGCTGACCGCCGTCCTGATGGGCAACAGCGAGCGCATCGCCAAGGAGCGCGAGAGCGGGTGGGTGCGGCAGCTGCGGCTGACCACGCTGCCGGGGCGCGGCTACGTGTTCGCCAAGACGGCCGGCGCGGCCGTGGTGAGCCTGCCGTCCATCGTCGTCGTCTTCGCCGTCGCCGCGGTGGTCAAGAACGTCCGGCTGGACGCCTGGCAGTGGCTCGCCCTCACCGGGGCCATCTGGGCCGGAAGCCTGGTCTTCGCCGCGCTCGGCGTCGCCATCGGCTACCTCGCCAGCGGGGACGCCGTACGCCCCATCACCATGATCATATATTTCGGCCTGTCGATCCTCGGCGGCCTGTGGATGCCGACCACGACCTTCCCCGGCTGGCTCCAGGACATCGCCAAGTGGCTGCCCACCCACGCGTACGCTGCACTGGGACGGGCGATCGAGCAGAGCCAGGCACCGCATGCCCAGGACATCGCCATCCTCGTCGCCTTCTTCGTCCTGTTCGCGGGCGGCGCGGCCTGGCTGTACCGGAAGGACACGTTGAAGGCGTGAGCGCCATGACGGAGGACCAGCGGGCCGGGAAGACCGGCGAGACCAGGGTGGACCGGTTCATCACCATCGGCCGTCCCGCCGGCAACCGGCGGGAGCTGGTGCGCAAGTCGGTGTGGATCGGCGTCTGGCTCGTGTTCCTCAGCTCGCCCGTCCAGGACCTCGTGTCCGGGAACCACACCCCCGCGGCGACCGCGGGCGGCTGGCTCGGGCTGGTCTCCTTCGTCGGGGTCTATCTCACGCTGGTCTTCCGCAACATGGGGTCCCGGCCCTACCCGCCCCGGGTCCTTCTCGCGCTCCTTCTCGCGCTCGCCGTGCTCGCGACCCTGCTGTGCCTGACCCTGAACAGCGCCTGGCTGGGCCTGTTCGTGTACGTCTCCACCTCCTGCGGGGTGACGCTGCCGGTGCGGCAGGCGTACTGGGCGGTGCCGGCGTCCACCGTGCTGATGCTCCTCGTCGCCCGGCACTCCGGTGCGACCGACATGTGGAACCTGGCCCTGCTGATGGTGCTCATCGGCTACGCGATGATCGGCGTCAGCCAGCTGGTCCGCACGACGATCGAACTGCGCAAGGCCCGTGCCACCGTCGCCCAGCTCGCCGCCAACGAGGAACGGCTGCGGCTCGCCCGCGACCTGCACGACCTGCTCGGCCACTCGCTCTCCCTGATCACGCTGAAGAGCGAGCTGGCCGGGCGGATGCTCCCCGGCCACCCGGAGAAGGCGGCGCAGCAGGTCGCGGACATCGAGCAGGTCAGCCGGCAGGCCCTCGTGGACGTGCGCGAGGCCGTCACCGGATACCGGCGCCGCCGGCTGACCGCGGAACTCGCCGGAGCCCAGGTCGCGCTGACCGCCGCCCAGATCGCCGCGGACATCCCCACGGAACCGGACCTCGGCGACCTCACGCAGGAGAACGAGTCCGCCCTCGCCTGGGCGCTGCGCGAGGCGGTGACCAACGTCGTACGGCACAGCGGGGCGGCCCGCTGCCACGTGGAGGTGCTGCGGCGGCAGACCCTGGACGGGCCGAAGATGGAACTGTCCGTCGAGGACAACGGCTCGGGTGGCTCCGGCGCGAGCCCGGGCAACGGACTGACGGGCCTGCGGGAACGTCTGGAAAAGGTCGGGGGGACCCTGGAGGCGGGCCGCCTCAAGCACGGGTTCCGGCTGGTCGCGCGCGTTCCGGCCGAGGAGCCCACGAACGCGGGGCCGGGAACAGACGTACGGCCGGGTGGGTCGGCGGACGTAGGATCCGGAGCATGAGCCGCACGATCAAGGTCCTGCTCGCCGAGGACCAGTCGATGGTCCGGGAGGCGCTCGCCGCGCTGTTGGGCCTGGAGGAGGACATCGACGTCGTCGCCCAGGTCGCCCGCGGTGACGAGGTGCTGGCGGCGGCCCGCGCCCACGACGTGGACGTGGCGCTCCTGGACATCGAGATGCCGGGCGCCACCGGGATCGAGGCGGCCGGGCAGCTGCGCAGGGAACTCCCGTCGCTGAAGGTGGTCGTGCTGACCACGTTCGGGCGGCCCGGCTATCTGCGGACCGCGATGGAGGCGGGGGCGGACGCCTTCCTCGTGAAGGACGCGCCCGCGGCCCAGCTCGCCGAGGCGGTGCGCAAGGTGCTCGCCGGCGAACGCGTCATCGACCCCACGCTCGCGGCTGCGGCCCTGGCCGACGGCGCCAATCCGCTGACCGACCGTGAACGCGAGGTCCTGCGCGCGGCGGCCGACGGCTCCACCAACGCGGAACTGGCCAAGGCCCTGCACCTGTCCCAGGGCACGGTCCGCAACTACCTCTCCACGGCCATCCAGAAACTGGCCGTGCGCAACAGGGCGGAGGCGGTGCGCATAGCCCGGGAGAAGGGCTGGCTGTAGTCCGGTCGGCGCGGGCGGTCAGTTGAGCCTGGCGCGGGCCGCCTGCGCCTGGCCGCGGACCCGTTCGGCCGTGCTCTCGTCGACCGCGGACACCAGCTCGGCGTAGCTGTCCAGTTCCTCGGCACCCTCCAGGAACTCACCCCGCTGCACGAGCAGTTGCGCGCGCTCGTACCGCAGTCTCGCCGGATGCGAGGGCAGCAGCAGCGACAGCTCCACCGCCCACAGGGCCACGTCCGACCGCTCGGGCCGGGCGGCCGCCCAGGCCCGGATGTTGTTGAGGATGCGCACCACCACGTCCAGGGGGTCGGCGGGCTGGAGCACCTCCGGATCCAGCGGAGCGCCCGTCGCCCCGGCGACCAGCGTCTCCGCGTCCCCACCGGTCAGCACCCGGCCCCCGTCGAAGGGGTCGGCCAATACCTGCTCGCCCGCCGGACCGAACCCGACGACGAAGTGCCCGGGCAGCGCGACCCCGTACACGGTCCCGCCCGCCCGCCGGGCCACCTCGATCCACACCACCGACAGCAGGATCGGCAGCCCGCGCCGCCGGAGCAGCACCTCGTGCAGCAAGGAGGACTGGAGCCGGTCGTAGTCCGCGGGGGTGCCGTGGAAGCCGTGGCGCTCGCCGAGGAGGCCGGCCAGCGCGGTGGCCCAGGCCCGCGGCCCGCCCGGCGCGAACGGCAGCTCTCCGGCCAGTTCGTCCAGGCGGATCTGCGCGGCGTCCAGTCCGGCGTCGTCCAGGGTGCGGTCCGCGGCCGCGCCCACGAGCAGGCACAGGGTCGCGAGGTCGGGGCGCGGGGAGCGCGCCTCGTCGTGGAACCGGCGCCGCACCTCGGCGGCCCGTTCCGGTTCCGGGGGATGGGGGGCTGAATCGGGCATGGCGAACTCAAAACCTCTCACGCCGGCCGGCCGGGTTCCGTGACCGCCGGGCCGCCGCGCTCCGACGCGTCCGGCTCCCGGTAGTGGTGATACGCGTGATGCGCCGAGAACCCCAGTCGCGTGTACAGGGCCCGCGCCGCCGTGTTGTCGCTCTCCACCTGAAGCCAGGCGGCCGAGGCGCCCTCGGCCAGGGCCCGGCCCGCCAGAGCCGCCATCACGGCACCGGCCAGTCCCTGACGGCGCCGCTCCGGGGCGACCTCCACGGCCGCGAAGCCGGCCCACCGCCCGTCCACCACGCAGCGCCCGGTCGCCACCGGCGGCTCACCCTCGCCGCCCGGCACCGACGCGAACCAGACCGACGGCCCGCTGCCCAGCACCTTCAGCGCCGCCTCGCTCGCGCCCGTGCGCCGGTAGCGGGCGAGCCATGCCGCGTCGGGCGTGCGCGCGAACACGACCTCGGGTGCCTCACGGTCGGCGAGCGGCGCCAGCGCGCCGGTCCACACCTCGGCATGGACCTCCGGCCGCCAGCCGTGGGCCTCCAGCTCGCCCCGGAGCCCCTCCTGCGTCCCCTCGGCCCCGGTGGCGACCTGCACGAGGGCGGGCAGCCCGCGGGCCGCGTACCAGCGGCGTACGGCCGTCAGCGCGTCCTCGAGCGGCAGCCCCGGGTCGCCCGACGGCAGCACCGAGTTGGCTCGGCGCGTGTACCCGGCCGAGGCCCGCAGCTCCCAGTCGCCGAGGCGCTCCCGCTCCACCGGCTGCCAGGCGTTCGCGCAGATCCGCGCCAGCTCGCCGTACGAGGCCGCGGGGCCCCTGCGACGGGCCGGAGCAGCGGGCACGACCTTGCCCGCCACCAGCGACGCTTCCGGAATCCGGACCTCCTGTCCGTTCCGCCGCGTGATCATCAGCACACCGTCGTCCCATGATGTGAGAACACCGATCGTGTCGGTGAAGGCCTCACCCTTGGCGGCATGTTCGTTCCACCGCCGCACGGAGACGCGTTTCCCCACGTCAGCAGCGGTGACTCGAACCTCGAGCCGTACGCCCGCAGAGATTTCCACAGGTCGGTTCACCCCTCCTGTTCGGATCATGCCCAGGAACGGAGATACTAGGTGCGGGCATCGACGACGCCGCGCTCCCGCGCGCCAGGCGGCGGAGCCTGAGGTGGCCCGCCAGCGCCCTAACGAGGAGGAACGACAGCGTGACCTACGTCATCGCAGAGCCTTGTGTCGACGTCAAGGACAAGGCGTGCATCGAGGAGTGCCCGGTCGACTGCATCTACGAGGGCCAGCGGTCCTTGTACATCCACCCGGACGAATGCGTCGACTGCGGAGCCTGCGAGCCGGTCTGCCCGGTCGAGGCCATCTTCTACGAGGATGACACTCCCGAGGAGTGGAAGGACTACTACAAGGCGAACGTCGAGTTCTTCGACGAGCTCGGCTCGCCCGGTGGCGCCAGCAAGTTGGGGCTGATCGAGCGGGACCACCCCTTCGTCGCGGCGCTGCCCCCGATGAACCAGTAAGCGGCCGCACCACCGTGCCGCCCCGGTCCCGTACGGCGCCCGCCCGCGCCGTACGGGACCGGGGCGTTCGGCGGCCGTGTACCGAGAACCCGTGCACCGCCCGGATCCGAGAAAGTGAGCCCGATCCAGTGTCCGCCCTCTCCGATCGCCTTCCGACCTTCCCGTGGGACAAGCTGGAGCCGTACAAGAAGACGGCCGCCGCGCACCCGGGCGGGATCGTGGACCTGTCCGTCGGCACTCCGGTCGACCCGGTTCCCGGGCTGATCCAGAAAGCGCTCGTCGCGGCGGCGGACTCCCCGGGCTATCCGACGGTGTGGGGCACGCCCGAGCTGCGCGACGCGATCACCGGCTGGGTGGAGCGCCGTCTCGGCGCCCGTGGCGTCACCCACCGCCACGTCCTGCCGATCGTCGGCTCCAAGGAGCTCGTGGCCTGGCTGCCGACGCAGCTGGGACTCGGCCCCGGCGACCGGGTCGCCTACCCGCGCCTCGCCTATCCGACCTACGAGGTCGGCGCGCGCCTGGCGCGCGCCGAGTACGAGGTCTACGACGACCCGACCGACCTGGACCCCGCGAACCTGAAGCTGCTGTGGCTCAACTCCCCGTCCAACCCGACGGGCAAGGTGCTGTCCAAGCACGAGCTGACCCGGATCGTGGCCTGGGCGCGCGAGCACGGGGTCCTCGTCTTCTCCGACGAGTGCTACCTGGAGCTGGGCTGGGAGTCCGACCCGGTCTCGGTGCTGCACCCCGACGTGTGCGGCGGCTCGTACGAGGGCGTCGTCGCGGTCCACTCCCTGTCCAAGCGGTCGAACCTGGCCGGCTACCGGGCGGCGTTCCTCGCGGGTGACCCGGCGGTCCTCGGCCCGCTGCTGGAGATCCGCAAGCACGGCGGAATGATGACGTCGGCGCCGACCCAGGCGGCCGTCGTGGCCGCGCTGGGGGACGACGCCCACGTCCGCGAGCAGCGCGAGCGCTACGCGGCCCGCCGCGCGATCCTGCGTGACGCCCTGCTGAGGCACGGGTTCCGCATCGAGCACAGCGAGGCGAGCCTGTACCTGTGGGCGACGCGGGACGAGTCCTGCTGGACCACGGTCGCCCACCTCGCCGACCTGGGCATCCTGGTGGCCCCCGGCGACTTCTACGGCACGGCGGGCGAGCACTTCGTCCGAGTGGCCCTGACGGCTACGGACGAACGAGTAGCCACAGCAGCCACCCGCCTGTAACCCCACCAAGGGCCGCGGGCACCCACACCGATCAGCCTGCCCAGGGGCGCGGGGAACTGCGCAAATCACCACGACGCACCCGCACTGATCAGCACACGCCCAGCCCCCTCCTCAGGGGCGCGGGGAACTGCGCAAATCCACAACGCACCCGCACGGAACGGCGCACGGGAGGCCCCCCGAAAGGGGCGCGGGGAACTGCGCAAAACCCACGCGCACCCCCGGAGGGGACAGCGCTCAGCCCCCCAGCGGAAGCCCCCGCACAGGCAGCTGCCGCCCCGACAGCCCCCCGCCCGCCCCGCCGAGCACACCCCCGGCCCGCCCCGTGGCCTCCCCGGCCACCCTCTTCGCCGCGGGCGCCGCCGTACCGACGACCCTCCCGCCCACCCCGCTCGCCGCGGGCACCGCCTGCCGCGCCGCCCTGCTCCCGGTCCCGACGGCCTTGCCGCTCGCCGCCCCCGCGGCCCCGGCGACCTTGTGCGCCGCCCCGTCGACCTGGTGGGTGGCCCCGTCGAGCTGGTGGGTCCCGCGGTCGAGGGTGGCGTCGGCCTGGGAGTTGTCCAGGGTGTTGTCCATGGCGGTCAGCCCGGACAGCTGCGGAGTGGCCGGCAGATCGGTCGTCGCCGCGCAGGCGGAGCCGGCCGCACCGACCACGGGCGCCGCTCCCGCCGCGATCAGCAGCGCGGCACGGGCGATCCGGCGGGTCAGGGGGAGGGACATGGTGCTCCTTAGACGGGAGGGAACGGTGAGGTGTCCGCCTTGTCCCGGAACGCGATGCCCGGGCCGGACACAGTGAGTACCGCTCGAAGCCCGCGAAGGTTGCGGTGCACGTGCGTAAAGAATGGGCAACGCATCGCATTATCGGGTGGGGAGGAAATCGGGCAAACAGAGGCGGCCCGCAATCCCCGAGAAATCCTTACTTCCCTTTTCCCGCAAGGGATTCCGCGTCTGCCGCAGCGACGCGACGAAAGAGGCGCACCCGGCCGCCGAGGCGCGCCGTGCATCACCCGCGCGAGTGGGGACCCGTACCTCTGTCCCGCACTCCGCCCTACTCGCCGGTGATGATGCGGACTTGGGCGGAGGACCCCTTCGCGTCGGACCCGCGGTCCGCGCGCCACTCGTCGGCGTACCCCCCACGGGACCACTCGCGGCCCGCGTAGGACACCCGGGCGATGTGCAGGGCCGAGGAGTTGGCCACCGCCCAGTGCGCGAGCTCCCAGCCGCGCTGGGACGCGGTCCCCGACGCGCTGGACCTCCTCGGGACCGGCACCGTCACCGCGGCGGCGGTCGGCGCGGGCGAGGCCGGCGCCGCCGAACGGGACGCCGGGGCGGTGGGCGTGGGCGACGGCGCCCCGCTGGGGCTCACCTCCGCGCCGGCCGTCCGCAGCACATCGCGCCCGAAGTCCCGCACGAGCGCCGCCCGCACCGCGGCCGCGCCGCCGGAGGCCGTGGGAGCCGGACGGCCCTGGCAGGTCAGCGTGGCCGCTGCCCGCCCGGTCAGGGCGTCCGCGAGCATCGAGGCGTCCGACTCGTGCTTCGCGTAGGCCTCGGGATAGCCGCTGCGCTGCACGCGCTGCGCGGCCACGGTCAGCGGCATCCGCGTGTAGTCGGGCACCTTGGCCAGATGCTGGTAGAACATCCCCGCCGCGTACGCCGGGTCCATGATCTGCTCGCGGGAACCCCATCCCATCGAGGGGCGCTGCTGGAACAGGCCGAGCGAGTCCCGGTCGCCGTGCTCGATGTTGCGCAGGTTCGACTCCTGCAGCGAGGTGGCGAGCGCGATGGTCACCGCACGCTCGGGCATGCCGCGCGTGGTGCCGACGGCGGTGATCGTCGCCGCGTTGACCGCCTGCTCGGGCGTGAAGTCGTACGACGCCCCGTCGCCCGTGGCCGACACCACCCGGCACCTGGGCGCCGCCGAACCCGTGAGGTACTGGACGACGACATAGCCCGCGACGGCGAGCATCACCACGAGAGCCGCCCCGAATCGCAGGAGGCGGCCACGGCGCTTGGGGAGGGGCGACGGCTCTGGCACGCGTACACCGTACTGGAGACCTTCGGGCACCTCCCCCGCGCCTGTGGACAACCGTCGGGGCAGCCGGGCGCGGCCGCCGCGCCCCGGCCCCGCGGCGCCGGGGCGCTAGGGTCGACGCCATGGCCGACACCCCTCTTGACCTCACGCTGGACGCCGCGCGACTGACCGCGCAGCTCGTCGACTTCCCCTCCGAGAGCGGTACCGAGAAGCCCCTCGCGGACGCGGTCGAGAGCGCGCTGCGCGGCCTGCCGCACCTGACCGTGGACCGGCACGGCAACAACGTCGTGGCCCGCACACACCTGGGGCGGTCCGAGCGCGTCATCCTGGCGGGCCACATCGACACCGTGCCCATCGCGGACAACGTGCCCTCCCGCCTGGACGACGAGGGCGTCCTGTGGGGCTGCGGCACCTGCGACATGAAGTCCGGCGTCGCCGTCCAGCTCCGGGTCGCCGCGACGGTCCCCGAGCCGAACCGCGACCTCACGTTCGTCTTCTACGACAACGAGGAGGTCGCCGCGCACCTCAACGGACTCGGGCACGTCGCCGACGCCCACCCCGAATGGCTGGAGGGCGACTTCGCGGTGCTCCTGGAGCCGTCCGACGGCCAGGTCGAGGGCGGTTGCCAGGGCACCCTGCGGGTCCAGCTGACGACCAGGGGCGAGCGGGCCCACTCCGCGCGCTCCTGGATGGGCTCGAACGCCATCCACGCGGCGGCCCCGATCCTCGCCCGCCTGGCCGCCTACGAGCCCCGCAACCCGGTGATCGACGGCCTGGAGTACCGCGAGGGCCTCAACGCGGTCGGCGTTCTCGGCGGTGTGGCCGGGAACGTGATCCCGGACGAGTGCGTGGTCACGGTCAACTTCCGCTATGCCCCCGACCGCTCCGCGGACGAGGCCGTCGCGCACGTGCGCGAGGTGTTCGCGGACTGCGCGGTGGACGGGTTCGAGGTGGTCGACCACAGCGGCGCGGCCCTGCCCGGCCTCGCGCACCCCGCGGCCGCCGCGTTCATCGAGGCGGTCGGCGGCACCCCGCAGCCCAAGTTCGGCTGGACGGACGTCTCCCGCTTCAGCGCGCTCGGCATCCCGGCCGTGAACTACGGACCGGGCAACCCGCACCTGGCGCACAAGCGGGACGAGCGGGTGCAGACCGCGAAGATCCTCGCCGGGGAGGAACGCCTCAGGTCCTGGCTGACCTCCTGATCCGCCCAGGACACACAGACGTCCCCCGTCCGTAACCCGAGTGGATCTACCCTGGGTGGAACCCCGACGCGGAGGGAGCACACATGCCCACTGGCAACCCCGAGGGGAAGAAGGTGCCACCGGACGAGCAGCGGCTCGGACCGGTGCTGCGCAGGCGGGGCCAGGTGACCAGGAGCACCACGGACCAGCGGTTGCTGGACGCGGGAGGACCCTCGGACTGGGTCCACACGGATCCGTGGCGTGTCCTGCGCATCCAGTCGGAGTTCATCGAGGGCTTCGGGACCCTCGCCGAACTCCCGCCCGCCATCAGCGTCTTCGGCTCGGCCCGGACACCGGTCGACTCACCCGAGTACGACGCGGGCGTACGGCTCGGCCGCGGCCTCGCCGAGGCGGGCTGGGCCGTGATCACCGGCGGCGGACCGGGCGCCATGGAGGCGGCGAACAAGGGCGCCTGCGAGGCGCGGGGCATCTCGGTGGGCCTCGGGATCGAGCTGCCCTTCGAACAGGGCCTGAACCCCTACGTCGACATCGGCCTGAACTTCCGCTACTTCTTCGTCCGCAAGATGATGTTCGTGAAGTACGCCCAGGGCTTCGTGGTCCTGCCGGGCGGCCTGGGCACCCTGGACGAGCTCTTCGAGGCACTCACCCTGGTCCAGACCCAGAAGGTGACGCGCTTCCCGATCGTCCTCTACGGCACCGCGTACTGGGGCGGCCTGGTCGACTGGCTCAGGAACACCCTGGTGGCCCAGGGCAAGGCCGCGGAGAAGGACCTGCTCCTGTTCCACGTGACGGACGACGTGGACGAGGCGGTGGCCCTGGTGAGCAAGGAGGCGGCCCGCTGACACCGGGGCGGACCAGGGGGCCGGGCAGGGCACGCAACGCCGCGCACCCGCACGCGAAGGGCCCTAGCCCAACCCCCGCCGCCCGACCGCCGGCCCGCGCCACCCCGCGATGGCCGCCACCATGTCCAGCACCTGCCGCGTCTCGGCGACCTCGTGCACCCGGTACACCCGCGCCCCCAGCCACGCCGACACCGCCGTGGTGGCCAACGTCCCGAGCAGCCGCTCCTTCACCGGCCTGTCCAACGTCTCTCCCACGAAGTCCTTGTTGGACAGCGACACCAGCACCGGCCACCCCGTGACGGCCATCTCGTCCAGCCGGCGCGTGGCCTCCAGGCTGTGCCGGGTGTTCTTGCCGAAGTCGTGCCCCGGGTCGATCAGCACCGACTCCCGCGGCACCCCGAGGGCCACCGCCCGCTCCGCGAGCCCGACGGTCACCCCCAGGATGTCGGCCATGACGTCCTCGTACGCCACCCGGTGCGGACGCGTCCGCGGTCGCGCGCCCCCCGCGTGCGTGCACACCAGCCCCACCCGATAGCGCGCGGCGACCTCCGCGAGCCGCGGATCGACCCCGCCCCACGCGTCGTTGAGCAGGTCGGCACCCGCCTCGCACACCGCCTCGCCGACCTCGTGCCGCCAGGTGTCCACACTGATCACCACATCGGGGAAGCGCCGTCGCACCTCGGCGACGAAACCGACCGTCCGCCGCGCCTCCTCCTCGGCGGTGACCTCTTCCCCCGGCCCCGCCTTGACCCCGCCGATGTCGATGATCGCGGCGCCCTCGGCGACCGCCCGCTCCACGCGCGCCAGGGCGGGCTCGTCGCGGAACGTGGCCCCCTGGTCGTAGAAGGAGTCGGGAGTCCGGTTGACGATCGCCATGATCACCTGCTCGTGTGCGGCGAACTCCCGCCTGCCCAGCCTGAGCATCCCTTGTGACCTCTCCCCGTCCGTCCGTTCCGTTCGCCGGCCGCCTGCGACCCTAGCTGTCGCAGGCGCATGGCACGATCTGACCCAGACACATTCGACATCGGCACTTCCGTGCCGGCGCGCAGCGCACCGGCACCGAGCGTGGGGACCTCAGATGTTCATGTTCTTCTTCCTGGTGGTCGCGCTCGCCGTCGTGGTCGCCGCGGTGACCCTGGCCGTGGTGGGCGGCGGCGAGAGCACACCCCTGCCGGAGGTCGCGCCCGACCGGTTCAGCGACCCGCTCCCGCCGGACCGCCCGGTCGGGTGGGACGAGGTGCAGGCCCTGCGCTTCCCGCTCGCCCTGCGCGGCTACCGGATGACCGAGGTGGACAGCGCGCTCGGCCGCCTCGCCGCCGAGATCGCCGAGCGGGACGCCCGCATCGCGGATCTGGAGACCGCGCTCGCCGGCACCCGCGCCGGCGGCCCGTCCCTGGACAAGCCGGCCGAGGGGGACTCCCAGTGAGCGGCGAGGCCCTGGCGGGACCCGACGGGGTCCGCCGCTGCCCCTGGGCACTGTCCACCGAGGACTACGTGGCGTACCACGACGAGGAGTGGGGCCGTCCGGTCCACGGAGACGACGCGCTCTACGAGCGGCTGTCCCTGGAGGCGTTCCAGTCCGGTCTGTCGTGGATCACGATCCTGCGCCGCCGCGAGGGCTTCCGTGCCGCCTTCGCCGGCTTCCGCATCGCCGAGGTGGCCGGGTTCGGCGCGGCCGACCAGGAGCGGCTGCTCGCGGACGCGGGCATCATCCGCAACCGCGCCAAGATCGAGGCGACGCTGTCCAACGCGCGCGTGCTGACCGGGTGGGCGCCGGGTGAACTCGACGAGCTGATCTGGTCGTACGCCCCCGACCGGGCGGCGCGCCCGGTGCCCACGAGCCTCGCCGACGTCCCCGCGGTCACCCCCGAGTCCACGGCGCTGTCCAAGGACCTCAAGAAGCGCGGCATCCGCTTCGTCGGCCCGACCACGGCGTACGCGCTGATGCAGGCCTGCGGCCTGGTGGACGACCACCTGGCGGACTGCGCCGCCCGCAGGGGCTGACCCCCGGGCGGCGGGACGGCCGCGGCCCGGGGCAGTCGCGGCGGCCTCAGCGGCCCAGGTACGTCGGCTTCTCCTTGGCCACGAAGGCCCGCACCGCGATGGTGTGGTCCTGGGAGTCGCCCGCGCGGCTCTGCAGCTCGTCCTCCTTGTCGAGGGTCTCGTCCAGGGAGTGCGACATCCCGTAGGCGAGGGACTCCTTCAGGGCGGCGTAGGCGAGCGTCGGGCCCTCGGCCAGCGACCGGGCCGTCCTCTCGGCCTCCGCGCGCAGGTCGGCCGCCGGTACCAGCCGGTTCGCGATCCCCCACTCGTACGCCTGCTGGGCGCTCACGTTGCGCGGGAAGAGCAGCAGGTCGGCGGCGCGCGAGGGGCCCACGAGGCGCGGCAGCGTCCAGGAGACCCCCGAGTCCGCCGTGAGCGCGACCCCGGCGAACGAGGTGTTGAAGGCCGCGGTGTCCGCGACGACCCGGTAGTCCGCGGCGAGGGCGAAGCCGAAGCCGGCTCCGGCCGCGACCCCGTTGACGGCGGCGACCACCGGCTTCGCCGCCTGGGTCAGCGCCCGGACGATCGGGTTGTAGTGCTCGCGCACGGTGGTCATCACCGATGTCTCGGAGCCCGAGGCCTGTTCCTGGAGCAGCCCGATGTGCTCCTTCAGGTCCTGCCCCACGCAGAACGCCCGGTCACCGGCCGCGGTCAGCAGGATCGCGCGCACGGCCTGATCGTCCGCCGCCTCCTGCGCCGCGTCCCTCAGCGCGACCTTGGTCGCGATGTTCAGCGCGTTCATCGCCTCGGGACGGTTCAGCGTGATCGTGGCGAGTCCGTCGCTCACCTCGTAGAGCACGGTGTCGGCCATGGTGGTCCCCTCCGGTGTCGCGGCTCCGTCGTACCCGTCGGTACGCCCTGCGTCGAAGGACAGCATGGCGGAGATCGTCGCCCGAGGAACGAGCCGGATGTGTGACCTGTGTCAAAGGAGGCGGGTCCGGGGGCGTGACGCCGGGTGTCCGTGCGGGGGCGCAGTATCACAGTCACATCGCCGAATTGAGTGGTTTTGCTCGCGCGTGTTGCGCAAGCGATGCAGACCGATGTTGGTCATCGGGTCCATCGATGCGGGATAATGGCCTGGAAGCAATGTGTTCGATGCCGGTGTGGTGTGTCCTGTGAACGGACCGTGTGCCCTCTCCAGGGCCGTCGGCTGACAATGAGCTGGTTTCAGGAAGGGGAACGAGCATGGCGGCCATGAAGCCGCGGACGGGCGACGGCCCGCTCGAGGTGACCAAGGAGGGGCGGGGCATCGTCATGCGCGTTCCGCTCGAAGGCGGCGGTCGGCTCGTCGTCGAGTTGACCCCTGACGAGGCCGACGCCCTCGGCGACGCCCTCAAGAAGGTCGTCGGCTGAGCGGATAGCGACCCAGTCTTCAGTTGCCCCGGCATCGTACGCGGTGCCGGGGCACCTGTGTGCCGGGCAGGAGCGCGGCCCCGGGCGGGCCCGGGAAGCCCTTCAGACGGTGGGTGTCAGCGCTTGACCGCGCACAGCAACCCGTCGCCCACCGGGAGCAGCGAGGGCACCAGGTCCGCGCTCTCCCGCACCGTGCGCAGCAGCTCCCTCAGCCTGAGGACCTCGCTGGGCTGCGGCCCGGCATCGACCGTCCGCCCGCTCGCGAAGACCCCCTCGAAGACGACGAGCCCGCCGGGGCGCAGCAGGCGCAACGATTCAGCGAGGTAGTCGAGGACCTCCAGCCGGTCGCCGTCGCAGAACACGAGGTCGTAGCCGGAGTCCGCGAGCCGGGGCAGCACCTCCAGCGCACGGCCCGGGATGAACCGGGCGCGGTTGCTCGCGAAGCCGCAGGCGCGGAAGGCGTGGCGGGCGAACTGCTGGTGCTCGGGCTCCAGGTCCACGGTGGTCAGCACCCCGTCCGGCCGCATACCGTGCAGCAGGTGGATGCCGGAGACACCGCATCCGGTCCCGATCTCCGCGACCGCCTTGGCGTCCACGGCGGCGGCGAGCAACTGCAGCGCCGCTCCGGCGCCGGGCGACACAGAGCGCAGCCCTGCTTCACGGGCCCGGTCGCGGGCCCAGCGCAGCGCGTCGTCCTCGGCGACATAGGCGTCGGCGAACGCCCAGCCCGTCTGCCGGTTGCCGGTAATGACCCTCTCCTGTCCCCATGATTGCCTGGGCGTGACTGTATCCGCTGCCCTCGGGAACCCGCAGATGGGACCGGACGTTTGGAAGGGTGGGAAGCGAGGCGGCGGGACGACGCGGGGGACGGCGGGGGAATCGGATGGACCTGGACACCGAGCAAGTGCTGACGGAGGGGTGCCAGCCCCCTCAGCTCGCATCAAATTCTCGCAAAACCGCTTATCCGGAGCTAACGGGCGAGGTGGCTATGGTAGGGGCTCCACTGGACACCACCAGAGCCGACAGGGGAGGTGCGGCTGCGCCTACGGAGCGAGGACGAGTGCTGCGGCGCCTCCTCAGAACGTCGGGTGAGCCGAAATCCGTGACCGACACCGCTGACACACACCACGCTGCCGGATCCGCGCCGACCGCGACCTTCGCCACCGACGCGGACTCGCAGGCGTGGACTCCGCCCACCTGGGAGGAGATCGTCAGCACGCACAGCGCCCGGGTCTACCGGCTCGCCTACCGCCTGACAGGTAACCAGCACGACGCCGAGGACCTGACCCAGGAGGTCTTCGTCCGGGTCTTCCGCTCCCTGTCGACGTACACGCCCGGCACCTTCGAGGGCTGGCTGCACCGCATCACCACGAACCTGTTCCTGGACATGGTCCGCCGCAAGCAGCGCATCCGCTTCGACGCGCTGGGCGAGGACGCGGCCGACCGGCTCGCCAGCCGCGAGCCGACCCCCCAGCAGATCTTCCACGACACGCACTTCGACGCGGACGTCCAGCAGGCGCTGGACACCCTGGCGCCCGAGTTCCGCGCGGCCGTCGTCCTGTGCGACATCGAAGGGCTGTCCTACGAGGAGATCGCCGCGACCCTGGGCGTCAAGCTGGGCACGGTCAGGTCCCGTATCCACCGCGGACGTTCGCAGTTGCGCAAGGCCCTGGCGCACCGCTCGCCCGAGGCCCGCGCCGAGCGCCGGTCCTTCGTGGCGCGCGTGCCCGCGCTGGGGGGAGGGGGCGCGAGCGCGTGAGTGCATCCCGACGCCCCACACCGGCAGAGCAGCATCTGGGAGACCGGCTTTCCGCCCTGGTGGACGGAGAGCTCGGTCATGACACCCGCGAGCGTGTGCTGGCCCATCTGGCCACGTGCGCGAAGTGCAAGGCCGAGGCCGACGCGCAGCGCCGGCTGAAGAACGTCTTCGCGGCGGCGGCACCCCCGCCGCCCTCGGAGAGCTTCCTGGCCCGCCTCCAGGGCCTGTCCGGGGGAGGCGACCGCGACGCCGACGACGAGGGCACCCCCCTCGGCCGGGGAGGCTTCCCCGGACGGCTCCAGTCCGTCACGGGGCTGCCCTCGGGTCCCGGAGCCTTCGGCATGAGGGGCGAGCCGTTCGTGTACGCGCCCTCGGGCCCGCACGCCGCGCTGTCCCCCGCCGGGGAGCGGGGCTTCCGCGTCCATCCCGTGGGCCGTCAGGACGCCGAGCGGTCCTCGCGCGGACTGAGGTTCGCGTTCGTCGCCGCGGGCGCCGTGTCGCTGGCCGCCATCGCGCTCGGCGGGGTCTCGACGGGCATCACGACCGCGGGCGGCGCCGAGTCGCGCGGCGGTACGGGAGGCGGCAGCAATGTGACCCCCCTGCGTTCGCCGGGCACGGGCGGCACGGGCACGACCTCGTCGTCCGAGACGCAGCGCCGGCGCTCGATCGGGCCGCTGCTCGAACAGCGCGCCCAGGACGGGGTGCCGGCCGCTTCGAGGCGGAGCGGGGCTCCGCTGCTCCCCGCGGGCGCGGTCACGGACGTTCAGGACGCCTCGGACATGCGCTCCCTGACCGCTCCCGTGCTCGCGGGCGCCGCGGTGATGCCGCCGCCCCTCATACGCCAGGGCAACGAGACCGCACCCCTCACGCTGACCTCGCTGTCGGCCACCCCCTCGATGGCGGCTCCCGCTCTGCCGGCCGTACCGGTGCCGGCGGCCCCGTCCGCCACCGCGTCGCCATCGTCCTCCCTCACCCTCTCGGCGTTCCCCACCCCCACCGCCTCCGCGCGCGCCGCTCGCTGAACCGGGGTCCGCGCCCGGCCCGGGGCCTGGTTGAATCCGTGGTGGGCCGCGCCCGGCGAAACGTTTCGGGCGCGGATGGGACAAGCCGGCGGCGAGCGAGGGCCGGATGTGGGGAGAGCATGGACGAGGGGAAGCCGATCCTGCCGGCGACGCCCGAAGGGCGGGACGAGGCCGGGGGACGGGACGAGGGCGGGGTGCCGGGCGCCGAGCGCGGTGGCGACCACGAACCGAGCGGCCCGGCCCCCGTGCACGAGCCCGCCGTGGGTGAGCGCCTCACGCCGTTGCACGAGCCCGACGCCTACGACACCCCGCCGTACGGCCGGCCGGGCCCCTGGGCCCCCGCCCCTCCCGTCCAGCGCCCGATGGCGGCCGCGCCCCCGCCGTTCGGCGCGCCCGCGCCGGGCGCCACCCCGCCCCCGACCGACCCCTGGCGGACCTACGACCCCTGGGCGGCCCGCGCGCCCTTCCAGCAGAACGGCGCCCCGATGCCCGGCCGCCGACGGCGCCCCGGGCGGGCCCTGGTGCTCGGGGCCGCGCTGGTCGCCCTGGTCGTCGGGGGGATCGGCGGCGCCGTCGGTTCCCTGCTGGAGCGCGGTGGCGCGGCGGGTGACGCCTCGCCGCCCCAGGCGGCGGGGCCCGCCCGGCACTCCCCGGGCAGTGTCGCGGGGATCGCCGCCGGGGCGCTGCCCGGTGTGGTGACCCTGCACGTCAAGGGCGACGACGGGGAGGGCACCGGTACCGGGTTCGTGTTCGACGGGCAGCGGCACGTCCTGACCAACAACCACGTGGTCCAGGCCGCCGGCCCCGGCGGCCGGATCACCGCGACCTTCGAAGGCGGTGAGACGGCCACGGCCACCGTGGTCGGCCGGGACGCCGGCTACGACCTCGCGGTGGTCGAGCTGAGCGACGCCCACGGCCGGGGGCCCCTGCCGCTCGGCGACTCCGACGGTGTCCGGGTCGGCGACCCCGTGGTGGCCATCGGCGCGCCCTTCGGCCTCGCCGGCACCGTCACCTCGGGGATCATCAGCGCCAAGGAGCGTCCCGTCACGGCCGGCGGCAAGGGCGACGGGAGCGACGTCTCGTATGTCGACGCCCTCCAGACCGACGCCCCGATCAACCCCGGCAACTCCGGCGGCCCGCTGCTCGACGCGCACGGCCGGGTCGTCGGCATCAACTCCGCCATCCGTTCCGCCGACGACACCGGGGGGTCCGGCGACGGCGGCGAGGCGGGTTCCATAGGGCTCGGCTTCGCCATTCCCGTCAACCAGGCCAAGCGCGTCGCCGAGGAGCTGATCCGCACCGGCCGGGCCACCCACCCGGTGATCGGCGTCACCCTCGACATGAACTACTCCGGGGACGGCGCCCGTGTGGGCGCCAGGGCCGCGAGCGGTGGCCCGGCGGTCGCCGCGGGCGGCCCGGGGGCCAAGGCCGGGATCCGGGCCGGGGACATCGTCACCGAGGTCGACGGCGTACGGGTCCACTCGGGCTCGGAACTCATCGTCAGGACCCGGGCCCACCGCCCCGGCGACCGGCTGCGGCTGCGTGTCGTCCGAGCCGGAGCGGAGCGGACGATCACACTGGTCCTCGGGTCCGCGGGCGGTGGCTGACATCGACGGCAAACGCACCGGGACGGGAACAAAGACCGCCCCGTAAGGCAAACAACCCGGAAAACCCGGCCGCCGGACGCCGCCGGAAGGCCGGGACAGTACCGATCCGACCACAACGCCGGGTACCGTTGATCCGGCCCGGACCACGCATGACCCGCACCGACCACTGAGGGCCGGGGGTCGAGGGCCGAGGATCGCGAGGAGCTTCAGGTGTTCAATGACATAGGACCGCTAGAGCTGGTCACGATCGTTGTCCTTGCCGTGCTCGTCTTCGGTCCGGACAAGCTCCCGAAGATGATCCAGGACGTCTCGCGGACGATCCGGAAGATCCGGGAGTTCTCGGAGAGCGCCAAGAACGACATCCGCACCGAGCTCGGTCCCGAGTTCAAGGACTTCGAGTTCGAGGACCTCAACCCCAAGACGTTCCTGCGCAAGCAGCTGGACGGTGACGACCTGGGGCTGAAGGACATCCGCAACGGCTTCGACCTGCGCAAGGAGATGGCCGAGGTCACCGACGCGGTGAACGGCCACGACGTCGGGTCCGCGTCGTCCTCGCCGGCTTCCCCGCCCTCCGCCTCCCCGTCCCCCGGGCCGGTCGACATGACCAAGAAGCCCGGAACGGCCGAGCCCGACGACCGCCCGCCCTTCGACGCGGACGCCACCTGACGCGGTAGGGCCCCCGGCCGCCGGGGGACCGCCCGACGCGAGGGGGCGCGGCCGGATGTGACGCGCACCATACTCCGATCGGCGTGAGCACGGTCACATTGCGCCCTGAAGAGGGGTTCGACTCCTGGCGTCCTGCGGCTGTGCGTGGCGCGGTGGCTATGCTGCCCAGTTGTTGTGCGGACCGTTTTCGGAGCACGGACGCCCGTGGGGGGCGGGCCGGTCGGGTCCGACGAGAGCGAGGAGGCGTCCGGGCAGATGGAGACGACGAGTCGGGTGGGCGCGCAGACGCCGGCCGCGGAGGGCGGATCACCACTCCCCTTCGCCCGGCGAACGGCGGACGGCTACCTCCGGGCGACCTTCCCGTGGTACGGCCTCGACGAGGCGTTCACGGGGCCGCGCTGGCTGATGCAGGTCGGCGCGGCGGCCGACGGCACCGTGGAGCACGGTTCGATCGGGCACGGCGAGGAACCCTCCGCGCGCAGTGAGGCGACCGAGGACAAGGAGCGGTTCGCGGTGGTGGTCACCGTGGCCGCCAACCCCGTGCGGCGCAGCCCGGACGGCACGGGAGTGCTGGAGGCGACGTCCGTCTCCTCCGCCGCCTGGCTCGCGGGAGTGGGCCTGCTGTCGTTCACCTGGCCCGGCCAGCTCGACCACAGCCTGCGGGACGACTGGCTGGACCAGCAGACCGAGACGGCGTGGGTCCTCGCGGACGACCTGGCCGGGTCCTCCTGGTCCACCCTGTCCCTGCCGGTGGACGGCGTCCCGACGCCCTTCCACTACCGCGAGTCCGAGTACGGCTGGGTCCTGGCCGGATCCACGCGGACGGGCGTCCATGTGGGCGCGTACGGCAGGGGCATGAGCGCCTACGGGCTGGGCTTCGCCGCGATCACCGACATCGCGGCCTACGCGTAGCCCGAGAGCCGAGAGCCGCAAGGCGCCGGTACGCCGAGGGGCGCCGTCCCACCGGTGGGACGGCGCCCCTCGGCGCGCTGGACCCGGTCGCCGCGACGGCGCCGAGGTGTCAGAACTTGTTGCGCGGCGTGATCCCCAGCGACATGCCCGACAGGCCCCGCTGACGCCCGCCCAGCTTGCCCGCGATCGAGCGCAGGGCCGCGCCGGCCGGGGACTCGGGGTCGGTCAGGACCACCGGCCTGCCCTCGTCGCCGCCCTCGCGCAGACGGACGTCGATCGGGATGGAACCGAGCACCGGCACCGTGGCGCCGGTGGTGCGGGTGAGGCCGTCGGCGACCGTCTGGCCGCCGCCCGTGCCGAAGACGTCCACCATCTCGCCGCAGTGCGGGCAGGGCAGCCCGGACATGTTCTCGACCACGCCGACGATCTTCTGGTGGGTCTGCACGGCGATGGACCCGGCGCGCTCGGCGACCTCGGCGGCGGCCTGCTGCGGGGTGGTGACCACCAGGATCTCCGCGTTCGGCACCAGCTGGGCCACCGAGATCGCGATGTCGCCCGTGCCCGGGGGAAGGTCGAGCAGCAGCACGTCCAGGTCGCCCCAGAACACGTCGGCGAGGAACTGCTGGAGTGCGCGGTGCAGCATCGGACCACGCCAGACGACCGGCGCGTTGCCCGGGGTGAACATGCCGATCGAGATGACCTTCACGCCGTTCGCCTGCGGCGGCATGATCATGTTCTCGACCTGGGTGGGGCGTCCGTCGGCGCCCAGCATGCGCGGCACGCTGTGGCCGTAGATGTCGGCGTCCACGACACCGACCTTGAGGCCGTCGGCCGCCATCGCCGCGGCCAGGTTCACCGTCACCGAGGACTTGCCGACGCCGCCCTTGCCGGACGCCACCGCGTAGACACGGGTCAGCGACCCGGGCTTGGCGAACGGGACCTCGCGCTCGGCCTGCCCGCCGCGCAGCGCGGTCGCGAGTTCGCGCCGCTGCTCGTCGCTCATCACGTCGAGGGTGACGTCCACACCGGTGACGCCCTCGACCCGGGAGACCGCCTCCGTGACCCGCTGCGTGATCGTGTCGCGCATCGGGCAGCCGGAGACCGTCAGGTACACGGCGACCGCGACCGTTCCGTCCGCACCGATCTCCACCGACTTGACCATCCCCAGCTCGGTGATGGGCCGCTGGATCTCGGGGTCGTTCACCGTCGCCAGTGCTTCGCGCACCGCGTCTTCCGTAACCATAAGGACGATGGTACGGCGCTCCGCGGGGGCCCGGGATAGCCCCGTCAGCGGTCGTCTACGTCACGTCCGCCCGCCCGTTCCGCCGGGAATACGACCGCCCCGTCACCGCGTCGCCCGCCGCCGTCCAGTTCCCTGACGAGGTCCTGGAGTTCGGAGCGGATCCAGTCGCGGGTGGCGACCTCGCCGAGTCCGGTGCGCAGCGCGGCCACCTCCCGGGTCAGGTACTCGGTGTCGGCGATCGACCGCTCGTTCTGCTTGCGGTCCTGTTCGAGGTTGACCCGGTCGCGGTCGTCCTGGCGGTTCTGCGCGAGCAGGATCAGCGGGGCGGCGTAGGAGGCCTGGAGGGACAGCATCAGGGTCAGGAAGATGAACGGGTACGGGTCGAAGCGCAGGGAGTGCGGGGCGCTGATGTTCCACACCAGCCAGATGATGATGACGACCGTCATCCATACGATGAACCGTCCGGTGCCCAGGAACCGCGCGATCCGCTCCGACAGCCGTCCGAAGGCCTCAGGGTCCCACTCGGGCAGCCACCTGGTGCGGCGCGGCTGCGGTTGGTCCAGGCGGGCGCGGTGCGGGCGGGAGGCGGCGGTCGCGCCGGAGGGCATCTTCTCGCGCTCAGGAGCCACTGGCGGCCCCCTCGTCCTCCAGGTGGAACTCCGTCTCGCGCCAGTCGTCCGGCAGCATGTGGTCGAGCACGTCGTCGACGGTCACCACGCCGAGCAGTGAGCCGGACTCGTCGACGACCGGCGCCGAGACCATGTCGTAGGTCGCGAAGAAGCCCGCCACCAGGGGCAGGGGCGCGTCCGGCGCCAGTGGCTGCAGATCGTCGTCCAGGATGGAGCTGACGAGCGTGTACGGGGGGTCGCGCAGCAGCCGCTGGAAGTGCACGGTGCCCAGGTACTTGCCCGTCGGCGTCTCGTCCGGTGGGCGGCAGACGTAGACCTGGGCGGCGAGGGCGGGGGACAGGTCGGGGTTGCGGACCCGGGCGAGCGCGTCGGCGATGGTGGCGTCGGGCCGCAGCACGATCGGCTCGGTGGTCATCAGGCCGCCCGCCGTCTTCTCCTCGTACGACATCAGCCGGCGCATGTCGGCGGCGTCGTCCGGCTTCATCAGGCTCAGCAGGCGCTCCTGCTCGTCCTCGGGGAGCTCCCCGAGCAGGTCGGCGGCGTCGTCGGGGTCCATCGCCTCCAGGACGT
The DNA here is from genome assembly GCF_040650555.1 of Streptomyces sp. NPDC048664. Classification (NCBI taxonomy): domain Bacteria; kingdom Bacillati; phylum Actinomycetota; class Actinomycetes; order Kitasatosporales; family Streptomycetaceae; genus Streptomyces; species Streptomyces sp. NPDC048664. The sequence goes on along the minus strand of NZ_JBEZHK010000033.1, from coordinate 13,797 downwards.
CGGCGGCACGCTCCTCCTGGAGCTTGCCCAGGATCTCGATCTGATCGTCCTCGGGCAGCTGTTCGAGGACATCGGCGAGCCGGTCGTCGTCCAGGGCGGCGGCCACCTCCGCGCGCCGCTTGGCGGACAGATGGTGCAGCACGTTGGCGAGGTCGGCGGGGCGCAGCTGCTCGAAGGTGGCGAGGAGGCTCTCCGCGCCCTGGCCCTGCTCCTCCAGCGAGAACCCGGTGACCGCGGACCACTCCACCGTGAGCGTCTCGCCCTTGGCGCGCCGAAAGGCCCCGCCCTTGCCCTTGCGCACGAAGACCTTGTCGACCTCCCACTCCCGGCGGGCGGGAAGCTGCTGCACGGAGAGGTCCAGGACGGTGACCTCCTCGCCGTTCTCGACCAGCTTCACGCGGCGGTCCAGCAGTTCCCCGAAGACCAGCCGCTCGGTGGGCCGCTGCTCGAAGCGGCGCACGTTCAGCACGCCGGTCGTGATCACCTGGCCGGACTCGATGCCGGTCACCCGGGTCATGGGCAGGAAGATGCGGCGGCGGGTGGTCAGTTCCACGACCAGGCCGAGCAGGCGCGGGGGTCGCCGCCCCACGCGCAGCATGACGATCAGATCGCGCACCCGTCCGACCTGGTCGCCGTTCGGATCGAAGACGGCGACGGCGGCCAGGTGGGAGACGAAGATGCGAGGGGCGCTTGCCGCCATGCCCGCGCCTCCTGTTCCAGCCGGTTTGTCCGCTCGCGTGGGCTTCAGGCTAGCCCGTCCCGGTGCGGTACGCCCTGGCGAGAGGCGCGCCAGGACCAGCTCCGGAGGGCTCCTGCCACCCCGGTACGCTGCCGTACGCCGCCCGGGAAGGCGCCGGGCTCTCGCGGGGGCTTTCGCCGGCTTCCGCGGTCGTCCGCAGGAGAGGCAGCACCACCCGTGACTGAGATTCCCCAGGCCCGTACCCGCAGGTCCGCGCTGGTGGCCGCGATGTGCGCGCTGGTCGTCGCGGGGACGGGCCTCACGGGATGCGGCAGCGGCGACCCGGACGCCGGGACGAACGGCGTGGGGAAGCTGCCGGCCGAGCAGATCCAGAGCCGGACGCGCGCCGCGGCGAAGTCGGCGCCGACGGTTCGGCTGTCCGGGACCGTCGTGAGCAACGGCGGCACGTTCAAGCTGGACATGCGCCTCAAGGGCGACGGCGGCACCGGATCCGTCACCTCGAAGAACGGCACCTTCGGTCTGCTGCGGGTGGGCGAACACCTGTTTCTGAAGGCCGACGCCGCCTTCTGGGCCCGGCAGGACGGCGGTTCCACGGACGGCGGGGGCTCGGCGGCGGCGAGCAAGCTGGGCGGCAAGTACGTGAAGGTGCCGACGTCGGACCCGGCCTACAAGCGGTTCAGCGGATTCACCGACAAGGGTCTCCTGCTGGACGGACTCCTCACCCTGCACGGCGCCCTGACGACGGACGGCCACCACGAGCAGGGCGGGGTGCCCACCATCCGGATCACCGGGGACAAGGGTGCCGGCGGCACGCTGGACGTCTCCCTCAAGGGCCGGCCGTACCCGCTGCGGCTGGTCCGCGCGGGCAACGCCGGCACGCTGGCCCTGTCGGACTGGGGAAAGGACTTCCCGCTGGTGCGGCCGCCGGACAACGAGACGGTGGACTACGGGAAGCAGCTGCCGTCGTCCTGAGCGGACGACGCGGCAGGCCGCCCTCGCGGCTCGCTACCGGCGCTTGCGCCGCAGCAGTCGCGGCAGGGCCGCCGGGATCGGCTCGCGGGTGACGGCCGGGGTCGCCGGAGGCGGCGCCGCGAGCGAGTCGTCCGGCAGCGGCAGCGTCGTACCATGCGGCTGAAGCCGCAGGACGCGGCACTCGCGGCGCCAGCGCAGCGGCATCTCCTCGCCGTCACCGGCGTTCAGCCGCTTGCCCTTGAGCTCGGCGACCGCGGCGTCCCACTCGGGCGAGCCCGGCGCCAGCTCCACCACCGTCGCGGGCCAGGCGACGACACGGCCGCCCTTGTCCTTGCTGCGGACCGTGACGACGGCCTCGCCGCCGTCGGTCAGACCGGTCAGCGGCTGCTCGCCGGGGCCGTCGCCGAGCACGCAGGCGGCACCCGCGTGCCACACGTGCCACAGGGGGCGCGCGGGTCCGGTGCCCGCGTCACCCGAGCCCTGGACCCAGATCAGTCCGGACTTCTTCGTGGCCTCCTCGACGAGGGCCGCGTCGAGCAGTTCGCTGGTCATGCGCCCACCCTAGGCCCTGGGCCTGTCCGAGGGCGGTCCCTCACAGCCAGCCGTTGCGCTTCAGGGTGCGGTGGATGCCCAGGCAGATGACCACGGTGACGCCCATGATCGCCGGGTAGCCGTACTTCCAGTGCAGTTCGGGCATGTACGAGAAGTTCATGCCGTACACCCCGCAGACCATCGTCGGTACGGCGATGATCGCCGCCCACGCGGTGATCTTGCGCATGTCCTCGTTCTGCGCGACGGACGCCTGCGCCAGGTTGGCCTGGAGGATGGAGTTCAGCAGTTCGTCGAAGCCCATCACCTGCTCGTGGACCCGCGCCAGGTGGTCCGCCACGTCCCGGAAGTACTTCTGGATGTCCGGGTCGATGAGCCGCATGGGCCGCTCGCTCAGCAGCACCATCGGGCGCAGCAGCGGCGCCACCGCGCGCTTGAACTCCATCACCTCGCGCTTGAGTTGGTAGATGCGGCTCGCGTCCGTGCCGCGGGGCGTGCCCTTCCGGTCCGGCGAGAACACCTCCGTCTCCACCTCGTCGATGTCGTCCTGCACGGCGTCGGCCACCGCGATGTACCCGTCCACGACATGGTCGGCGATCGCGTGCAGCACGGCGGAGGGACCCTTGGCGAGCAGTTCGGGGTCCTCCTGGAGCCGGCTGCGCAGACCGCGCAGCGAACCCTGGCCGCCGTGCCGGACGGTGATGAAGAAGTCCCGTCCGGTGAAGCACATGACCTCGCCGGTCTCCACGACCTCGCTGTTGGCGGTCAGCCGGTCGTGCTCCACGTAGTGGATGGTCTTGAAGACCGTGAAGAGGGAGTCGTCGTACCGCTCCAGCTTCGGCCGCTGGTGCGCCTGCACCGCGTCCTCCACGGCGAGCGGGTGCAGCCCGAACTCGCCCGCGATACCGGCGAACTCGGCCTCCGTCGGCTCGTGCAGACCGATCCACACGAAGCCTCCGTCGCGCCGCACCAGCCGCATCGCCTCCTGCGGCGACAGGGGCGCGGGGGTCTGCACGCGCACCCCGTCGCGGTACACCGCGCAGTCCACCACGGCGGACGGCGTGGCCGGGTCGCGCGTGGTGTCGTAGGTGCCGGTGTCCTTGCGAGGCACGGGGCGGGAGGGGCGGACCGCGGCGCGCAGGTCACGGATCATCGACATGGGGCAGGCTCCTTCGCAACGAGCGGCGAGCAGCGAAGGCGTACGACGACGGGTGGAACTACCCGGAATGAGGACGTCCTGGCAAAAAGACGTTTGGCACGTCCACAAAGCGGGGAGCACCGCACCGTTGCGGTGGCCGGCTTCGCTACTTGACTCGGATCAAACAGATCGGACGGATCAGGTAGAACGAAACGAAGTGCTCTTCCGTGGCGCACGGGTGGATCCGACGTGGGTCCGGATAACCCGGGGAATCCGTACGGAAACGCGGCGCGTGTGCGAGAGGTGGCGATCAGCCAGAGCCGAAACGGCTACATCAGCGGTCGGAAGAGCGGGTGCTACTGCACGGTCGACTTCGATCCATGACAGCCCCACCTCCTCCGGCCAGTCCCCGCTGAGGGACGATCCCATCCCCGTAGGGGATTTCGCATGGCGTCGGGACCCGATCGCGACGCTTCTGCGTGCTGCCCGAAACCACCGGCCAACAGTATCAGCACGCCGAAGTGTCAAGGTGCTGCTTTGCCCGCTACTGACGAGTTCTATGCTCACCGCATGGTTGATGTCCTTCCTCTGGTCGAGGCCCGTTTGCGTACCACGCTGGGTGAACCGGACGCGCGCGCCGCGGTCACCTTCCTGGGTACGGACCGCATCGAGGTGCTGCGCTTCGAGGAGGGGGACGTCCTGCGCTACGCCACGCTCGGCATGTCCGCCCAGCCCATGACGGATCCGTCGGCGATGCTCGCCGACCCGTTGAAGGGCCCCCGGGCCGAACTGGTCCTGTCCGTGCGCGGCGGTCTCGCCGACACCGACAAGGTGCTGCGCCCGCTGGCCGTGCTCGCCGCGTCCCCTCAGGTCGAGGGTGTGATCGTGGCCCCCGGCGCCTCGCTGGACGTGGGGGAGCCGCTGTGGCCGGGCGCCCCGTTCAGTTCGGTCCTGGTCGCCGAACCGGGCGGTCTGGTCGAGGACCTGGAGCTGGACGAGCCCCTGGAGGCGGTGCGGTTCCTGCCGCTGCTGCCGATGACGTCGAACGAGGCCGCCTGGAAGCGGGTGCACGGTGCCCAGGCCCTCCAGGAGCGCTGGCTGACGCACGGGACGGACCTGCGCGATCCGGCCCGCCGGTCGGTCCCGCTGGACTGACCCGGGGCGCACTCCGGACGGGTGATCGTCCTTGACGTGGCGCTGCCCGGGGAGGACCGTGGAGCCCTATGAGGGGCGAACCCAGTTGCCCGAAGTGTGGTGGCCGGGTCAGGGCTCCCGGACTCTTTGCCGACTCCTGGCAGTGCGATGTGCACGGCAATGTCCATCCGTTGCAGCCCGTGATCCCGCCCAGCGTCGAGGCCCTCAGCGTGGTGGTGCACCGCGCCAAGGTGCCGGTGTGGATGCCCTGGCCCCTGCCGGTGGGCTGGCTGTTCACCGGCGTGGCCTACGCGGGCGACGACCGCAGCGGGGGCAGGGCCACCGCGGTCGCCTGCTCGGGCCCCGGGCCGCTCGGCGGGATGGGTGAGCTGATCCTCGTCGCCGAGGAACTGGGCGTCGGACTCGGTGCCCGGTACGCGGGGGTGGACGGCCCCGACCCCGGCCCCTATCTGAACGTCGAGAAGCCGCCCCAGGCGAAGGTGCTGGCCGTGGGCCGCCCCACGCCGCTGTGGCATGTCTCCGGCGCCCCCGTCGACCGCGCGGTCTTCGCGGGCGAGGCGCTGGGCCTGTGGCTGTGGGCGATCGTCTGGCCCGAGCAGACGGGGATGCTGATGTACGACGAACTGGTGCTGACCGACCTGCGGGACGCCGGAGCCGAGGTGGACCTGCTGCCCTGCGGGGCGCTCTCCCCGCGCCTGCTGGAGCCGTGACGCGCCGGGCGCGACGCGGCGGCGGGGTGCGGCGGCGAGGTGGAGGGGGCGGTGTAGGGGGCGCTTCCCCCTCGCGGGTGTGACACGAGGGGTCTCGGACGCCCGTTATCCTGGAGCGTCCCCGTCGTTCGTTCCGTCCTGTCATCGCTTGGAGTCCGTGTCGTGCGCATCGATCTGCACACCCACTCCACCGCCTCCGACGGTACGGACACCCCCGCCGAGCTGGTGCGCGCCGCCGCCGCGGCCGGACTGGACGTCGTCGCGCTCACCGACCACGACACCACCCGGGGCCACGCCGAGGCACTGGACGCCCTGCCCGAGGGGCTGACCCTGGTCACCGGCGCCGAACTCTCCTGCCGCCTCGACGGCGTCAGCATGCACATGCTGGCCTACCTCTTCGACCCGCGGGAGCCCGCGCTGCTCGCCGAACGCGAGCTGGTGCGCGACGACCGCGTGCCCCGGGCCCGGGCCATGACCGCGAGGCTCCAGGAGCTGGGCGTGCCGATCGACTGGGAGCGGGTGGCGCGTATCGCCGGCGACGGCTCGGTGGGCCGCCCGCACCTGGCCTCCGCGCTGGTCGAGCTCGGCGTCGTGGACAGCGTCTCCGACGCGTTCACCCCCGCCTGGCTGGCCGACGGCGGTCGCGCGTACGTCGAGAAGCACGAGACCGATCCGTTCGAGGCGATCCGCCTGGTCAAGGCCGCGGGCGGGGTCACCGTCTTCGCGCACCCCGCCGCCGTCAAGCGCGGCCGGACCGTCCCGGAGTCCGCCATCGCCGACCTCGCCGCGGCGGGACTCGACGGCATCGAGGTCGACCACATGGACCACGACCCGGCGACCCGGGCACGGCTGCGCGGGCTCGCCCGCGAACTGGGCCTGCTGGCGACCGGCTCCTCCGACTACCACGGCAGCCGCAAGACCTGCGTGCCCGGACAGTTCACCACCGACCCCGAGGTCTACGGGGAGATCACACGGCGTGCCACCGGGGCGTTCCCGGTGCCGGGTGCCGGTGGACCCGGGCGGCGGACCGCCTGAGGGCCGGCCCTCAAGGCCTGTTCCCGCCCCGCCTCCCCGGCCCCTTCCTCGCCCCCTCCCTCCTTCTCTTCCTTCCTCATCTCCTTCCCGCCCCCACAGGCCGGCCGTCCTGGGTCGCGCCCATGGCTTCCCCAGGGCACGGCGTGCTCCTCGCCGTGTCGTCACCCGTACTCCCCCGCAAGGCCCTCATGTTCGACGTCGCCGTCTTCGGCTCCCTGTTCCTCACCCTCTTCGTGATCATGGATCCCCCCGGGATCACCCCGATCTTCCTCGCGCTCACCGCGGGACGCCCCGCCAAGGTGCAGAAGCGGATGGCCCTCCAGGCCGTCTGCGTCGCCGGCGGGGTCATAGCGGTGTTCGGTGTCCTCGGCCACCAGATCCTGGACTACCTGCATGTCTCCGTGCCCGCCCTGATGATCGCGGGCGGACTGCTCCTCCTGCTGATCGCCCTGGACCTGCTGACCGGCAAGACCGACGAGCCCAAGCAGACCAAGGACGTCAACGTCGCCCTGGTGCCGCTCGGCATGCCGCTGCTCGCCGGCCCGGGCGCGATCGTCTCGGTGATCCTGGCGGTCCAGAAGGCCGGCAGCGTCGCCACCCAGGTGTCGGTGTGGACCGCGATCCTCGCGATCCACGTCGTGCTGTGGCTGGTGATGCGCTACTCGCTGCTGATCATCCGCGTGATCAAGGACGGCGGTGTGGTGCTGGTGACCCGGCTCGCGGGCATGATGCTCTCCGCCATCGCCGTCCAGCAGATCATCAACGGCATCACCCAGGTCATCCACGGGACCTGAACCTCCCCGGGAGCCCCCCGGGACGCGCTCAGCCCCGTACGGCACTGCTGCCGTACGGGGCTGAGAAGTCTCTGACCGGCGAAACCCCTACGAAACGATGGACGGGTCGGCCGGGCGGATCCACAGTCGCTGCCCGATGGCCGCGGCCTGCTGAACGATCTGCTTGACGGAGGCGGCGTCCACGACGGTCTTGTCCACGGGCGTGCCGTCGACGTCGTCGAGTCGCAAGATTTCGAAGCGCATGGCTTCTCCCTTCGTCTGGTCATCCTCCTGAGGAGAACTACTGGCGTGCGGAGCGCGGGGCAGCTCTGCCCCCCTCCTGTACTGAGTCAACGGGATGCTTGTTACAAACATTCCCTACGCTAAGGAAAATTTTCGAGTCCCTAATGAGTCACGTGTCGCGGCGGGGTTACGGAGCCGTTTCCGGCAGGCCGTGCACGCCGGTCGCTCGGTTGTGTCCGCTGCGTGAGCGCCGGGACAATGGGCGCAGTATGAACGACGACCTGGCGGCGCTCGGCGCCCGTATCGACCACACCAACGAGCTGCTTCGACGCATGCTCGCCGAAGTGGCCAAGACCCCCTCGACCCACGCGATCTTCGTCGACGCCGGGTATCTGTACGCGGCCGCGGGACGCCTGATCGCCGGTACCGAGGACCGCCGGGCCTTCGACCTCGACGCCGAGGGGCTGATCGAGGCACTGATCGACAAGGCGCGCACGATCTTCGCGGACAGCAGGCTGCTGCGCGTGTACTGGTACGACGGAGCCCGCCGACGCATCCACACCGCCGAGCAGCAGACCATCGCCGAACTGCCCGACGTCAAGGTGCGGCTCGGCAACCTCAACGCCAACAACCAGCAGAAGGGCGTCGACTCCCTCATCAGGTCCGACCTGGAGTCACTGGCCCGGCACCGCGCCATCAGCGACGCCGCGCTCATCGGCGGCGACGAGGACCTGGTGTCGGCGGTCGAGGCGGCGCAGGGGTTCGGGGCGCGGGTGCATCTGTGGGGCATCGAGGCGCCGGAGGGCCGCAACCAGGCGGAGCCGCTGCTGTGGGAGGTCGACAGCCAGCGCACCCTGGAGATCGACTTCTTCAAGCCGTATGTGAACCGGCGGACCGCCGCGACCCACGAGGCGTCCGCAGGGACCCGCCCCACCCGTGAGGAGGTCCGCTTCGTGGGCGCCCGGATCGCCGCGAAGTGGCTGTCGGAGCGGGGCCGGGAGGCGCTCGCCGACCTGCTTCCCGGCCACCCCTACCTGCCGGGCTCCGTCGACCAGGATCTGCTGGTGGAGGCCGAGGGGCTGCTCCAGTACTCCCTGCGCGGCCAGGCCGACCTGCGACGCGCGCTGCGGGACGGCTTCTGGGGGCACCTGCAGAGCCAGTTCTAGGACCGGCCCGGCCCCGGCCCGGTACCGGCCGGGCGGGTCAGGCGGACGCGGGCACCTCGTCCCAGAACGCGGCCACGGCGCGGGCCGTCGCCTCGGGCTGGTCCGTGTTGGGGGAGTGGTCCGCCCGTGGCACGACGGTGCGCCGCGCGCCCAGCCGGACGGCCATGTCGTCCAGCAGCTCCACCGGCCAGGTGTCGTCGTGGTCACCCGACAGCACGTGCAGCGGCAGGCCGACGGCGGCCAGTTCCGCCACCCGGTCCGGCTCCTCGCACAGCTGGCGGCCCGTGGCGATGAGCTGGGCCGGGCTGGTGCCCAGCCAGCGGCGGCGCAGGTCGTCGCCGTCCACCAGCCCCTCGTCCAGGTCCGAGGCACCGGCCGCCTGCGCCTCCATGGCCTGCATCACGTCCCATGCCTCGGCCATGGTGATGACCGCGAGGCCGTCGCGCAGCATCGTGACCCGCTCCTGCTGGGAGGCCGCGATCCGCGCCGGTCCGGAGGACATCAGCGTCAGCGAGACGAAGGGGGAGGCGTCGAGGAGGACAGCGGCCCGGGAGACCTGACCGCCCATGGAGTGCCCGAGGAGATGCAGAGGTCCGCCGTCGGCCACGGCCCGCGCCTGGGCGAGCACGTCGTGGGCCAGCTCCGCCTGCGCGTACGGCGCCTCGTCGTCCCGGGGACCCGGCGACTCGTGCTGACCTCGTCCGTCGACGGCGACGGTGCGGTATCCGGCCGCGGCGAGCAGCGGCTGCAGCACGATGAAGTCCTCCTTGCTGCCGGTGAACCCGGGCAGCAGCAGGGCGGTCCCCCTGACCCGCGCGGTCGCCGCTTCCGCGTCGAGCACGGCGAACTCCCCGCGGTCCGTGACAAGACGGTGCGCCCGGACGCCGGGGGGAGGGGTGAAGGTGGGGGGACGGCTCATGGACAGGATGTTACCGGCCAGTTGGAACGCCGGCGGCCCGCCTCCCACGGATGGGGAGGCGGGCCGCCGGCGTGGTGTCGCGTCAGCTCTCGGCAGGCTCCGCGGCCTTGCGCGTACGGCGCCGGGGCTTCGCCGGAGCGTCGTCCGCCTGAGCCGGGATCTCGGGCTCGGCGGCCACCGCCTTGCGGGTACGGCGGCGCGGCTTGGCCTCGGGCTCCTCGGCCGTCTGCGCGGGGATCTCGGGCTCGGCGGTGGTGGCCTTGCGCGTGCGGCGACGCGGCTTCGGCTCCTCCTCCGGGCTCTCGACGGCCGGCTCCGCGGTCTTGCGGGTGCGGCGCGGCTTGGTCTCCGTGGCCTCGACGGTGTCGAGGGCGGCTTCGGCCTTGGCGGCAGCGGTCTTGCGCGTGCGCCGCGGCTTGGTCTCCGTGGCCTCGACGGCCTCGGCGACCGCCTCGGGCTCGGTGGCGGCTGTCTTGCGCGTGCGGCGACGCGGCTTCGGCTCCTCCTCCGGGCTCTCGACGGCCGGCTCCGCGGTCTTGCGGGTGCGGCGCGGCTTGGTCTCCGTGGCCTCGACGGTGTCGAGGGCGGCTTCGGCCTTGGCGGCAGCGGTCTTGCGCGTGCGCCGCGGCTTGGTCTCCGTGGCCTCGACGGCCTCGGTGATCACCTCGGGCTCGGCCACCGCGGCCTTGCGCGTACGGCGTCGGGGCGCGGCCTCGACCGCTTCGACGGCGGCTTCGGCGACCTTGGCGGTCGCGGCCTTGCGGGTGCGGCGCGGCTTGGCCTCCGCGGCCTCGACGGTGTCGAGGACGGCTTCGGCGGCGACCGGGGCGGCCTCCGCCGCCTTGCGGGTACGGCGACGCGGCGTGCTCTGCGGCTCCTGCGCCGACTCCGCGGTGTCCACCGCGGCCACGGCGGCCGGGGCCTCCCGCACGACCGGGACGTCCACCACCGCGGTGTCCGCGACGGTCTCGGCGCTCTTGCGGGTGCGGCGGCGGCGCGACTTCACCGGCTCGGCCGTCTCCACGGCCACCTCCGCGGCGTCGGACACCGCCGGGGGAGCCGACTCGGCCACCGGCGTGACCGCGACCGTCTCCGCCGACTGCCCGGCGCGCATCCGGCGACGGCGACGCGGCGTGCGCGGCGCGTCGGCCTCGGCCGCGTCCGGCGCCTTCACGGCCGCCGTCGTGTCCGTGCCGGCCGGCGCGCCCAGCGCCTCTCCGGCCCGGGTGCGGCGGCGACGACGCGGCGCACGCGCCGGACGCTCACGCTCATGCTCGCGCTCGGCCGGCGCGGGGCCCGAGGAACGGCGTCCGCGCGCACCGCGGCCACCGGTCTCGCCGAGGTCCTCGAGCTCCTCGGCGCCCAGGCCCGCGCGGGTGCGCTCGGAACGGGGCAGGACACCCTTGGTGCCCGCGGGGATGCCGAGGTCGGTGAAGAAGTGGGGCGAGGTGGAGTAGGTCTCCACCGGCTCGTGGAAGCCCAGCTCCAGCGCCTTGTTGATCAGCTGCCAGCGGGGGATGTCGTCCCAGTCGACGAACGTGATCGCCGTGCCCGACGCGCCCGCGCGGCCCGTACGGCCGACGCGGTGCAGGAACGTCTTCTCGTCCTCGGGGGACTGGTAGTTGATGACGTGGGTGACTCCCTCGACATCGATACCGCGCGCCGCGACGTCGGTGCAGACGAGGACGTCCACCTTGCCGTTGCGGAAGGCCCGCAGGGCCTGCTCGCGCGCGCCCTGGCCCAGGTCGCCGTGGACCGCGCCGGAGGCGAACCCGCGCCGCTGGAGCTGCTCGGCGATGTCGGCCGCCGTCCGCTTGGTGCGACAGAAGATCATCGCGAGTCCCCGGCCCTCGGCCTGGAGGATGCGTGCGACCATCTCCGGCTTGTCCATGGAGTGCGCGCGGTAGACGTGCTGCGCGATGTTCGCGACGGTCGCGCCCTGGTCGTCGGGCGCGGTGGCCCGGATGTGCGTGGGCTGCGACATGTAGCGGCGGGCCAGTCCGATGACGGCGCCCGGCATGGTCGCCGAGAACAGCATGGTCTGGCGCTTGGCCGGCAGCATGTTGATGATCTTCTCGACGTCGGGCAGGAAGCCCAGGTCGAGCATCTCGTCGGCCTCGTCGAGGACCAGGCACTTCACGTGCTTCAGGTTCAGCTTCTTCTGGCCCGCGAGGTCCAGGAGCCTGCCCGGGGTGCCGACGATCACGTCGACGCCGTTCTTCAGGGCCTCGACCTGGGGCTCGTAGGCCCGGCCGCCGTAGATCGCGAGGACGCGCACGTTGCGCACCTTGCCCGCGGTCAGCAGGTCGTTGGTGACCTGCGTGCACAGCTCGCGCGTGGGGACGACGACGAGAGCCTGGGGGGCGTCGGTGAGCGCCTCGGGCTTGGCGCGGCCCGCCTCGACGTCCGCGGGGACGGTGACGCGCTCGAGGAGCGGAAGGCCGAAGCCGAGCGTCTTGCCCGTGCCGGTCTTGGCCTGGCCGATGATGTCGGTGCCGGACAGGGCGACCGGCAGCGTCATCTCCTGGATGGGGAAGGGGTTGATGATGCCGACTGCTTCAAGGGCTTCGGCGGTCTCGGGAAGGATTCCGAGATCTCTGAAAGTCGTAGTCAGGGTGCTGCCTCTTCTGTGTGCGCGGTGCGAGGCGAACGCGGGGGTCGTGACCGTACGGACGACGTCGGCCGACTTGGGGGACGGGCCTGTGGCACGGGACCACGCCGACGCTCCAGCGCTCGTACCGCTGAGGGTGTCCCTCCGGACTCCGTACGCACAGTGCCGTACGGACAGGGAGGGCTGTCAGGTCGGAGCCGATCGGGCCACCGACCGGGCATCCTCATACGTGCGGCCCGTCGAATACTCGGCAGGCGCATTACCACCATACCCCGGAATCCCGCACACGTGTTGGCCGATTCGGTCACGTAGTCGTCGTCACAGTGATTGACCAGGGCCTTCCGGCACCCGGTGAGCGGGCTATTGTGCGCTTCATGACGACGCCTGACAACGCTCCCGACGACGCATCCGCCGAACCCACCTCGGTCGCCGCCCAGGACTGGGCGAAGGCCTCCGTCGATCCCCAGTACCGCGCGGCGGTCGTGGACCTGCTCGGCGCGCTCGCCTACGGCGAGCTCGCGGCGTTCGAACGGCTCGCTGAGGACGCGAAGCTGGCGCCCACGCTCGTGGACAAGGCGGAGCTGGCGAAGATGGCGTCCGCCGAGTTCCACCACTTCGAGCGGATCAGGAACCGGCTCACCGAGATCGGGGCCGAGCCGACCGGGGCGATGGAGCCGTTCGTGGCGGCGTACGACAGCTTCCACAAGCAGACGGCTCCCTCGGACTGGCTGGAGGGGCTCGTCAAGGCGTACGTGGGCGACTCGATCGCCAGCGACTTCTACCGCGAGGTCGCGGCCCGTCTGGACTCCGACACGCGTGAACTCGTCCTGACCGTGCTCGACGACACCGGGCACGCGGGCTTCGCCGTCGAGAAGGTGCGTGCCGCGATCGACGCCGACCAGCGGGTCGGCGGCCGGCTCGCGCTGTGGGCGCGGCGGCTGATGGGCGAGGCCCTGTCGCAGTCGCAGCGGGTGGTCGCGGAGCGCGACGCGCTGTCGACGATGCTCGTCGGCGGTGTCGCGGACGGCTTCGACCTGGCCGAGGTCGGCCGGATGTTCTCGCGGATCACCGAGGCGCACACGAAGCGGATGGCGGCGCTGGGGCTGGCCGCCTGACCCGGCCCCTCCGATCCCCGCCCCGACCGGCCGCACCGTGGTGCGGCCGGTCGCATCTCGGCAGGGTGGCGGCGGTGCGCGTCAGGGTGACCGCCGCTCGGGGCGGGCCGTCTCGGGCGGCTCCCTGCGGGGCGTGCCGGGCGAGTCGGGGCCCGGCGGCGGCCTCACGCCGTCGCCGACCGGCGGCGCAGTCTTTCCGCGGGGCGCAGCAGCAGCGACAACGAGGCCGCCGAGACGACGAGCGCGCCGATGAGGATCACCGGGATTCCGGCCGACGCCAGCGCGCTGTGGGTGATGAACGCGCCGAACACGGCACCCGCCACACCGGTCGAGAGCACCAGGGCGCGCAGCGGCAGCCGGTGGGCCAGCCGGTGCGCGGCCCACCACGCGAGGGCGAACCCGAGAACGGCGGAGCCGAGTGCTTCCACGAGCATGAAGATTGTCCCTCCCAAGGCCGCTGCCAGGGCGAATCGGTCGTAGCCGGTCTACCCGTGGCGACCCGCACGCAATCCTGTGGCGTGGGGGGAACCGTGCTCCTTCTGAGCCTGAGGAGCCTTGGGGGGCGAGGATGTCGCCTCCTGACTCCGGAACCCGGAACACACGACGGCGGGAGGTGCCGGAGCTTCTTCACCGACGGCCTCATCGAGCATCCGGCACGCCCCATCGACGAGGGGCTGGACGAACTCGCCGCACTCGCCACCGCGTACGCCT
>NZ_JBEZHK010000032.1:0-93584 GCF_040650555.1 Streptomyces sp. NPDC048664 | reverse complement strand
CGTACACGGCCACGCTCGCGATCCCGGCGTCACGGCAGGCCCGGGCGACACGGACAGCGATTTCGCCACGGTTGGCGATCAACACCTTGCGCACGATGATTCACTCCCGATTCCGCTAGAGGTCATAAGCGTGTTCGACCACGCGTGCCGCCAGCAATGCGCACCGGTGCAGGACTGGGTCCGAATCGGTAGTCGGACGGCAACGGTTTCCGGCCCCGGAAAGCGGGAGGTCAGGAAAGCGTCAAGTAGAGGGGGGCCACCGGGCCCGGAGAGGGTGGGGCGAGTGCCTCGTCTCCGGGCCCGGGGGCGGTCGATTCAAGCCGCCGGAGTCTGTGTCCGCAGGGTCGTGCGATACCACTGCTCGGCGTGGCGGAACCCGGCGTGGAAACCGTCGCCCGGTGCCTGCCGCAGAGCGGACCACAGGGCGGCGCCCTCGAAGACGTGGTCCGTCGTCAGCAGGTCGAGCGCGGAGGCGGGGACGCCGTTCTCGGCCAGGATCGCCCTGGCCTCCTCGACGGTGAGGTCCGCCTCCCCCGGCGGGTGGATGCCCGCGCAGTCGGCGACGGTGCGCAGGACGTCGGCCACCCGGACGGGCTCCGGGTGGACGGCGTGGTGGGCGGGCGCGGGCAGGGCGGAGCGCGGCGCCAGCGAGGCCGAGACCAGCAGCCGGGCCAGGTCCGGCGCCGAGATCATCGACATCCGTGAGGTCCAGCCCGCCACCGTGCCCGGCAGGACGCGCAGGATCCGAGCGAGGCCCGCCCCCACCCACCGGTCGCCCTCCCCGTAGACCAGGTGGGGCCGCAGCACCACACCGCCGGCCGAGGTGACGGCGTCCTCGGCGGCGGCGCGGGTGCGGGAGGTGGCGGAACCGGGTCGGCGGCGGAGATCCTCGGGCCTGCTGCCGCGGAAGGTGCCCCGCCCGTACACGGACGCGGTGCTCAACTGGACGATGCGGCGCACTCCGGCGCGTTCGGCCTCGGCGACCAGGGCCCGCGTACCGCGTGCGTTCACGGCTTCGTTGGCCTCGTCGCCGCCTCCGATCCGCGACGCGCAGTGGATCAGTACGTCGATGCCGTCGCACACCCCGCGCAGGGTGTCGGGGTCGGCCAGGTCGGCGTGGACGCGGTGGGTGCCGGGGGCGGTGGCGGACGGCGGGCGTCGCAGGTGCGTCATGAGGCTGAGCTCGGCCCCGCGCTGACGGGCCTCGCGGACGACGTGTCCGCCGATGAACCCGGACGCGCCGGTGATCAGGATGGTGGGCGTGGGCACGGGGCACTCTCCCGACGGGCGGACGGCCGGCTCAACGGACGTGGGGGCGCAGGACGAGTTCACTGGTGAAGACGGTGTCCCCGCGCTGGGTTCCGCGCACCGCCACGGTCACGTCGCCCGAGGGCGAGTGCGGCAGCGTCCGGGCCTCGATGAAGCAGGGGGCGTCGAACTCGGCGTAGCGCTCGAAGCCGCTCGACAGGCTGAGCAGCAGGGCGCCGGGCAGTCCGGTGGCGGCGTGGGCGGCCTGGCGTGCCGCCTCCAGCAGGACCATGCCGGGTATGTGGTCGACGGGATGGTCGAAGTAGGTGGGGTGGGCGACGTCGACCCGCAGTTCCCAGCGGTTGTGCACGCCGGGCGCCGGTGCGCCGAGAACGACGTGCCGGGTGCTGCCGCAGCGCACGGCGGCGGGGTCGAGGGCCGGGGGCGGGGTGCGGTCGGTGGTGGTGGGGCGTTCGCCCCGCAGCCGCCGGTACACGTCCGGCTTCATGCACCGGAAGGCGGCCGTCGCCGTCGCGCGGGCCCTGCCCTCGCGCACCACGCTGACGTCGTAGCGCATCTCCTGGAGCGCGCCGCCCCGCCGGACGATGTCCCGGCAGACCGTACGCATCTCGACGTCGGTGGGGACGGTGTCCGCGACGAGCATGTCCGGCTCGGCGTGGAAGGAGATGTCCGACATCAGGAACTGGTGGCCGAAGGGCACGTCGAACTCGGCGTGGGCGAGCAGGGAGCCGATCTGGCGGACGGACTCGATCAGCAGCATGGGGTCCTGGTAGCCGTAGTCCGGGACGAACGACGCGTGGCTGCGCGGCCACTGGGCTCTGACCTCGAACTCGGGCCGCTCGTCGCCACCGGAGGCGGAGCCGGCGACATCCCGTCGGGGGCCGCCGAGGAACTCCCAGCCGGTGAGGAGGACCTCCGAGACCGCCGCGCGGTGGACGTACTCCCGCGGAACCGTGGTGGTCAGTTTGGTCGACGGTGCCGGACGCAGTGCGTGCGGAGAAGGATCCCGGTCGATGAGGTGTGGCATATGTGCTCTCCTGTCAGTTTCCGGGCAGGGGGCAGCAAGCCAGGTGTCGCCCGGCCACCCCCCGCGGCCGACGATCTGCTCCGCCACAACCTACAGACAGGTCGGTCCGCTTTTTCAAGGGGCACAACGGATTTCGCAGCTTGGCGTGGTGGACGCCCGGCGGCTCCCGGCGGAGGCCGGACCCGTGATCCCGTCGGGGCCTCGACCCGGCGGACGGGGCGGCGTTGCGGGTGCTCGGGTCGCGACCGTGGTGGCGCCGGGGCCCCGGTGTGCGGTCGGTGCAGGTCAGGCAGGCGAACCCCGCGGCCGGGCGGTGAGGTCGCGGTGGTCGCCGTTAGCGATGGCGACGCGCTCCGCGGTCCTGCCGCGCGGTCTCGGTCCGGCCCATGAAAAGGGTGTCCGTCGGGCGAGGGCAAGCCCGACACACCCTCGCCTTTGATTGCTTCGCCTGCGCCTTCTGACTGCCCCGTAACGGACGCCCACTCCGTACGTGGGCGTACAGGATGTCCAGGATTGAGTAAGGGGAGAGCGTGATCAGGCCGGAACGGGTCGGCCGCGGGGGCGGCCGGGGCCGGCCGGGGTGCGGCGTTCCCTCCGGGCACGCCGAGGCGACTTGCCCGGATTGTCCCCACCCGGGAGCGAGAAGTGGACCCACATGTATGGTTTCGCGTGGCTCGATGGTCCTCGACCGAGGGGCTCTCGGGATGCTGGTGGAGTGAGGACTCGGGGGGTGAACCCCTCAAAAAGGTTCAAAACCGACGAAGATGACACCTGACACGGGTATGACGGTGCGATTGCCGGGACGTGTCCGAGTCCGCACTCCATTGACAATCAGACAAGTCTGTTTGATACCGTCCGGGACGCGAGCCTTCAACAGTCCGAATGGCGTTGTTGTGTATCAGGGGGAGCAATGAACCGGCACCACGCAGATCTCCTCGAAAACCCGCCGGGGCGTCGACTCCCACACGCCGCCCCGGCGCGCCCCGCCGGCGCCTCACCGGGCGCGACCCCGGAGGGGGCGTTGAACGTCCTGGTCGTCGAGAACGACCAGCGGGCCGCCGAGACCCTCCTGCAGGGCCTGGCCCGACAGGGCTACCTGACCCGCAGTGTCGCCACCGGCGCCCAGGCGCTGCGCTGCCACCGCGACGTCGATCTCATACTGCTCGACCTGGACCTGCCCGACCTCGACGGCCTGGAGGTGTGCCGGGGCATCCGTGCGGTCGCCGACACGCCGATCATCACCGTCACCGCGCGCAGCTCCGAGCTCGACCGCGTGCTCGGCCTCCAGGCCGGCTCCGACGACTATCTGGTCAAGCCGTACGGCTTCCGTGAGTTGCTGGCCCGCATCGAGGCGGTGATGCGGCGGGTGCGCTCGCAGCCGGCCGTCGCCCGGGTCATCACCCACGGGGCCCTGGCCATCGACGCGGGCGCCCGGGTGGCCACCCTGGACGGGGAGCCGCTGGATCTGACCCGCAAGGAGTTCGACCTGCTGTACCTGCTGGCCTCGCAGCCCGGCACCGTCATCCCGCGGCGCCAGATCATGGCGCAGGTGTGGGACGATGCGTGGTCGCCGCGGGGCCGTACCGTCGACACGCATGTCGGCACCCTGCGCAGCAAGCTCGGCTCCGGCGAGTGGATCATCACCGTCCGCGGCATCGGCTTCCGGCTCGGGCATCCGTAGCGGCAGCGCCCGCAGAACCGGTTCCGTCGCCTTCCGCAGTACTCGCGTCACGCCCCGTCCGCGTTGTGACAACACCCCCAACTTGACGTTACGGTACAGACAAGTCTGTTGAATTCTATGGGCGGGGTACGAGCGGGCATGGCGCAGCAGGAACGCGGCAAACGGTCACGGCGGTCGATCCTGGAGGCCGCCGCCCAGGTCTTCGACGAGCGGGGCTACGACGCCGCGAGCACCAACGAGATCCTCGCGCGCACCGGCCTCACCCGGGGGTCGCTGTACCACCACTTCCCGTCCAAGGAAGCCATCGCCCTTGCCCTCGTGCAGGCACACGCCGAGGCCCTGGAGGCTCCGGAGCACCCGGTGCGCCTGCAGTCCGTGATCGACCTGACGCTGATGTTCGCCCGGCGCCTCCAGCACGACCCGGTGCTGCGCGCGAGCGTGCGCCTGAGCATCGAGCAGACCTCCTTCGCCTACCCGCCGCAGGCCGCGTACGAGCAGTCCAGCGAGACCATCCTGGCCCTGTTCCAGGAGGCCGAGAAGAGGGACGAGCTGTTGCCGGGCGTGGACGTGCACGAGGCCACGGCGACGGTCGTCGGCTCCTTCACGGGGCTGCAGATCATGTCCCAGGTGTACTCGGCGCGTGTGGACCTGCCCGAGCGCATCAGCGTCTTCTGGAAGTTCCTCCTGCCGGGTCTCGCCACGCCCGGCCTGATCAGCCGCCTGCGCACCACGCCTATGCCCGCCGAGTGAGCGCGGCCCCCTCAACAGGGGGCCGCGCGACCGCCGCCCCGTCCCGGGCAGGCCTGGGCGTCCTGCGCGAACAGGGGGCCTATCAGTTCCCACAGGCGGTGTGAGGTCTCCCCGTCCCACCAGCCGGAGGTGGAGCGGCCCAGGGACTCGATGCCCGCGGCCACCACCATGGCCAGGTCCGCGAGGTCTCCCGCCGGTCGGGCGCCCTCCTTCTGGGTGTCGCGGACGCGTTGGCGCAGCAGGGTCAGCACGTCGTCGCGCAGGCGAGGGGGGCCCGGCGATCCGTCGGCCGCCAGTTGCATGCCCGCGCGGACGACCGGTTCCGTGCGCAGGGCCTCGCCGAGGGCGAGGAGGAACCGCTCGGGCGCGTCCTGCGCCGGCCCCGCGAACGCCTCTTCGGTGAGTGCCTGGACGCGCAGCCGGGCCTGGTCGTACACGGCCGCCGTCAGGGCGGAGGTCGAGGGGAAGTGGTGGTAGAGCGCCCCGCGGCTCACTCCGGCGCGGCGGCAGATGTTGACCAGCCCCGCGTCGGAGACCCGGCCGTCCGCGATGAGTTCGGCGGTGGCACGGACGAGTGCTTGCCGGGTGTGCTCGGACCGTGCCTGCATCGGTGCGCCCCTGCCCTCTCGCTCGTCTGCGCGGCCCGCTCGTTCCTGGCCGCGTGCTCTCCGGAACCGGCCCGGAGAGGGGTCCTTCGCCTGTGCCGTGCTCTCCGGCGAGGCGCATGCGGGTGCGGGGGGCACCCTGGCCCGGGAGGGCGGCATGAATCATACAATCATGCCTGTTTTAAGGGGACCCCCGTGATCGATGATTCCTTCATGTGATCTTCGCGTGGCGGTGGATGCCGCTTCTGGCTGGGATGTTCCCCGGGAAAATGCTCGATGGACGAACGTTCGGTCGTCAAGGCAATCAGACAGGATTGTTTGATAAACCGGCTGTCCGACCGGTACGGGAACCCGTGCACCCCACGGGTTCCGGCACCGACGGCCGTCCACCGTGCCGCACTTGTCCACAGCCCCCTGACACCCCGGACCGCGCCCGCTGTACGGTCTCCGCAGTCGATGTACGTACGACCGTGAGAACGACGGGGGAGGCGGTCGCCATGACCGAGAACGACGCGGTGAACGGCCCGGGAGTGAACGGCACGACGGTGAACGGCACGACGGTGCCGGGGCAGGCGGCCAGGATCTCCGGGGTGCGGGGCTTCGGTCGCTGGCCGGTCCAGGGCTCCCCCAAGGAGGAGGGCAAGGCGCTCCGCGCACGGGTGCGGCGCCGCGCCCATGCCGAACTGCCCCTGGACACCGACCGCCCGGACGCCGTCACCGCAGTCGAGGAGTCCAGCCGGGGCCGCATCCCCGAGCTCACCCCCCTGCGCGTGGGCAGGATGGCCGCCACCCCCTTCGCGTTCCTGCGCGGCTCCGCGGGCCTCATGGCCCACGACCTCGCACGCACCCCGACCACCGGCATCGACGCGCAGATCTGCGGCGACGCCCACGCGGCCAACTTCGGCCTGTACGCCGACGCGCGAGGCGGCCTGATCATCGACCTGAACGACTTCGACGAGACCGTCCACGGCCCGTGGGAGTGGGACCTCAAGCGCCTGGCCGCGTCCCTGGTGCTCGCCGGCCGGGAGGCGGGCGCCGACGAGGACGTGTGCCGGCAGGCGGCCCACGACGCGGCCGGCGCCTACCGGCGCACGATGCGGCTGCTGGCCACACTGCCCGTCCTGGACGCGTGGAACGCGATCACCGACGAGGAACTCGTCTCCCACACCGACGCCCACGACCTCCTCGGCACGCTGGAGCGGGTCTCGGAGAAGGCACGGAACAACACCAGCGGACGGTTCGCGGCGAAGTCCACGCAGGCGCACGAGGACGGCGGCCGCCGCTTCGTGGAGGCGCACCCGGTGCTGCGCCGCATACCGGACGCCGAGGCGGCGGCCGTCGCGGCATCGCTGGAGCACTATCTGACGACCCTGTCCGAGGACTACCACCCGCTGCTCGCCCGGTACGCCGTGCACGACGTGGCGTTCCGCGTGGTCGGCACGGGAAGCGTGGGCACGCGCTCCTATGTGGTGCTGCTCCTCGACCACCGCGGCGAACCCCTGGTCCTCCAGGTCAAGGAGGCCCGCCCCTCGGCCCTGCTCCCCCACCTGGCCGCCATCGGCCGCCCGGTTCCGCAGGCCGGTCACGAGGGCCGCCGTGTCGTCCTCGGCCAGAAGCGCATGCAGGTCGTCAGCGACATCCTGCTGGGCTGGACGTCCGTGGCGGGCCGCCCCTACCAGGTGCGCCAGTTCCGCAACCGCAAGGGCAGCGTCGACCCCGCCGCGCTGGCCGCCGACCAGCTGGACGACTACGCCCGCATGACCGGCGCGCTCCTGGCCCGCGCCCACTCCCACAGCGTGGACCCCCGCCTGATCGCGGGCTACTGCGGCAAGAGCGAGGCACTGGACGAGGCCGTCGCCGCCTTCTCCCTGGCCTACGCCGACCGCACGGAGGCCGACCACGCCGACCTGGTGACGGCGGTGCGCAACGGACGGGTGGCCGCCGAGGCGGGGGTGTGAGGGCCCGGTGCACCCCGAGGAAGGCGCCGGGGGCGTGGCATACGCTGGGCCCGTGACGCCCGAAGCCGAGCAGAGTGAGTCCCAGTCCGCCGCCGAGGAACCGGTCGCCGAGCGCGCCGGGTCCCGTGACGGCGCGGACGCCGAGAAGACGGCCGAGGGCGGTCCCCGCCCCGAGGAGCGGCTGGAGCGGTCCGTACGGGCCGCCGAGCAGGCGCTCATCGAGTACGAGATCGCCGTGGAGACCTTCCGCGTCGAGGTGGAGAACTTCTCCCGGCTGCACCACCAGAGGCTGGGGCCGATGTACACGCGCCTGGACGAGCTGGAGGCGGAGATCGCCGAGCTGCGCGCCGCCCGCAGCGGGGATCCCGAGGACCTCCGCCGTGCCCACGAGGCCCGGGCCCGGGTCATGCCGATGCCGGGCGTCGAGGAGCTGTTCCACGGCTGGATGGACTCCGAGGAGGGCCTGTTCCCGGAGGCGCAGGCGATGCTGACGGACCGGCCCGTACGGACCCCGCAGCGCGTCCGCCCCAGCGAGGAGGCCCGCAAGCTCTACCGCGACCTCGCCCGCAAGGCGCACCCCGACCTCGCTCAGGACGAGAGCGAGCGACTGCGCCGCGAGGAGTTCATCACCCGGGTCAACGCCGCCTATGCCCGAGGCGACGAGAACCTGCTGCGGCAGCTGTCCGAGGAGTGGGCGGCCGGGCCCCGGCCCGAGGAGCGCGGGCCGAGCCGCAGCGAGGAGCTGTACGCCCGCCTGGAGTGGCTCGCCCAGCGCAAGGACATGCTCACCGCTCTGGCACGGGAGCTGGAGGAGAGCGCCATCGGCTCCATGCTCCGGCTCGCCCCCGACGATCCCGACCGCCTTCTGGAGGAGATCGCGGAGCAACTGCTGGCGCAGGTCTCGCAGAAGGAGGCCGAACTGGCGGAGCTGCGCGGCTGAACCGCTCCGGGCGCCGGTCGGGTAGCGTCGGGGGTATGCATTTCGGAGCTGGTGTGCCCACGGTGGAGGTCGCGGACCTCAAGGACGGCGACTTCCTGCTGGACGTCCGTGAGGACGACGAGTGGCAGGCAGGTCACGCGGAGAAGGCGCTGCACATTCCCCTCAGCGAGTTCGTGGCCCGGTACGGCGAGTTCACCGAGGCGGCGCCGCAGGACGGCCGGGTCCATGTGATCTGCCGCTCCGGTGGCCGTTCGGCCCAGGTGGCGATGTACCTCGCCCAGCAGGGCGTCGACGCGGTGAACGTCGACGGCGGCATGCAGGTCTGGGCCGCCCAGGGCCGCCCTGTCGTGGACACCACGGGCGGCCCCGGCTTCGTGCTCTAGACGCACCGCGCGGGGTGGGTCACCCCAGGGGGTGTGCCGCCAGCAGGTCGCCCAGGGCTTCCTCGTGCGCCGCCGCCGGGCCGAGCGAGAGCTCCAGGTGCTTGGCCCAGGCGTGGTAGCGGTGCAGCGGGTAGTCGGTGTCGGCGCCGAAGCCCCCGTGCAGATGCTGTGCCGTCTGCACCACGCGGCGCACGCCCTCCGACGCCCAGATCTTCGCCACGGCCACGTCCGCGGCGGCCGGCAGCGCCCCGGTGGTGCGGGAGCCGATCCGCCACGCGGCCTGCCAGAGCGTGGCCGCCATGGCCCGCAGGTCGATGTACCGGTCGGCGGCCTGGACGGCGACGGCCTGGAAGGTCGCGATGGGATGGCCGAACTGCTCCCGCTTGCCGGTGTAGTCGCTCGTCATGGCGAGCACGGCCTCGCCCAGGCCGAGCGCGAGCGCGCACGTCCCGGTGGTGAGCAGAAGGCGCGCCTGCTCCCAGGCCCCCTCGGCCTCGATCAGGCGGTGGGGCGCGACGCGCACGGACTCCAGGCGCAGCTCGCCGAGCCGCTCCCCGGCGGTGGAGAACTGCTCGGCCAGGGCCACTCCCTCCTGCGCGGGGGAGACCAGCGCGAGGACGGACCGGCCCGTGCCGCCGATGTGCGCCGGCACGAGGACGCCGTCGGCGGTGTGGGCCCAGGGCACCGCCGTCTGGGCTCCGTCCAGCACCCAGGTGCCGTCCGTGTCCTGCCGTGCGGACACCGCGAGCTCGGCCGGGTCGTGCCCGCTGCGGCCGTGCGCGGCGAAGGCCAGGACGTACTCCCCGCGCCCCGAGCGCGCGAGCAGCTCCTCCTTCAGCTCCGGGCTGCCGTGGGCCTGTACGGCGACCACCGCGGCGGTGTTCTCCAGCAGGGGCACCCGGGCGAGCACCTTCGCCGACTCCCGCAGTACCAGGCACAGGGCGATGGCGTCCAGGCCCGCGCCGCCGTACCCCTCCTCCAGCAGCAGGCTCAGCAGGTCGGCGCGCGCGAGCCGGGCCCAAAGGGGACGGTCGAAGTCGTCGGCGACGGCGCCCGTGGTCAGGGCGGGGCTGGGCACCGCGTCGGGCGCGGTCCCGGCGAACACGGCCCTCGCCGCTTCGAGCGCCGCCTGCTGCTCCTCGCTGAAGGTGAAGTCCACGGCCTGTCCTCCTGGCGGATCCACTGATCTGACGGAGCGTCAAGATAGAACAGGTTCTAGGAGAAGGGAACGGCCGCACCGTGTGCGTGTCAGCGGCCGGCCGGCCGTCCCGCTCACCGGTCGAAGTCCAGCTCCACCGCCTCGGTGACCGGATGCGACTGGCAGGCCAGCACATATCCCGCGTCCGTCTCCTCCGGTTCCAGCGCGAAGTTGCGGTCCATGCGCACCTCGCCCGATACCAGGAACGCCCGGCAGGTTCCGCACACCCCGCCCTTGCAGGCGTAGGGCGCGTCCGCACGGTTGCGCAGCACCGTCTCCAGCAGGGACTCGCCGTCCTGGACGGGCCAGGTGCCGCTGCGCCCGTCGAGCCGTGCCGTCACCGCGCTGTGCGCGGGGGCCGCGGCGGACGGTCCCGCCGCGGTGCCGTCGTCCACATGGAAGATCTCCTCGTGGATGCGGGCGCGGGACACGGCCAGGCCGCGCAACGCCCGCTCGGCGGACTGCACCAGCCCGAGCGGCCCGCACAGGAACCAGCCCGCCACGGCCTCGACCGGGAGCAGCGCCGGCAGCAGACCGGACAGCCGCTCCTCGTCCAGTCGCCCGGTCGGCAGCCCCGCCTGCTGCTCCTCCCGTGAGAGCGCCGTGACCAGCTGGAACCGCTCGGGGAAGCGGTCCTTGAGGTCGGCGACCTCCTCCAGGAACATCGTCGACGCGGTCGTCCGGTCGCTGCGGACGAGGCAGAACCGGGCCCGGGGCTCCCGCGCGAGCAACGTCGTCGCCATCGACAGCACCGGGGTGATGCCGCTGCCGCCGACGACGGCCGCGTACAGCCCGGGCGCGGGCTCCAGGGTGAAGCGGCCCGCCGGTGCCATGACGTCCAGCTCGTCCCCGACCGCTATCTCCTTGAGTGCGTACGTGGAGAACGCGCCGCCCTCGACCAGCCGCACGCCGACCCGCAGGGTGCGGGGGCCGTCCCCGTCCGGCGCGGGCGCCGGGGAGCAGATGGAGTACGTGCGCCGGACCTCCGTGCCGTCGACGGTGCGGCGCAGGGCCAGGTGCTGGCCGGGCGCGTGCCGGTAGTCCTCGCGCAGTGCGGGGGGCACGGCGAGGGTCAGGGCCACGGAGTCGTCGGTGAGCCGGTCGACCGCGGCCACCTGGAGCGGGTGGAAACGGGCCATCACAGCTCCTTGAAGTGGTCGAACGGTTCGCGGCAGGCCAGGCAGCGGCGCAGCGCCTTGCACGCGGTGGACGAGAAGCGGCTCAGCAGCTCGGTCTCGGCCGATCCGCAGTGCGGGCAGTGCACGGGATCGTCCGGCGGTGGCGAGCCGGCGGCGCGGCGGGTCGGGCCCAGGTCGACCGCGACGGGGCCGGGCGCCGGCCGGCGCTGTTCGCGTGGTGGCGCTATTCCGAACTCCCGCAGCTTGCGGCGCCCCTCGGCGGAGATGTCGTCCGTGGACCAGGCGGGGCTGAGCACGGTGCGCACGACGACGTCGCGCACGCCGTGTTCGCGCAGCACCCGCGCGATGTCCATGGACATCGCCTCGATCGCGGGGCAGCCCGTGTAGGTGGGGGTCAGCTCGACCTCCACGGCGTTCGGCCCGTGCACATGGACCGCGCGCAGCACGCCCAGTTCTTGAAGGGTGAGCACGGGCAGCTCCGGGTCGGGGACGGAGCCGGCGAGCCGGCGCAGCTCCTCCTCCAGGGCGGTGGCCCGGTCCGCGGTCGTCACCATGACGCCCCCGGGTGGCTGCGGTGCAGATGCTGCATCTCGGCGAGCATCCGGCCGAAGGGCTCGGTGTGCAGTCCCTGTCGCCCCGCGCCGGCGGTCCACGCGCCGTGCCGCGGTCCGTCGGGGACGTCCAGGGTGGCTCGGCGCAGGACGTCGCCCACCGACGCCTGCCAGGCCTCCTCCAGCGCGGTCCAGTCCACGTCCAGGCCCACGACCGGCTGGAACATCTCCCCGGTGAACCGCCACAGCGCCTCGCACCCGCGCCGCATCCGGTCATGGCTGACGTCCGTGCCGTCGCCGAGGCGGAGCGTCCACTGCTCGGCGTGGTCCTGGTGGTAGGCGACCTCCTTGACCGCCTTGGCGGCGAGGGGGGCGAACGGGCCGTCGCCGACCGCGACCCGGTCGTAGAGGAGCCGCTGGTAGGTGGAGAAGTACAGCTGGCGGGCGATGGTGTGCGCGAAGTCCCCGCCCGGCTGCTCGACCAGCTGCAGATTGCGGAAGGCGCGCTCCTCGCGCAGATAGGCGAGCTCGTCCTCGTCGCCCACCATGGACAGCAATACCCTGGCCTGACCGAGCAGGTCGAGGGCGATGTTGGCGAGGGCGACCTCCTCCTCCAGGACGGGCGCGTGGCCCGCCCACTCCCCGAGCCGGTGCGAGAGCACCAGCGCGTCGTCACCGAGGGCCAGGGCCGCCGCGGTGTGCGTGGTGACGGTCACAGGTGCTTCACCCCTTCCGGGATCTCGTAGAACGTCGGGTGCCGGTAGGGCTTGTCGGCGGCCGGTTCGAAGAACGGGTCCTTCTCGTCGGGCGAGGAGGCGGTGATCGCCGCGGACGGCACGACCCAGATCGAGACGCCCTCGCCGCGGCGGGTGTACAGATCGCGCGCGTTGCGCAGGGCGAGCTCGGCGTCCGGAGCGTGCAGGCTGCCGGCGTGGGTGTGCGAGAGGCCGCGGCGGGAGCGCACGAAGACCTCCCACAAGGGCCATTCGGTGTTCGTCATGCTGATGCCGCTCCCGTTCCACTGTGCTTCGCCGCGTGGGCCGCGGCGGCTTCCCTTACCCACGCGCCCTCTTCGTGGGCTCGTCTGCGCTGGGTGATCCGCTGCTCGTTGCAGGGGCCGTTGCCCTTGAGGACGTCCCAGAACTCCGTCCAGTCGATGGGGCCGAAGTCGTGGTGCCCCCGCTCCTCGTTCCACCGCAGTCGGGAGTCGGGAAGGGTCAGGCCCAGCGATCGGGCCTGGGGGACGCAGATGTCCACGAAGCGCTGGCGCAGCTCGTCGTTGGAGTGCCGCTTGATCTTCCAGGCCATCGACTGCGCCGAGTGCCCGGACTCGTCGTCGGGCGGGCCGAACATCATCAGAGAGGGCCACCACCAGCGGTCCACGGCGTCCTGGGCCATCGCGTGCTGCTCGGGGGTTCCCTGGCTGAGGGCGAGGAGCAGTTCGTACCCCTGGCGCTGGTGGAAGGACTCCTCCTTGCAGACGCGGACCATCGCCCGGGCGTAGGGGCCGTAGGAGCAGCGGCACAGGGGGACCTGGTTGGTGATCGCCGCACCGTCCACCAGCCAGCCGATGGCGCCGACGTCCGCCCAGGTCAGCGTGGGGTAGTTGAAGATCGAGGAGTACTTCTGGCGGCCCGTGTGCAGCTTGTCGAGCAGCTCGTCGCGGCTGGTGCCGAGCGTCTCGGCCGCGCTGTACAGATACAGCCCGTGGCCCGCCTCGTCCTGGACCTTGGCCATCAGGATGGCCTTGCGGCGCAGCGAGGGTGCGCGCGTGATCCAGTTGGCCTCCGGCTGCATGCCGATGATCTCGGAGTGCGCGTGCTGGGCGATCTGCCGGACCAGGGAGGCGCGGTAGGCGTCCGGCATCCAGTCCCGCGGTTCGATGCGCTCGTCGGCCGCCAGGGTGGCGTCGAACAGGGCCTCGTGCGCCGCTGTGTCCGCCGGTGCCGTCCCGTCCGCGCGGGCCGTGCGGTGCGCTGCTGCTGTCGCCATGCGGTCCCCCTCGATCTGACTCGGTCCTCGTCTCCCGACCGATCGTTCGGTTCGGAGGATTCAATGGTGGGGCGCGGCGCCGTAGGGTGTCAACCGCTGTGGATGACCTCCGGACCGCCGCCGGGGCCGCCGTGCCCGGTGGGGCTGTGCGGTACGGGCGGGCATGAGTACCGTTCCGGTGCACATGCGGTGCCGTGCTGCGAACGGGTGACGCGCCCGCGGCGAGGCCGGCGCACGCCGGAGCGTGCCGGGCGCGGGACGGCACCGGAGCGCGCGAAGCTCGGGAGACGGGGCGGAATGGACACATACGGCAAGGGCCCGGACGCCCGGCGTGCACAGCCGGGCGGATCCGAGGACCCGGCCTCGCGCCCGCCCGAGGGCGGCCCGGACGCGGTGGAGGAGCCGCCCCCGCCCGTCGCCGGGGCAGGAGATCCGCCGCCCCTCGCTCCCCGCGGCGGCGTGGGTGACCTCTCCCCGCGCTACCGGTTCGGCGCCGCGCTCACCCTCGCGGTGGTCGCCGTCGCCGCGTGCGCGCATCTCGCCATGGTGTTCCTGCACGTCGCCCCGGCGAACACGCTCACCAGGAAGCACGGCACGCTGATAGACGCCTGGATCTATCCCGAGTTCGAGCAGAACTGGAAGCTGTTCGCTCCCAACCCCCTGCAGCAGAACATCGACGTCGAGGTCCGCGCGGAGGTCAGCACGGCGGACGGCGGTGTGCGGACCACCGGCTGGTACGACCTCTCCGCCCTCGACGGCGCCGCCATCGACGGCAACCCGCTCCCCAGCCACACCCAGCAGAACGAACTGCGCCGCGCCTGGGACTTCTACACCGCCTGGCACGACGGCCGCAATCGCCCGACGGCCGCGCGCGGCTCCCTCGCCGAGGACTACCTGCGCCGCCTGGTCGCGCTGCGCCTGCACCGCGAGCACGCGGCGGCCGCGGGCGAGAGACTCGACCGCGTCCAGGTCCGCTCCCGTGTCACCGACGTGCCGCCTCCCGCGTGGAGCGGCCAGAAGGCGAGCACCACCCCCGTCTACCGCATGCTGCCCTGGTGGTCGCTGCGGGACGGGGACACGGGGGCGGGCGCATGAGGGGCCGCGTCGTCCCGCGCGCCGCGCACGCCGTCGCCCGTGTCACGGACGCCGCCCTCGGCCCGTACCAGACCGCGGTCGTCCGCATCGGGTTCGCCGCCACCTGGCTGCTGTTCCTGCTGCGCGAGTTCCCGCACCGCCAGGAGCTCTACGGGCCCGACGGTCCGTGGAGCTGGAGCCTGGCCCGGCGCCTCGTCACGGACAACCACGCCTTCACCGTCCTGATGTGGTCCGACAGCCAGGCGTGGTTCGAGACCGTGTACGCCCTCGCCGTGCTCTCCAGCGCTCTGCTGCTGCTGGGCTGGCGCACCCGCACCATGTCCGTGCTGTTCATGATCGGTGTGCTCTCGCTGCAGAACCGCAGCGTCTTCGTCGGCGACGGCGGGGACAACGTCGTCCACCTGATGTCGATCTACCTGGTGTTCACGCGCTGCGGACAGGTGTGGTCGCTGGACGAGCGACGCGCCGTCCGCGCCGCTCGGGCAGCCCGGGCGCCCGGCGGACCCGCGGCGGCCGACCGGTCGGGGCCCGTCCTGTGGGCCGTGCTCGGCCTGGCGCTCGCCCTGGCGACGGGCGCGGGACGGCTGGACGCCGGCTGGCTCGTGGTGTTCTGGGTGCTGTGGGCCGTGCAGGGGCTGTGGTGGTACGTCGGCAGGCGGGCCCCGCGCTCGGAGTTCCGTGTTCTGCTGGACGCGATCGCGAACGTCGTCCACAACGCGGCCCTGCTCGTGATCATGGCCGAGGCGTGCCTGATCTACTCGACCGCCGGCTGGTACAAGATCCAGGGGTCCGCCTGGCAGGACGGGACCGCGGTCTACTACCCGCTCCACCTGGACGCGTTCTCGCCCTGGCCGGCCCTGTCCGATCTGCTGTCCTCGCACGGGGTGCTGGTGCTGCTGGTGACCTATGGGACGGTCGTCGCGCAGGTCGCGTTCCCCTTCACCCTGCTCAACCGGCGTGCGAAGAACGTCCTGCTCGCGTTCATGATGGTCGAGCACGTGGTGATCGCCGTGGTCCTCGGGCTGCCCTTCTTCTCGCTCGCGATGATCGCCGCCGACTCCGTGTTCCTGCCGACGTCCTTTCTGCGGTGGACGGGCCGGTGGGCGGCCCGCGCGCGCGGACGGCTGCTTCCCGGGGGTGTCCGGCTCGCGCTGCCGGGCCCGCGCACGGAGCGGCCGCCGGCCGGCGCCGGGCAGCTCCCGCCTCCCGGCGAGGAGTCGCTCCCGCCCTTCGGCGAGGAGCACGCGGGCGAGGAACCGGCCCCGCACACGCCGGCCCGCCCTGCGGAGCCGGGGCGCCCACGCCCGTGACGGCTCGGTGGGGCCGGGGTCTCGGTGTTCGTGGCGGCCTGGTGGGGCCGGGGCGCTCACGCCCGTGATGGCTTGGTGGGGCCGGGCCCAGGGTGTTTGTGACGGCCCGGTGGGTCAGAGGTCCGGGCGTTTGTGATGGCTTGGTGGGTCAGGGGCAGAGGTTCCCGCGTCGGTGATGGCCTGGTGGGGTCAGGGGTCCCCACGTCTGGCATGGCCTGGTGGGGCAGGGTGTCCGGGCCCTGGCCGGTCGGGCGGGCACCTGGCGTCGCGGCCCACGTAGGCTGCACGACATGACGGTTCCGCCCCCCGCCGCCGACCCGCTGAGTGTCTGGCACCGGCTCGCCGGTTCCTGTGTGCTGCTCGACGGGTTCCACGCGCTCAAGCACGCGGTGCGCTTCCGGGCGTGCGTGCCGGTGGCCGTCACCACCAGCCGCCGGGCGGCGCTCGATCTGGCCGGTGAACTGGCCCCCGACGTACGGGACGCCCTGGAGGGGCTCCTGACGGAGGTGCCCGAGGAGGCCTACCGGTCCCTCGTGCCGCGCCCGCATCCCACCGGCGTCGCCGCGCTCGCCGAACGCCCCGCGCGCGAGGCCAACCTCGAGGCCCTGGGGCGCACCCCGCGCCGTGCTCCCGTGGTCGTCCTCGACAATCCGCGCAATCTGGGGAACGCCGGGGCGGTGATCCGTCTCGCGGCGGGCTTCGGCGCCACCGGAGTGGTCACGACGGGCACGCTCGACCCCTGGCACCCCACGGTGGTGCGCGGCGGGGCCGGACTGCATTTCGCGACCGCGGTGGAGCGTCTGTCCGAGGCGGAGCTGCCCGCGGGCCCGCTGTTCGCGCTGGACCCGGAGGGGGACGACATCCGCGGACTGAAGATCCCGGACGACGCCGTACTCGCGTTCGGCTCGGAGCGCACCGGGCTGTCCGCGGAGCTGCGCGCCCGCACGGACCACCTGGTGTCCCTGCCGATGCGCCCCCAGGTCTCCAGCTACAACCTCGCCACCAGTGTGGCCATGACGCTGTACCACTGGAGTGCCACCGGGGGCGCACCCGCCTGAGCCGTCCTACGCCTCCCGGCGCACTTCCACCACACGGAACCGGTTCGCCACGAACGCCCCGTCGCACAGGGCGGCGTTGGCGGCCGCGTTGCCGCCCGAGCCGTGGAAGTCGGAGAAGGCGGCCGTCTGGTTGACGTACACCCCGCCCGTCAGGTTGAGCGAGAGCTGGGCGCACTCCTCCAGGCAGGCCTCCTCCACCGCCCGCTCGACCTCCTCGCTGGTGGTGTACGCGCCGACGGTCATGGCGCCCTTGTCCCTGACGGTGCGGCGCAGCAGCTCCACCGCCTCGGACGCCGAGTCGACGGCGACGGCGAAGGAGACCGGGCCGAAGCACTCGCTCATGTAGGCGGCCTCCGCGTCCGGCTTGGCGCCGTCGAGCTTGACGATGACCGGCGTACGCACGGTCGCGCCCGGGAAGTCGGGGTTGGTGATCTCCCTGGACGCCAGGGCGACCTCGCCGAGCCCGGCGGCCGCTTCCAGCCGGGCCTTGACGTCGGGGTTCACGATCGCGCCGAGCAGCGCGTTCGCCCGGGCGTCGTCGCCGAGCAGGCCGTCGACCGCGCGCGCGAGATCGGCGACCACCTCGTCGTACGACTTCGGGCCCTCGTCGGTGGTGATGCCGTCCCGCGGGATCAGCAGGTTCTGCGGGGTGGTGCACATCTGGCCGCTGTACAGCGACAGGGAGAACGCGAGGTTGGAGAGCATCCCCTTGTAGTCGCCCGTCGACTCCACGATCACCGTGTTGACGCCGGCCTTCTCCGTGTACACCTGCGCCTGGCGGGCGTTGGTCTCCAGCCAGTCGCCGAACGCCGTGGAGCCCGTGTAGTCGATGATCCGGATCTCCGGCCGCACCGCCAGCGTCTTGGCGATGCCCTCGCCCGGGCGCTCGGCGGCCAGCGCCACCAGGTCGGGGTCGAAGCCCGCCTCGGCGAGCACCTGGCGGGCGACCTGCACCGTGAGCGCGAGCGGCAGCACGGCGCGCGGGTGGGGCTTGACCAGCACGGCGTTTCCGGTGGCCAGGGAAGCGAACAGGCCCGGGTATCCGTTCCACGTGGGGAAGGTGTTGCAGCCGATGACCAGCGCGATGCCGCGCGGGACGGGCTTGAACGTCTTGGTGAGCGCCAGCGGGTCGCGCTTGCCCTGGGGCTTGCTCCACTCCGCGGTGTCCGGGGTGCGGACCTGCTCCACGTACGCGTACGCCACCGCCTCCAGGCCGCGGTCCTGCGCGTGCGGGCCGCCGGCCTGGAACGCCATCATGAAGGCCTGGCCGCTGGTGTGCATGACGGCGTGCGCGAACTCGTGCGTGCGGTCGCTGATGCGCTTGAGGATCTCCAGGCACACCACGGCGCGCATCTCCGCGCCCGCGTCGCGCCACGCCCGCAGGCCCGCGCGCATGGCCGGCAGCAGCACGTCGAGATCGGCGTGGGGGTAGCTGACGCCCAGCTCCACGCCGTACGGCGACGTCTCGCCGCCCGTCCAGTCGTCCGTGCCGGGCTGGCCGAGGTCGAGGCGGGTGCCGAGGAGGGCGTCGAAGGCGGCCTTGCCCGCCGCGGCGTCCAGGCTTCCGTTCTCTCCGTAGGCCTTGGGGTGCTCGGGGTGCGGGGACCAGTACGCGCGCGTGCGGATCGCTTCCAGCGCCTGGTCGAGGGTGGGCCGGTGCTGGGCGATCAGCTGGTGCGCGGTGAGTTCGGCGGCCATGCGGGAACCAACTCCTCGTCTGACGAGCTCTTCGTTGAACTCATGACCTGGGCAGGAACAGGCGGACAGGGCTAGAGTAACCGAACGATCGGTCGGGACAAGGGGGCCTGCCGCATCTGTGGAAATCCCCGTGCGGGAGGATCGCGCACATGACAGCACTCGACCTCAGCAGTCCCGTGGCCGTCGTCGGCACCGGCACCATGGGCCAGGGCATCGCCCAGGTCGCGCTGGTGGCGGGACACCCCGTGCGGCTGTACGACGCCGCGCCCGGGCGCGCCCGTGAGGCGGCGACCGCGATCGGGGCCCGGCTCGACCGGCTCGTCGAGAAGGACCGGCTCACCGGCGCCGAGCGCGACGCGGCCCGCGCCCGGCTGCTGCCCGCCGAGGACCTGGCCGAGCTCGCGGACTGCTCGCTGGTCGTCGAGGCGGTCCTGGAGCGCCTGGACGTCAAGCAGCAGCTCTTCAGGGAGCTGGAGGAACTCGTCGACGACGACTGCCTCCTGGCCACCAACACCTCCTCCCTGTCCGTGACCGCCGTCGGCGGTGCCCTGCGCAACCCGGGCCGCTTCGTCGGCCTGCACTTCTTCAACCCCGCACCGCTGATGCCGCTCGTGGAGGTCGTCTCCGGGTTCGCCACCGACGTCTCGTCGGCCACGCGCGCGTACGAGACGGCCCGCGCCTGGGGCAAGACGCCGGTCGCCTGCGCGGACACCCCCGGCTTCATCGTCAACCGCATCGCACGCCCCTTCTACGCGGAGGCCCTGGCCGTCTACGAGGCGCAGGCCGCCGACCCGGCCACCCTCGACGCGATCCTGCGCGAGTGCGGCGGCTTCAGGATGGGCGCCTTCGAGCTCACCGATCTCATCGGGCAGGACGTCAACGAGTCGGTCACCCACTCCGTGTGGGAGTCCTTCTTCCGCGACGTGCGCTTCACGCCCTCGCTCGCCCAGCGGCGGCTGGTCGAGTCCGGCCGGCTCGGCCGCAAGAGCGGACAGGGCTGGTACGACTACGCGGACGGCGCCGAGCCGTCCGAGCCGCACACCGCCGAGAAGGCGCGGCCGCCCGCGTACGTCGTCGCCGAGGGCGACCTGGGGCCCGCGTGCGACCTGCTCGCGCTGATCCGCGAGGCGGGCATCACCGTCCGCGAGGACGAGGAGGACCACGGCACACGGCTGGTGCTGCCCGGCGGCGGGCAGCTGGCCCTCGCCGACGGCCAGACGGCCGTGGAACTGCGCGACGTCGTCTACTTCGACCTGGCGCTCGACTATCGCAAGGCGACCCGTGTCGCGCTGTCCACCTCCCAGGAGACCTCGCACGCGACTCTCGAGGAGGCCGTCGGTCTCTTCCAGGCGCTCGGCAAGGACGTCAGCGTCATCGGGGACGTGCCGGGCATGGTCGTGGCCCGCACGGTGGCCCGGATCATCGACCTGGCGCACGACGCGGTCGCCAAGGGCGTGGCCACCGAGGAGGACATCGACACCGCCATGCGGCTCGGCGTCAACTACCCCCTCGGCCCCTTCGAGTGGAGCCGGGTCCTCGGCCGCAACTGGGCCTACGACCTTCTGGACGACCTGCACCTGCGCGACCCGTCCGGACGGTACGCGCCGTCCCTCGCGCTCTACCGCCACGCGTACGCATCCGAGAAGCGGGAGGGCACCCCATGACCACGGCCAAGCGCGACACCTACACGCCGGAGAGCCTGCTCTCGGTCGCCGTCCGCGTCTTCAACGAGCGCGGCTACGACGGCACCTCCATGGAGCACCTCTCCAAGGCCGCCGGCATCTCCAAGTCGTCGATCTACCACCACGTCACGGGCAAGGAGGAACTGCTGCGCCGCGCCGTCAGCAGGGCACTGGACGCCCTGTTCGGCATCCTGGACGAGGCGCACGCGCGCGAGGGGCGTGCCGTGGAACGGCTGGAACACGTCGTGCGGCGCATGGTCGAGGTGCTGACCGCCGAGCTGCCCTACGTGACGCTGCTGCTGCGGGTGCGCGGCAACACCGGCACCGAACGGTGGGCGCTGGAGCGGCGCCGCGAGTTCGACCACCGGGTCGCCGACCTCCTCAAGGCGGCGGCGGCCGAGGGCGACGTGCGCCAGGACGTGGAGGTGCGGCTGGCGACGCGTCTCGTCTTCGGAATGATCAACTCGATCGTGGAGTGGTACCGACCGGACGGGCGCGGCGCGGGCGCGCCGGAGGTGGCCGACGCGGTCGTGCGGGTGGCCTTCGCGGGCCTGCGCAACGACGGCTGAGACCGCCGCTCACCCGTCCGGCTCCAGGTCCTCCTCCTCGAACACCAGCAGGGTGCGTGTGCTGAGCACCTCGGGGATCGCCTGGAGCCTGGTGAGGACCAGTTCGCGCAGCGCCCTGTTGTCCGGCGTGTGCACCAGCAGGAGCACGTCGAAGTCACCGCCCACGAGCGCGATGTGGGAGGCGCCGGGGAGCAGTCGCAGTTGTTCGCGGACCGTGCGCCAGGAGTTCTGGACGATCTTCAGGGTGACGTAGGCGGACGTGCTCTGACCGGCGCGTTCGTGGTTCACCCGGGCCCCGAAGCCGCGGATCACCCCGTCCTCGACGAGCCGGTTGATGCGCGCGTAGGCGTTGGCGCGGGAGACGTGTACGCGCTCGGCGACCGCCCGTATGGAGGCGCGGCCGTCCGACTGGAGTATCTGCAGGATGTCGCGGTCTATGGCGTCCAGGCGGCGTGGCGGCGGCGTCGCGGGGTCCTGCTCGGCCGATTCAGCCATTTGTTCAGGTGCCATGCTCCCCCGCCTCCCTACCATGGACGTACTGCGTACATCTCAGGTTGTGGAGAACCGTTTGTCCACAGCCTTGAGCCGCCTGTAGCCAAAATGTGCCGACGACCGAACAATCGGTAGGTGAGGCGCATCACTCCCGTGGCGCGTCCGAAGCCGCTCCCACGAGGAGGTGCCGTCATGACGGTCATGGAGCAGCGGGGCGCCTACCGGCCCACACCGCCGCCCGCCTGGCAACCCCGTACCGACCCCGCCCCGCTGCTGCCCGACGCACTGCCGTATCGCGTGCTCGGCACCGAGGCCGCCGCGAAGGCGGATCCCGAGCTGCTGCGCCGGCTGTACGCGCAGGTGGTGCGCGGCCGCCGGTACAACACGCAGGCGACAGCGCTCACCAAGCAGGGCCGACTGGCCGTCTACCCCTCCAGCACCGGGCAGGAGGCCTGCCAGGTCGCCGCCGCGCTCGTGCTCGAAGAACGCGACTGGCTCTTCCCCAGCTACCGGGACACGCTGGCCACCGTCGCCCGCGGAGTCGACCCGGTCCACGCCCTCACCCTGCTGCGCGGCGACTGGCACACCGGCTACGACCCGCACACCCACCGGGTGGCCCCCCTGTGCACCCCGCTCGCCACCCAGCTCCCGCACGCCGTCGGCCTCGCGCACGCGGCGCGTCTGAAGGGCGACGACGTGGTCGTGCTGGCCCTGGTCGGAGACGGCGGCACCAGCGAGGGCGACTTCCACGAGGCCATGAACTTCGCGGCCGTCTGGCAGGCGCCGGTCGTCTTCCTCGTCCAGAACAACGGCTTCGCGATCTCCGTCCCGCTCGACAAGCAGACCGCGGCGCCCTCCCTCGCCCACAAGGCCGTCGGCTACGGCATGCCGGGCCGCCTGGTCGACGGCAACGACGCGGCGGCCGTGCACGAGGTCCTCGCCGACGCCGTACGGCACGCGCGCGCGGGCGGTGGCCCCACGCTGGTGGAGGCGGTGACGTACCGCATCGAGGCACACACCAACGCCGACGACGCGACCCGGTACCGGGGCGATGCCGAGGTCGAGGCCTGGCGCGACCACGACCCGGTCCTGCTGCTCGAACGCGAGCTCACGGAGCGCGGCCTGCTGGACGAGGACGGGATGCGGGCGGTGCGCGACGACGCCGAGACGATGGCGGCCGACCTGCGGGCCCGCATGAACCAGGACCCCGAGCTCGACCCGATGGATCTCTTCGCCCACGTGTACGACCGGCCCACCACCCAGCTGCTGGAGCAGGAGACCCACCTGCAGGCGGAACTGGACGCCGAGGCGGCCGGACCGGAAGGAGCCGGCCGATGACGACCGTTGCCCTCAAGCCGGCCACCATGGCGCAGGCCCTCACCCGTGCCCTGCGCGACGCCATGGCGGCCGACCCGTCCGTGCACGTCCTGGGCGAGGACGTCGGCACGCTCGGGGGCGTCTTCCGGGTCACCGACGGGCTCGCCAAGGAGTTCGGCGACGACCGCTGCACGGACACCCCGCTGGCCGAGGCGGGCATCCTCGGCGCGGCCGTGGGCATGGCCATGTACGGCCTGCGGCCGGTGGTCGAGATGCAGTTCGACGCGTTCGCCTACCCCGCGTTCGAACAGCTGATCAGTCATGTCGCGCGCATGCGCAACCGCACCCGGGGCACGATGCCCCTGCCGATCACCGTCCGCATCCCCTACGGCGGCGGCATCGGCGGGGTCGAGCACCACAGCGACTCCTCCGAGGCGTACTACATGGCGACTCCGGGGCTCCATGTCGTCACGCCCGCGACCGTCGCCGACGCCTACGGGTTGCTGCGCGCCTCCATCGCCTCGGACGACCCGGTGGTCTTCCTGGAGCCCAAGAGGCTCTACTGGTCGAAGGACACCTGGAACCCGGAGGAGCCCGACACGGTCGACCCCATAGGCCGCGCGGTCGTACGCCGTTCCGGCCGCACCGCCACGCTTCTGACGTACGGCCCGTCGGTGCCCGTGTGCCTGGAGGCGGCCGAGGCGGCGCGCGCCGAGGGCTGGGACCTCGAAGTGGTCGACCTGCGCTCGCTGGTGCCCTTCGACGACGAGACGGTGACCGCGTCCGTGCGCCGCACGGGCCGCGCGGTCGTCGTGCACGAGTCGACCGGGTTCGGCGGCCCCGGCGGAGAGATCGCCGCGCGGGTGACCGAGCGCTGCTTCCACCATCTGGAGGCGCCGGTGCTCAGGGTGGCCGGGTTCGACACCCCGTACCCGCCGCCGATGCTGGAGCGCCACCACCTGCCGGGCGTCGACC
This sequence comes from Streptomyces sp. NPDC048664, assembly GCF_040650555.1. Classification (NCBI taxonomy): domain Bacteria; kingdom Bacillati; phylum Actinomycetota; class Actinomycetes; order Kitasatosporales; family Streptomycetaceae; genus Streptomyces; species Streptomyces sp. NPDC048664. The sequence continues at coordinate 69,895 of NZ_JBEZHK010000032.1, read as the reverse complement.
GGATCCTGGACGCGGTCGGGCGCCTGCAGTGGGAGGCGGAGAGCTGATGGCCCAGGTACTGGAGTTCAGGCTGCCCGACCTCGGCGAGGGGCTGACCGAGGCGGAGATCGTGCGCTGGCTGGTGCAGGTGGGCGATGTCGTCGCCGTCGACCAGCCTGTCGTGGAGGTGGAGACGGCCAAGGCCATGGTCGAGGTGCCGTGCCCCTACGGAGGCGTGGTCACGGCCCGCTTCGGCGACGAGGGCACGGAACTTCCGGTGGGTGCCCCGCTTCTGACGGTCGCGGTCGGCACCCCGGAGGAACCGGCGGCCGAGTCCTCGGGGAACGTCCTGGTCGGATACGGCACATCGGCGGCCCCCGCCCGGCGCCGCCGGGTACGCGCGCCTCGATCCGGCGTGCCGGCCGCGGACGGGGTCGCGCTCGTCGCGGACGGGGTCGCGCGGACCGCTCCGGCCCCCGGCGCGGCCGGGGAACTTCCCGAGGGTCCCGTACCCGTGATCTCCCCGCTGGTCCGCCGGCTCGCCCGCGAGAACGGCGTGGATCTGCGGCGGTTGGCGGGTTCCGGGCCCGACGGTCTGATCCTCCGGGCAGACGTGGAGAGCGCCCTCAGGGACACGGTGACCGTCGCCACCGCGCCCGCCCTCACCCAGGCGCCGGGCCGCACGGACCGGGTGGCCGGGGCTTCGGCCCGGGACGGCGCGGCCGGGACGGTGTCCTCCTTCGCTCGCGGGGCGGCCGACGGAACGCGGATCCCCCTCAAAGGAGTGCGCGGTGCCGTCGCCGACAAGCTCTCCCGCAGCCGCAGGGAGATTCCCGACGCGACCTGCTGGGTGGACGCCGACGCCACGGAACTCATGCGCGCGCGAGTGGCCATGAACGCGGCCGGGGGACCGAAGATCTCCCTGATCGCGTTGCTGGCCCGGATCTGCGCCGCGGCTCTCGCCCGGTTCCCGGAACTCAACTCCACCGTGGACACGGAGGCCCGGGAGATCGTCCGGCTCGACCAGGTGCACCTCGGGTTCGCCGCCCAGACCGAACGGGGACTCGTCGTGCCCGTCGTACGGGACGCGCACGCGCGGGACGCCGAAGGGCTGAGCGCGGAGTTCGCCCGGCTGACCGAGTCCGCGCGGAACGGAACGCTCACCCCCGGGGAACTCACCGGCGGGACCTTCACGTTGAACAACTACGGGGTCTTCGGTGTCGACGGCTCCACGCCGATCATCAACCACCCCGAGGCGGCCATGCTCGGCGTCGGCCGTATCGTCCCCAGGCCCTGGGTGCACGAGGGCGAGCTGGCGGTGCGACAGGTCGTGCAGCTCTCGCTCACCTTCGACCACCGGGTGTGCGACGGCGGCACGGCGGGCGGCTTCCTGCGCTACGTGGCGGACTGCGTCGAGCAGCCGGCGGTGCTGCTGCGCACGCTGTGAGCCGGACCGCGACCGGCCGTGGGTGATCACGGCCCGTGACGACGGCTCGCGACCCGGCGGTGGCCGTCGCGGCGCCCATACTCGGGGCATGACCGAGTACGAGAGCCCCGGCGGCCCGGGCGCCGATCAGCCTGGTGCCGATCAGTACGACGCCGTCGTGCTCGCCGGAGGTACGGCCCGGCGGCTGGGCGGAGCCGACAAGCCCGGAGTGCGGGTCGGCGGACGCACCCTGCTCGACCGGGTGTTGTCCGCCTGCTCCGGCGCGGCCACCACCGTGGTCGTCGCCGACCCCCGGCCCACCGCGCGCCCGGTGCTCTGGACGCGCGAGGACCCGGTCGGCGCCGGCCCCGTCGCCGCGCTCGACGCGGGGCTGAGGCGGAGCACGGCCGGGCGGGTCGTCGTGCTCTGCGCCGACCTGCCGTTCCTGGAGGAGAAGACGGTGCGCCGGCTGCTGGGCGCCCTGGGCGCGGGCCGCGCCGAAGGAGTCGTGCTCACCGACCCCGAGGGCCGCGACCAGCCGCTCGTCGCCGCCTATCGCAGCGCGCCCCTGCGCCGCGAACTGGCACGGCTGGCGTGTGACCACGACGGTCTGACGGGCCTTCCGCTGCGGCGTCTGGTCGCCGGACTGGACCTCACCCGCGTCCCCGACCCCCTCGCGTCCTTCGACTGCGACACCTGGGAGGACATCGCCGCCGCCCGGTCACGCATCAGGGAGCATGGGCATGTGCTGGATGAATGGATTTCCGCAGTCAAGAACGAACTGGGCATCGGCCTCGACGTCGACACCGCCGCGCTTCTCGACCTCGCGCGCGACGCCGCGCACGGAGTCGCCCGCCCCGCGGCCCCCCTGACGACGTTCCTCGTCGGCTATGCCGCCGGGCAGGCGGGTGGCGGGCCCGAGGCGGTCGCCGAGGCCGCGCGCAAGGCCCTCGCGCTCGCCCTGCGCTGGGCGGACGAGGACGCCGGGAACACCGAGAACGCCGAGAGCTCCGCTGGCACCGAGCCGGGCGCCGGATGAACGGCAGAGGAACCCGGGGACACCTGGACCCCGGTCATCCGGACGTCGGCCTCTTGGACGACACCGAAGGCAGGGAGCACGACCACCCGGACGCGGACGCGAGCCACCCGGACGCGAGCCGCCCGGGCATGAGCCGCGTAGATCCGGGAAGTGCCCGTCCTGGCGGGGCCGGGACAGGCATCGTGTGCCCGGAAGCCGAGGAGCGTGAACTGGAGGAGGCGCTGGCCGTGGCCAACGACAGCGGGGACCCGCGCCATCCACGTGAGGCCGGCCCCGCCCGTCCGCCCCAGGACCAGCACGATCTCGATCTGGAAGAGGCCCTCGCCCTGGTCCGGGCCCCCGAGCACCGTGTGCCGCCGGGGTCGCAGGGCCGCTCCGGGGAGCGGGACGGCGACCAGGGGGACCGTGCGGATGACGCCCCCGGCACCGCACCCACCGCCACCGCCCCCGCGGCGGACCCTCGTGGTCACCGCGACGCCACGTCCTGGCCCCGGGCCCGCGCCCTCGCCGAACGTGCCGCTCACGATGCGCCGTACCGGCGCCCCATGGCCGTCCCCCTCGACGCCGCCCTCGGCCTGGTCCTGGCCGCCCCGCTCAAGGCCCTCTCCGACCTGCCCTCCTTCGACACCTCGGCCATGGACGGCTGGGCGGTCGCGGGCCCCGGCCCGTGGGACGTACAGGAGGACGGGGTCCTCGCCGGCCACGCCGAGCCGGCACCGCTCGCGGACGGGGAGGCGGTGCGGATCGCCACCGGCGCGCGCGTCCCGCCGGGCGCCACCGCCGTGCTGCGCAGCGAGCACGGGCGCCGTGACGACACGGGGCGACTGCACGCCGCGCCGGCCCGGACTCCCGGTTCCGCCCGTCCGGGTGGCACCCCCAGGGTCGTGCACGGACAGGACATCCGGCCGCGCGGCCAGGAGTGCCATGCCGGTGACCAGCTGCTTCCGCCCGGCACCATGGTCACCCCGGCCGTGCTCGGGCTGTCCGCAGCCGCCGGGTACGACACGCTCTCGGTCCTCCCCCGCCCGTCCGTCGACGTGCTCGTCCTGGGTGACGAGCTGCTCACCGAAGGCATGCCGAGGAACGGTCTGATCCGGGACGCGCTCGGCCCGATGCTGCCGCCCTGGCTGCGCGCCCTGGGCGCGGACGTGCGGGCCGTCCGAGGACTGGGCGACGATGCCGAGGCCCTCTTCCAGGCGGTCACGTCCTCGACGGCCGACCTGATCGTCACCACCGGCGGAACGGCCTCGGGACCGGTCGACCATGTCCACCCCACCCTGCGACGCGTGGGAGCCGAACTCCTCGTGGACGGGGTGCAGGTGCGCCCTGGACACCCGATGCTGCTCGCGCGCGTCCGGGAGGACCAGCACCTCGTCGGGCTGCCCGGCAATCCGCTCGCGGCCGTCTCCGGCCTGCTCACCCTCGCCGAGCCGCTGCTGCGGGCCCTCGCGGGCCGGTCGGCGCCGGAGCCCTGCGCGCTGCCCGTGCGGGACGCGGTGCACGGCCACCCCCACGACACCCGGCTCGTCCCCGTCGCGGTCCATGACGACCTGGTGGTGCCTCTGCACTACCACGGCCCGGCGATGCTGCGGGGCATCGCCGCCGCGGACGCCCTGGCCGTCGTACCACCGGGCGGAGCGGGGCCCGGACAGGAGCTGGAACTGCTGGATCTTCCGGGGGTGTTGGCGGGGTGAGCCGGAACGGGGTGTGTTTCACGTGAAACTTCCGCGGCGGGACGCGATCGCCCGCCAACCGGACGAGCACCTCGTCACCCAGCGCGTCCATCTTCCGAGGAGGGCCGTCCAGCGTCCGATGCGGCAGGTCGGCACACGGTTGGGACTGGCCCTCCTGGTCCTGGTCGTCACCGCCCTCGTCGTCTGGGCCGACCGCGGCGGCTACCACGACGACGCGGGGGGCGCTCTGAGCCTGCTCGGCTCCTTCTACTACGCGACCGTCACCCTCTCCACGACCGGATACGGCGACATCACCCCGGTCAGTGACTCCGCTCGGCTCACCAACATCCTCGTCGTCACGCCTCTGCGCGTGCTGTTCCTGATCATCCTGGTCGGCACCACTCTCGAGGTCCTCACCGAACGCACCCGTGAGGAGTGGCGCACACATCGCTGGAGGGCGGCTTTGAGGGATCACACCGTGGTGGTCGGTTTCGGGACCAAGGGACACTCCGCGATCCAGACCGTGTGCGCGACCGGTCTGAGAAAGGAGCAGGTCGTGGTGGTCGACGCGAGCCCCCGGGCCGTCGACGCGGCGACCGCCGAGGGATACGCGGGCATCGTCGGCGACGCGACCCGCAGCGAGGTGCTCCACCAGGCGGAGGTGCGCCGGGCCCGGCAGGTCATCATCGCCACGCAGCGCGACGACACCGCGGTGCTGGTCGCGCTGACCGCCCGCCAGCTCAACCGCACGGCCAAGATCGTGGCGGCCGTGCGGGAGGAGGAGAACGCGCCGCTGCTGCGTCAGTCCGGTGCCGACGCGGTGATCACCAGTGCCAGCGCGGCCGGACGGCTCCTGGGCCTGTCCGTGCTCAGTCCCGCCGCCGCCAAGGTGATGGAGGACCTGATCCATCAGGGCACCGGGCTCGACCTGGTCGAGCGGCCTGTCACCCGGGACGAGGCCGGCCTGGGGGTGCGGGAGACCGAGGGCCTGGTGGTGAGTGTGGTGCGGGGGCACCGGGTGCTCGGCTACGACGATCCGGCCGTCGGCCCGCTCCAGCTGACGGACCGGCTGATCACGATCGTACGATCCTCGCCGGACGGCCCGGGAACGCCGGACACCCGTCCCGTGGCCCTGGACTGACTGGGCGTACGGCCCCTGCGCGGGCGGGCTCGGTTCCCCGGCACCGGTCCCGTGAGGAGTAGCGTCGCTCCCATGTACGCGATCACAATTCCTGAACCCGGTGGGCCCGAGGCGCTGGTGTGGGCCGAGGTCCCCGATCCCGTCCCCGGCGAGGGCGAGGTGCTGGTGGACGTCGTGGCCGGTGCCGTCAACCGTGCGGACGTCCTCCAGCGGCAGGGCTTCTACAACCCGCCCGCGGGCGCGTCGCCGTACCCGGGGCTGGAGTGCTCGGGGCGGATCGCCGCGCTGGGTCCCGGTGTGTCCGGCTGGGCCGTGGGCGACGCGGTGTGCGCGCTGTTGGCGGGCGGCGGGTACGCCCAGAAGGTCGCCGTCCCGGTGGGGCAGCTGCTGCCCGTCCCCGAGGGCGTCGACCTGCGGCAGGCGGCCGGGCTTCCCGAGGTGACCTGCACGGTCTGGTCGAACGTGTTCATGGTCGCCCAGCTGCGTCCTGACGAGACACTGCTGGTGCACGGCGGCTCCAGCGGTATCGGCACGATGGCGATCCAGCTGGCCAAGGCCCTGGGGGCCAGGGTCGCGGTCACCGCCGGCAGCAAGGAGAAGCTGGACCGGTGCGCGGAACTGGGCGCGGATGTGCTGATCAACTACCGCGAGCAGGACTTCGTGGAGGAGATCCGCGAGGCCACCGCTGGGCAGGGCGCCGACGTCATCCTCGACAACATGGGTGCGAAGTACCTGGAGCGCAACATCCAGGCGCTCGCGGTGAAGGGCCGCCTCGCGATCATCGGGATGCAGGGCGGGACGAAGGGCGAGCTGGACATCAACCTGCTGCTGCGCAAGCAGGCGGCGATCACCGCGACCTCGCTGCGGGCGCGTCCCATCGAGGAAAAGGCGGTCATCGTGGCTGCGGTGCGTGAGCACGTCTGGCCGCTGGTGCCCTCCGGCGCGGTCCGCCCGGTCGTCGACCGCGAGGTCCCGATGGACGACGCGGCCACGGCCCACCGCCTGATGGAGGAGAGCGGGCACATCGGCAAGCTCCTGCTGGTGGCGCCGTAGCGCGGAGCGGGGCCTGCGAGCGGGTCACTCCCGGCGCAGGCGCAGGGCCAGCAACGCCAGAGCCAGACCGGTACCGACGAGGATCAGACCGCTGCCGAGGGGCAGGATCTCCACCATGGGCCCCGAGGCGGCGGGCTCCCGGGCGAGCTGGGCGGGGCCCCCGGAGGGGGCGGAGGACGCCGCCGGGTCGACCGCCGGCGCGGACGTGCCGCCGCTGGTGTCCGGCATCGGGGCGCCGGTCAGGGGCATCGACGGGCTGGGCGGGTCCTGGTTCGGGTAGGTCGGCTCGTCCGAGGCGTCGTCCTGTGCCTCGGGTTCGTGCCGCCCGGGCCGCAGCCGTCCCTCGCCCGCCCAGCTGCCGGCCCGTGAGGGCGGCGCCGCGTCCGGGGAGGCCGTGCGCAGGGACGCCGTAAGCAGGGACACCGTGCGCGGGAGCGTCGTCAGCCGATGAGTGGCTGTCAGCTGAGAGGCGGTCACCGGCACCGAGGCGGACACCGGCCGGGAGGCGGATGTCCGGGAAGCGGATATGGGGACGGACGCGCTGGATATGCCCGCGCCCAGGACGGCCGTCGTCGTGAGGACCGGCGGTAGAACGGCCACGCGGAGTATGCGGACCGCGGACGGCGTACACAGCCTGGGGAACATGCGCGGGACGACCTCCTCCCGTCAGCGGGCGGCAAGATCAACGGCTTCAGCCTCACACGGACCGAGGCGTCCGGCATCTCGGCGTACGGCCGGGCAGGCGCGGGTGAGCCCGACCGGTGGACCCCGGCAGGGTGGATCACGCCCTGCCGGGGGCACATGGCAGGTGTGATGGACCGGTGCGAGAGAATGGCGGCATGGAGATGCCGAGGAACGACAGGTCGTCGGAGAACGCCCAGAAGATCCTGGTCGTGGGCCAGGACGGAATGGCGCTCGGCGCCGGGGACGATGACTCCCGCGAGATCCCGGTGACGGAGCAGGTGGAGCAGCCCGCGAAGGTCATGCGCATCGGCAGCATGATCAAGCAGTTGCTGGAGGAGGTGCGGGTCGCCCCCCTGGACGAGGCGAGCCGGCAGCGCCTGAAGGAGATCCACGCCAGCTCGGTGAAGGAGCTGGAGGACGGTCTCGCCACCGAGCTCGTCGAGGAACTCGAACGGCTCTCCCTGCCCTTCACGGACGAGGCGATCCCGAGCGACGCGGAACTGCGGATCGCGCAGGCGCAGTTGGTGGGCTGGCTGGAGGGGCTCTTCCACGGCATCCAGACCACGCTGTTCGCCCAGCAGATGGCGGCGCGGGCCCAGCTGGAACAGATGCGCCGCGCCCTGCCGCCGGGCGTCGGGATGCCCGACGGCGAGGAGGACCCGCGCACGGGCGGCCGCTCGGGCGGTCCGTACCTGTAGATCGCCCCGTGGATCCGCGGAGCCCCGCGCACGGGTGGGGCCCCGAAGGCGTACGGCGACGGCCCGGCACCGCGAAGGTGCCGGGCCGTCGCCGTAGTACGTCAGACGTGTCGGGCGCGGGTCACGACGGGTTGCCCGTCGACACGTTGAGCACGATCTCCGGCATGTTCTTGGGGTCGACGTCCGTGTCGGCGGCCGGGAACTGGTCCATGACCGTGCCCTCGCCGTAGGTGTTCTCGTCGACGTACTTGATCTTCAACAGCCAACCGGCGGCCTGGAAGCACGATTTGACGGACTTGATGTACTTGAAGCTGAAGTCCGGCAGCTCGATCTTCTTGGGGTCGTTGTACGACTCCTCGGGCTCGGTGCACTTCGTCGACTCGATGGTCTTCGTCGGGTCCGGGCCCTTGTGGGCGGCGGCCGCGGCGGAGGCCGTGGTGGTCTCGGCCGCGTTCGGCCGATCGCCGCCCGAGCCGTTCAGCGACAGGGCCGTGATCAGCCCCGCGACGGCGACCAGGGCGACCACGACCGAGCCGATGACCACCGCGCGATTGCTCTTCTGCCCGCTCGCCGCGGCCGGGGCGGGCTGGGCGCCGAGGTGGTAGGGCGGCGGGGTCTGCGCCGACTGGTGCCCGTACCCGGCCGGCTGCGCCGCCGGGTAGCCGCCCTGCTGCGGGTAGCCGTACGCCTGGGGGGCGGCGGCCGGGCTCCCGTACGGACCCGGCTGGTACGGGGTCTGCACCGGGCCCGCGGGGGTCGGTGAGGACTGGCCGACCGGCGGGAAGACCGCGGAGCTCACCCCGGCACCGCTGGACGTCTGCGCGTCCGCCACGATGCTCGGCGCGGCCGGAGTGACGGACGCGGCCACGCGCAGGCACTCGTCGCGCATCGCCTCCGCACTGGGGAAGCGTTCGTTGGGGTTCTTCTTCAGCGCGCGGGCGACCAGGGCGTCGACCGCGGGCGGCAGCGCGCGGTTGACCGAGGAGGGAGCGACCGGCTCCTCCTGCACATGCGCGTACGCGATCGCGAGCGGCGAGTCCGCGTCGAACGGAAGCCGCCCGGTGACCAGTTGGAAGAGCATGATGCCGACCGAGTACAGGTCGCTGCGCGCGTCCACGCCCCGGCCGAGCGCCTGCTCCGGCGACAGGTACTGGGGCGTGCCGACCACCATGCCGGTCTGGGTCATGGACGTGACCCCGGACTGCATGGCGCGGGCGATGCCGAAGTCCATGACCTTCACGACGTCGCGCCTGGTCATCATCACGTTGCCCGGCTTGATGTCCCGGTGGACCAGGCCCATCTCGTGGCTGATCTCCAGGGCGGCCAGCACGTCCGCGGTGACCTTCAGCGCCTTGTCCACCGGCATCGCGCCGTGCTGCCGGATGTCCGCGCCGAGGACCGAGCCGAGCGGCTTGCCCTCTATGTACTCCATGACGATGTAGGGGGTCGTCAGCCCGTCGATCACGTCCTCGCCGGTGTCGAAGACCGAGACGATGTTCGTGTGCGTGAGTTTCGCCACGGACTGGGCCTCGCGACGGAACCGCTCGCGGAAGGCCTGTTCGCGACCGAGCTCGGTGTGAAGCGTCTTGATCGCGACCTGGCGGTCGAGGACGGTGTCGTACGCGAGGTACACCGAGGCCATGCCGCCCTCGCCGAGCAAGTCGCGCAGCTGGTAGCGGCCGCCGGCGACCGATCGCCCCGCAAGCCGACCCTGCGCGCCGTCCTGGCTCATGTTCTGCGTCCCCCATCGGCGCCGTGGCAGCGGCTGTTGATGCTCCGGCGGTCCGTGATCGATATGCGTGTCTACGGTGATGCTTCGGCGAGGGGAGTGCTCTGCGCGACCGCTCCGTGATCGACTGGTGCATCACCGGCCAAGTCTGCCGCAGGGCACCGACACGTCAAGCGCGGTGCCCGATCCGTGACCGTACGCGAAGGAAGCGTCGCGGAAGCGTTATCGGGGGCGTACCGGCGTTCCACGGGATTTGCACATGGAACCTGGCCCGGGGTTTGATGTCCGGTCCATCTCGATTCCATCTCGGACCGGTGGCGTGCGCGGAGCCTGTAGCGTGGCCCGAGGGAGACCGTAACAACCACCGCGCGGACCGCGGGCAGAAACGACGGCGAGGACCGATGGCACAGACGCAGAGCGCCCAGGGCCCGTCCGACCCCGAGTCGACTGGCGGCGGCGGGATGTCGGACGCTCCTGAGCTGTGGGGCAACGGCGGGTTGGTCGGCGACGGCCGGTACCGGCTGACCCACAGACTCGGCCGGGGCGGCATGGCCGAGGTCTTCGCGGCCGAGGACGTGCGCCTCGGGCGCACGGTCGCGGTCAAGCTGCTCCGCTCCGACCTCGCCGAGGACCCGGTCTCCAAGGCCCGCTTCACGCGCGAGGCCCAGTCGGTCGCCGGGCTCAACCACCACGCGATCGTCGCCGTGTACGACTCCGGCGAGGACTTCGTGGGCGGCCAGTCGGTGCCGTACATCGTGATGGAGCTGGTCGAGGGCCGCACGATCCGCGATCTGCTGCTCAACGCCGAGGCCCCCGGACCCGAGCAGGCCCTGATCATCACCTCCGGTGTCCTGGAGGCGCTCGCCTACTCGCACCAGCACGGCATCGTGCACCGCGACATCAAGCCCGCGAACGTCATCATCACCCACAACGGCGCGGTCAAGGTCATGGACTTCGGCATCGCGCGCGCCCTGCACGGGGCGTCCACGACGATGACGCAGACCGGCATGGTCATGGGCACCCCGCAGTACCTCTCGCCGGAGCAGGCGCTCGGCAAGGCCGTCGACCACCGCTCCGACCTGTACGCGACGGGCTGCCTGCTGTACGAACTGCTCGCGCTGCGGCCCCCGTTCGTCGGTGAGACGCCGCTGTCCGTCGTCTACCAGCATGTCCAGGACATTCCGGTGCCCCCGTCGGCGACCTCGGACGGGGTGGCGCCGCCGGAGCTGGACGGGCTGGTGATGCGCTCGCTCGCGAAGGAGCCCGACGACCGGTTCCAGACCGCCGAGGAGATGCGCGGGCTGGTCCAGTACGCCCTGCAGATGCTCTACGACCAGGGTGCCCACACGGGCACCTGGAACACCGGGCCGGTGCAGACGCAGAGCGGCCGCCAGGCCTCGGTGGGGGGCTTCGCGGGCACCACGGCGATGTCGCACTCCGGTGCGCTCGGCACCGCGCAGATCCCGCAGCCGATCCTGCCCCAGGGATACGGGGGCGGCGACGACGGAGGTTTCGAGGGGAACGGCAACCGGGGCAGCGGCCGGGGCAAGCTGTGGATCCTCGCGGTCCTCGCGGTGATCGCCATCGCCGCGGGCGTGGCGCTGGCGCTGAACACCACGGGCGGGCACAGCGGCGGGCCCGGCACGTCGACCTCGCCCCCGGCCAAGCAGTCCCACAAGGACACGACGCCCAGCGACACCCCGTCGGACGAGCCGAGCGACACCACGACGGACGACGGCACGGACTCGGGCAGCGGCGACCCCGCGTACTCGCCCTCGGACGAGCCGAGCCAGAGCTACAGCCAGCAGCCGCAGCCCGAGGAGTCGACGCCCTCGGACGAGCCGAGCGAGCAGCCCTCGGAGCCGACCCCGTCCGACGACGCCTCCGCCTCGGTGCCCGCCGGCGGCGGCACCTCGGACCCGTCGCCGCCCGCGGGCGGCGACGGCGGCGACAGCGCGGGCGGCACGCCGGGGCTCTGACCGGACGGCCAGCGGTGCGCGGCTCGCGCCGCGCGCCACGCCGTGCCCACCCTTGCTCGGAATCGTCCGGTTCTGCCCACTTGAGGGAGTCCGGCGACCGATCGTGGTCGGCGCTGGCCTGATCGCGGTCCATGTCCGGCGCCCTTCCGGTCCGGACATGGTCAGGTCCTGTCGCGGTCAGGTTCGGATCCGGATCGTTCCCGGCCGTTTCGGCGGCGGCTCCGGCCGTCACGGGGTCCCTCCCGCCCGCCTGCGAGCTGGGATTCCTCACAGACAGTGGCAATCCATCACATTTAGTGCACCCTTCGTCGCCCGGCATTCCCGGGGGCGCCGCAAAAGTCATGTCTTCCCGTGCTCCAGGTGAGCGGGATAACGTGCCGTTGTTCCGGCCCCCTGCAAGGCTGTGACCAGCATCTGTGCCCGACTTACTCGATTTACTTGGATATCCAAGCAAAATCCCAGGTCAGGAGGGGTTTCACAGAAATGTCGCGCACTGGGTAACGTGCTTTCTGCAGGGTGCTCGCCGGGGCACCTGTCACGTCTGTCTCGGACGAGCCGCACCCCACCCCGTGCGCCCGTGCGCTGCAGGCGAGCCGCTCTCGACGGCCCCCAGTGGGCCGAGGGACCCCCAGGCACCCGGCGAACCCGGGGGCCGGACCGACGGAGGAGCACACGTGACCGTGGAGAGCACTGCCGCGCGCAAGCCGCGACGCAGCGCCGGGAGCAAGGCCGGCAGCGCCGGCCCCAAGCGGAGCCGCACCGCGCCCACGAAGGGCGCCGAGACGGATCTCGTCCAGCTGCTGACGCCCGAGGGCGAGCGGGTCGAGAACGCCGAGTACGACCGGTACGTCGAGGCCATCACGCCCGAACGGCTGCGCGGTCTGTACCGGGACATGGTGCTGACCCGCCGCTTCGACGCCGAGGCGACCGCCCTGCAGCGCCAGGGCGAGCTGGGTCTGTGGGCCTCCCTGCTCGGTCAGGAGGCCGCCCAGATCGGCTCCGGCCGCGCCCTGCGCGACGACGACTACGTCTTCCCGACCTACCGTGAGCACGGGGTCGCCTGGTGCCGGGGCGTCGACCCCACCAACCTGCTCGGCATGTTCCGCGGCGTGAACAACGGCGGCTGGGACCCGAACAGCAACAACTTCCAGCTCTACACGATCGTCATCGGCTCCCAGACGCTGCACGCCACGGGCTACGCCATGGGCATCACCAAGGACGGCGCGGACTCGGCCGTCATCGCGTACTTCGGTGACGGCGCCTCCAGCCAGGGCGACGTGGCGGAGTCGTTCACGTTCGCCGCGGTCTACAACGCGCCCGTGGTGTTCTTCTGCCAGAACAACCAGTGGGCGATCTCCGAGCCCACCGAGAAGCAGACCCGGGTGCCGCTCTACCAGCGCGCCCAGGGCTTCGGCTTCCCCGGCGTGCGGGTCGACGGCAACGACGTGCTGGCCTGCCTCGCGGTCACCCAGCAGGCCCTGGAGCGGGCGCGCAACGGCGAGGGCCCGACCCTGGTCGAGGCGTTCACGTACCGCATGGGCGCGCACACGACCTCCGACGACCCCACCCGCTACCGCGGCGACGAGGAGCGGCAGGCCTGGGAGGCGAAGGACCCGATCCTGCGCCTGCGCCGGTACCTGGAGGCCTCGAACCACGCGGACGAGGGATTCTTCGCGGAACTCGAGGCCGAGTCCGAGACGTTGGGCAGGCGGGTGCGCGAGGCGGTCCGTGCCATGCCCGACCCGGACCACTTCGCCATCTTCGAGAACGTGTACGCGGACGGGCACGCGCTCGTCGACGAGGAGCGGGCCCAGTTCGCCGCCTACCAGGCGTCGTTCGCGGACGCTGAAGGGGGACGGTGACCATGGCCGAGAAGATGGCACTCGCCAAGGCGATCACCGAGTCGCTGCGCAAGGCCCTGGAGTCGGACCCCAAGGTCCTGATCATGGGCGAGGACGTCGGCAAGCTGGGCGGCGTCTTCCGGGTCACCGACGGACTGCAGAAGGACTTCGGTGAGGAGCGGGTCATCGACACCCCGCTCGCCGAGTCGGGCATCGTCGGCACCGCGATCGGCCTCGCCCTGCGCGGCTACCGCCCGGTCGTCGAGATCCAGTTCGACGGCTTCGTCTTCCCGGCGTACGACCAGATCGTCACGCAGCTGGCGAAGATGCACGCCCGCTCCCTGGGCAAGGTCAAGCTGCCGGTCGTCGTCCGTATCCCCTACGGCGGTGGCATCGGTGCGGTCGAGCACCACAGCGAGTCCCCCGAGGCGCTGTTCGCGCATGTCGCCGGCCTGAAGATCGTCTCCCCGTCGAACGCGTCGGACGCCTACTGGATGATGCAGCAGGCCATCCAGAGCGACGACCCGGTGATCTTCTTCGAGCCGAAGCGGCGCTACTGGGACAAGGGCGAGGTGGACGCCGAGGCGTTCCCCGGCCCCCTGCACAAGGCGCGCGTGGTGCGCGAGGGCACGGACCTGACGCTCGCCGCCTACGGCCCGATGGTGAAGCTGTGCCAGGAGGTCGCCGCCGCCGCCGAGGAGGAGGGCAAGTCCCTGGAGGTGCTCGACCTGCGGTCGGTCTCCCCGCTGGACTTCGACTCCGTCCAGGCGTCCGTGGAGAAGACCCGCCGCCTGGTGGTGGTGCACGAGGCCCCGGTGTTCTTCGGCTCGGGTGCGGAGATCGCCGCCCGGATCACGGAGCGGTGCTTCTACCACCTGGAGGCCCCCGTGCTCCGGGTCGGCGGCTACCACGCCCCGTACCCGCCGGCGCGGCTGGAGGAGGAGTACCTCCCGGGCCTCGACCGGGTGCTCGACGCCGTCGACCGCGCCCTGGCGTACTGAGGAGAGGGTCGTGACGACGATGACTGAGGCGTCCGTGCGCGAGTTCAAGATGCCCGACGTGGGCGAGGGACTCACCGAGGCCGAGATCCTCAAGTGGTACGTGCAGGTGGGCGACCGGGTCACGGACGGCCAGGTGGTCTGCGAGGTGGAGACGGCCAAGGCCGCCGTCGAGCTGCCGATCCCGTACGACGGGGTGGTCCGCGAGCTCCGCTTCCCCGAGGGCACCACGGTGGACGTCGGCACCGCGATCATCGCGGTCGACGTGGCCGGCGACGCCCCCGCGCAGGCGGACCCGGTCCCCGCCCAGGCGGCCGCAGCGCCCGCCGAGGCCGCTCCTCAGGCTCCCGAGGAGCCGAAGAACCAGGGCCGCAAGCCCGTCCTCGTCGGGTACGGCGTCGCCGAGACGTCCACCCGGCGCCGCCCCCGCAAGACCGCCGAGGCGGTCGCCGAGGACACCCGGGCGGCCGCCGCGCTCCAGAGCGAGCTGAACGGGCACGGGCCGCAGCAGCCCCGCCCGCTGGCGAAGCCTCCGGTGCGCAAGCTCGCCAAGGACCTCGGCGTCGATCTGGCGACGGTGATCCCCTCGGGCCCGGGCGGGATCATCACCCGTGAGGACGTGCACGCCGCGGTGGCGACCACGACCGCGGCGCCGTCGGCCCCCGCGGTCGCGGCCGCCGAGTCCGCCGCCGCCCCGGTGGTGGTGTACGACGGCGCGCGGGAGACGCGTGTCCCCGTCAAGGGCGTCCGCAAGGCCACCGCGCAGGCGATGGTCGGCTCGGCGTTCACCGCGCCGCATGTCACCGAGTTCGTGACGGTCGACGTGACGCGCACCATGCGGCTCGTGGAGGAGCTCAAGCAGGACAAGGACCTCCAGGGCCTGCGCGTCAATCCGCTGCTCCTGGTCGCCAAGGCGCTGCTGGTCGCGATCAAGCGGAACCCGGACGTCAACGCGTCGTGGGACGAGGCGAACCAGGAGATCGTGCGCAAGCACTACGTGAACCTGGGCATCGCGGCGGCCACCCCGCGCGGTCTGATCGTGCCGAACATCAAGGACGCGCACGACAAGACGCTGCCGCAGCTGGCCGAGTCGCTCGGCGAGCTGGTCGCCACCGCGCGCGAGGGCAGGACGTCCCCGGCGGCGATGCAGGGGGGCACGGTCACCATCACCAACGTGGGTGTGTTCGGCGTCGACACCGGTACGCCGATCCTCAACCCGGGGGAGTCGGCGATCCTCGCGGTCGGCGCGATCAAGCTCCAGCCGTGGGTCCACAAGGGCAAGGTCAAGCCCCGTCAGGTCACCACCCTGGCACTCAGCTTCGACCACCGCCTGGTCGACGGTGAGCTGGGCTCGAAGGTGCTCGCGGACGTGGCGGCCGTCCTGGAGCAGCCCAAGCGGCTGATCACCTGGGCCTGATCACACAAGTCCGCACATGACGAAGGGGCCGGCCGCCCGAGAGCGGCCGGCCCCTTCGTGCCGTGCGGGGGTTGTGCCCGCGTCAGACGGCGAAGCCGTAGTTCAGCAGCTTCTTCGCGTCGGCGGTGCGGTTGTCGACCGAGGACGAGGCCAGGACCGTACCGATGATCGTCTTGCCGTTGCGGGTCGCGGCGAAGACCAGGCAGTACTTGGCCTCCGGACCCGAGCCCGTCTTCACGCCCATCGCGCCGCTGTAGGTGCCGAGCAGCGGGTTGGTGTTGGTCCAGGTGTAGTAGCGGTAGCCGTTGCTCTTGGTGGTGACCTTCTGCTTCGTGGACCGCGTGTTCACGACCGAGCGGAAGGTGGAGCTCTTCATCGCGCTGCTGGCGATCTTCGTCAGGTCGCGCGGCGTCGAGTAGTTGCCGCCCTTGCCGATTCCGTCGAAGGAGTCGAAGTGCGTGTTCTTCAGGCCGAGGCTCTTGGCGGCGCTGTTCATCTTGCCGATGAACGACTTCACCCGGAGGTCGCGCGACGAGCCGGAACCGAACTTGTCCGCGAGCGCGTAGGCGGCGTCGCAGCCGGAGGGCAGCATCAGCCCGTACAGCAGCTGGCGGACGGTGACCTTGTCGCCCACGATCAGGTGGGCCTGGGAGGCGTTGTTGGCGACGACGTAGTCGCTGTACGCCTTCTGGATCGTGACCTTGGAGTCCAGGTTCAGGTTCGCCTGGGCCAGCACGACCTTTGCGGTCATGATCTTCGTGGTCGAGCCGGTGGACAGCCGGCCGTCCATGTTCTTGTCGAAGAGGGTCTTGCCCGTGCTGTTGTTCATCACGAACCCGCCCCTGGCGGTGATCGAGGGCTTCGTGACGGCCTGGGCGGGCGCCGCGGTGAGGGCTCCGGTGGTGAGCACGGCACCGGTGGTGACCACTGCCGCCACGGCCCTGCGAACTCGCGCGCCCTTAATGCCGGTAATCAAATTGAACGCTCCGATTGCGTATCTGATGCACGGTTATGCATCCACATGCCCCTGGAGAACGGCCTATTGGAACGGCCGCCTTCTCGTCAGACTTGTAAGTAGCACAAAAGGATGTGCTGTTGCTGAGGGGAATTTTTCCCACCGTGCGGACCGGTCCGCATGATGGACGCCCGCCCCGGTTGCGTGCGTGTTGTATCTATGATGTGCGCATGCCCTCGCCGTCATCCGCCGTGACCCTGCCCGCCGTCGCCGCCTCAGCCCGCTCCGACTCCGACCCGCAGAGGCCGCCGGGCAAGCAGCCGGCTGCCGCCGACCGCGTGTACACGCATGTCAAACAGGGTGTGCTGGAGCGCCGGTACGAGGGCGGGACGCTGCTCACCGAGGGCGAGCTGGCCGAGGCGGTCGGCGTGTCGCGGACACCTGTACGCGAGGCGCTGCTGCGGCTGGAGGTCGAGGGGCTGATCAGGCTCTACCCGAAGAAGGGCGCCCTCGTCCTGCCCGTGTCCGCCCAGGAGATCGCCGACGTGGTGGAGACGCGTCAGCTTGTCGAGGAACATGCCGCCCGTAAGGCGGTACCGGCCCCGCCCGGCCTGATCACCCGTCTCGAAGAACTGCTGCAGCGGCAGAGGGAGGAGGCGGCCGCCGGCGACCTGGCCGCGGCGGCGGTCACGGACCGCGCCTTCCACGCCGAGATCGTGCGCAGCGGCGGCAACGCCATCCTCTCCCGCCTCTACGACCAGCTGCGCGACCGCCAGCTGCGGATGGGGGTCGCGGTCATGCACTCGCACCCCGACCGGATCGCCAAGACGCTCACCGAGCACGAGGAGATCCTCCAGGCGCTGCGGTCGGGGGACGCCGAGGCGGCCGTCGCGGTCGTCCACCGGCACGTCAGCTGGTTCTCCCACCTGGCGCGGGGAGAGGTGCGATGAGTTCCCGTTCCCTGAACCCCCGCACCGTGTCGCTGCCCGGCGACCCGCCGGGAGGCCGGCGCGCGGTGGCCGTGTGGGGCATCGGAGTGTCCGTCTACTTCGTCGCCGTCATCTTCCGCACGTCCCTCGGCGTGGCCGGGCTCGACGCGGCGGAACGCTTCCACGTGGGCGCCTCCGCCCTGTCCACCTTCTCCATCCTCCAGCTCCTCGTGTACGCGGGCATGCAGATACCCGTCGGCCTGCTGGTGGACCGGCTCGGCACCAAGAAGGTGCTGGCCATGGGCGTCGTCCTGTTCACCGCCGGCCAACTCGGCTTCGCGTTCTCCACGTCCTACGCCGCGGCGCTCGCCTCGCGGGCGCTGCTCGGCTGCGGCGACGCGATGACGTTCATCAGCGTCCTCAGGCTCGGCACACGCTGGTTCCCGGCCCGGCGCGGCCCCCTGGTCGCGCAACTCGCCGGTCTGGTGGGGATGGCGGGCAACCTCATCTCGACCCTCGTGCTGTCCCGACTGCTGCACGACCTCGGCTGGACGGCCGCGTTCGCCGGCAGCGCGCTCGCCGGAGCCGTCGTCCTCGTACTGCTGCTCCTGTTCCTCAAGGACCACCCCGAGGGGTACGAGCCGGAGCTGCTCCCGCACCATGGCTCGGCCTATGTGCGGCGGCAGATCCTGGCCTCATGGCGTGAGCCGGGGACGCGGCTCGGCATGTGGGTGCACTTCACGACACAGTTCCCGGCCATGGTGTTCCTGCTGCTGTGGGGGCTTCCCTTCCTGGTCCAGGCCCAGGGCCTGACCCGGGGCACGGCCGGTGAACTGCTCACGCTGGTGGTGCTGTCGAACATGGTCGTCGGCCTGGTCTACGGGCAGGTCGTCGCCCGGCACCACGCGGCGCGGCTGCCGCTCGCGCTCGGCACGGTCGGGGCGACGGCGGCGGCGTGGGCGGCCACGGTGGCCTACCCGGGCGACCATGCGCCGATGTGGCTGCTGGTCGTGCTGTGCACGGTGCTCGGCGCCTGCGGTCCGGCCTCGATGCTCGGTTTCGACTTCGCCCGCCCGGCGAACCCGCCGGAACGCCAGGGGACCGCCTCCGGCATCACCAACATGGGCGGCTTCGTCGCCTCCATGACCACGCTGCTGGCGATCGGCGTGCTGCTGGACGCGACCGGTGACGACTACTCGATCGCGTTCTGTGCGGTGTTCGTGCTCCAGGCGCTGGGGCTGAGCCAGATCCTCCGGCTGCGCGGGCAGGCGGCGCGCAGGGAACGCGAACGGCTGGTGGCGAGCCGCGTGGAGACGGTGCACGTTCCGGCGTAGACGGGCCGGACGAAGCACCGCCCGGGGCGGGGCCCGTCCCGGGTCGGGACGGGCTTCGGCGAGGTCCGGGGTGCGGCCGCGGGGCCTAGGCGGGTCGGGACGCGGTACCGGGGCGGAGTTCGCCGGTCCGGTGGGCCGGGGCGCCGGTCCGTCCCGTTCTGGGCCGGGCCGGGTCGGGACCGGCTTCGGTGAGGCGTGGGGCGCGACAGGCGTCGGGGCCGGAACCCGCGCCTTGCCGCCGACGCGGGCCCGGCGCCGACGGGGGTCCTGTGGAGGCCGGACCGTGCGGGGCCGGGGCCCGGGTGTCAGCGGCGCGGGGGGGCCAGGCCCAGCATCCGGTCCTTGAGGGCCGGGAACTGCTCACGCGTCGCCGCGACCTTCCCCGGGTCGAACTCCACCGTGAGCACCTCCTCGCCCGCGCCGGCCTCGGCGAGGACCTCGCCCCACGGATCCACCACGATCGAGTGACCCGCCTGGGGAACCCCCGCGTGCGTCCCGGCCGTTCCACACGCAAGGACGTACGCCTGGTTCTCGACCGCCCGCGCCCGGGCCAGGAGCGTCCAGTGGGACCGGCGGCGCTCCGGCCAGCCCGCCGGGATCACGAGAGTCTGCGCCCCCGCGTCCACGAGCGAGCGGAACAACTCGGGGAAGCGGAGGTCGTAGCAGGTGGCCACGCCGATGGTCGTCTCCGGCAGACGCACGGTCACCAGCTCACCGCCCGCACCCATCAGCACGGCCTCGCCCTGGTCGAAGCCGAAGCGATGGATCTTTCGGTAGACAGCCGCCAACTCACCGGAGGGGGAGAAGACGAGAGACGTGTTGTAGAGACGGCCGTCGCCCGAGGCACCGTCACCGGACGGTGCCCGCTCGGGAATCGACCCGGCGTGCAGCCACACGCCCGCGTCGCTCGCGGCCTTGGACATCGCCTCGCACGTGGGCCCGTCGACCGGTTCCGCCTCGACCTCGAACCGCTCGTAGGCGAACGCTCCGGTCGTCCACAGCTCGGGCAGGACCACCAGATCGGCTCCGGCCTGATCCCGCACGAGCGCGGCGGCCCGACGGCGGCGTGAGGCGACCGATTCGTCGTCGTCCACCCGGAATTGAAGGAGAGAGGCGCGCACAGTACCACCGTCCTGGCATTCGAGTCGTCCCTACCGGCCTACGATCGTCACACGAAAGCACTGCCGGGGTGCCTCACAGCAGCGTAACTTGGGGGTCCCGTCACCGCTGTCACCACCGCCCGTGCACCAACCGCCCGAGGGGTCCCGTTCCGTGAGTCTCCATCCCACCCTCCAGCCCTACGCCGACGCCTGGACCCACTCGATCGACGCGATATCCGAACTGGTGCAGCCGCTCGCGGAGGGTGAGTGGAACCGGCGGACCCCCTGCCCCGGCTGGTCGGTGCGCGACGTGGTCTCCCATGTCATCGGGATGGACTGCGAGATGCTCGGTGACCCCCGGCCCATCCACACGCTGCCGCGCGACCTGTTCCACGTCACGACCGAGCACCAGCGCTACATGGAGATGCAGGTCGACGTCCGCCGCCATCACACGGCGCCGGAGATGACCTCCGAGCTGGAGTACACGGTCATCCGCCGCAACCGGCAGCTGCGGAACGAGACCCGCGACCCGGGCGCCACGATGCGCGGCCCGCTCGGCAGTGCGCCGACGCTCGAGGAGGCCATGCGCTACCGGGCGTTCGACGTGTGGGTGCACGAGCAGGACCTGCGTGCGGCGCTGGGCCGGCCGGGCGGCCTGGACGCGCCGGGCGCGCACGTGGCGCGGGACGAACTGCTCGCCGCGCTTCCCCGGGTCGTCGCCGAGGACGCGAAGGCACCCGCCGGTTCGGCCGTGGTCATCGACGTGCACGGGCCCGTCGAGTTCCTGCGGACGGTCCGCGTCGACGCCGAGGGCCACGCCACGATAGACGGCACACCGTCGCTCGGCCCGAGGGTGTCCCTCGCGCTCGACTGGGAGACCTACGTCCGCCTCGCCTGCGGCCGGGTCACTGCGGACGCCGTGGCCGACCGCGTCAAGACGGAGGGCGACCCCGACCTGACGGCGGCGATCCTGCGGGCGTTCGCGGTGACCAGATAGCGGCCTACGGCCCACGGCACCGGTCGGGCCGCGCCCGCAGGCGCTCAGTCCTCCTCCCGCTCCTTGTCCGCCAGATGGATCACGCACACCGCCACCGCGATCAGCAGGGCCGGGTCCGCCTCGTCGCGCACGATGTCGACGCCGTACGTCTCCCGGATGTGCAGCCAGCGGCGGGAGACCTGCGCGAGCAGCTCCCCGTCGAAGTCGACGGCGAACTCGCGGTCGAGGATCTTGCCGCTGACGTCGAGCTCCGTGCCGTCCACCAGGGAGACGCGGTAGTGGTTGCGCAGCAGCGAAAGCCGCTTGCGCTTGATCGTCGCCAGGGTCTCGCCGTCGCGCTCGATGATCATCGTGTCGCGCAGGGCGAACATCTTCTGGTGGATGTCGATCAGGACCCGCCCCCGGGCGTCCTTCAACTCGAAGGTGTCCCGCAGGCGCATCGCCTTGCCGTCGACCAGGAACACCTTGTTGCCGTCCTGGTCCTCGATCCAGTAGTCCTCACCGAAGCCGAGGAGCCTGTCGCGTACGAGGAATCTCATACGACGAGAGATTCCCCTCGAACCGGCCTGAAACGCCGCCGATAGGCCGACGGGCTGAGTCCCGTCTCCCGTCGGCCACGCCGGGTGGGTCTGCGGAGGGGAGGCGCGGGCGGGTCAGCGGTAGCCCTCGCGCCGGTCCCGCTCCTCCTCCCACACCGACGAGCGCCCCGAGCCGGGCTCGCGGTGGGCCCTGGGCCCCAGCCGACCGGGTTCCACCAGGTCGGGACCGTCCAGGTCGGGATCGATCGCCTCGTCGTTGAAGATCTCGCCGTGGGCGCGTGCGCGGCCCGCACCCTCGATCCGGCCGTCGGTGTCTCGTGGCATGGAACTGCTCCTCGCGATCGCCCCCCTGTACGCCTCCGATGTACGCCTCCGAGCATCTCCCCGGGACGACGCGAACGCATCCGGTGGCGACCCGCACACGCGGCGCCACGAGGTTGTCCACAGGCTCCGATGCTTCCGCGCCACGGATGGCACTCTTGAGCCATGAACGACTCCACACCGCGCCGCGTCCGTGTCCGCGCCCCCGAGCTGATCGGCAAGGGCGGCTGGCTGAACACCGGCGGACAGCAGTACAACCTGGCCGACCTGCGAGGACGCATTGTGATCCTCGATTTCTGGACGTTCTGCTGCATCAACTGCCTGCATGTGCTGGACGAGCTGCGCGAGCTGGAGGAGAAGCACCGCGACACCGTGGTGATCATCGGGGTCCACTCGCCGAAGTTCGTCCATGAGGCGGAGCACCAGGCGGTGGTCGACGCGGTGGAGCGGTACGGGGTGGAGCACCCGGTCCTGGACGACCCCGAGCTGGCCACCTGGAAGCAGTACGCCGTCCGCGCCTGGCCGACCCTCGTGGTCATCGACCCGGAGGGCTACGTGGTCGCCCAGCACGCGGGCGAGGGCCACGCGCACGCGATAGCGCGGCTGGTGGAGGAACTGGAGCAGGAGCACTCGGCGAAGGGGACGCTGCGCCGCGGCGACGGCCCGTACGTGGCGCCGGAACCGCAGCCCACGGTCCTGCGCTTCCCGGGCAAGGCGCTCCTGCTGCCGTCCGGGACCTTCCTGGTCAGCGACACCACCCGGCACCAGCTGGTGGAGCTGGCGGCGGACGGTGAGACGGTCGTACGGCGGATCGGCTCGGGCGTGCGGGGCTTCACCGACGGCCCGGCGGACACGGCGGCCTTCAGCGAACCGCAGGGCCTGGCGCTGCTGGACGAGCACACGGTGGTCGTCGCCGACACCGTGAACCACGCCCTGCGCCGCCTGGACCTGGCGACCGGTGAGGTCGGCACGCTCGCGGGCACCGGCAAGCAGTGGATGCAGGGTTCGCCGACGTCCGGCCCCGCGCGGGAGGTGGCCCTGTCCTCGCCGTGGGACGTGGCGTTGTTCGGCGGCAGGGTCTGGATCGCGATGGCGGGCGTGCACCAGCTGTGGGCCTACGACCCGCAGGCGGAGTCGGTCGCGGTGACGGCGGGCACCACCAACGAGGGTCTGGTGGACGGGCCGGGGCCCGAGGCGTGGTTCGCGCAGCCGTCCGGGCTCGCCGTGTCGGCCGACGGGGAGAGGCTGTGGCTGGCGGACTCCGAGACGAGCGCCCTGCGCCGGGTCGACCTGGACGGCGTGGTGCACACGGCGGTCGGCACGGGACTGTTCGACTTCGGGCACCGGGACGGCGAGGCCGGCCAGGCGCTCCTCCAGCACCCGCTGGGTGTGACGGCCCTGCCCGACGGCTCGGTGGCGGTCAGTGACACCTACAACCACGCCGTGCGGCGCTACGATCCGGCGACGGGCGAGGTGACCACCCTCGCCACGGACCTGCGGGAGCCGTCGGACGCGGTGCTCGTCGGCACGGACCTCGTGGTCGTGGAGTCGGCCCGCCATCGGCTGACCCGGCTGCGGCTGCCCGAGGAAGCGGTCCAGGTCACCTCGGTCGCCCACCGCACTCAGCGTGCCGCCACCGAGGTGGGTCCGGGCGGGCTCCGGCTCGACGTGATCTTCCAGGCCCCGGCCGGCCAGAAGCTGGACCTTCGCTACGGGCCCTCGACGCGCCTGCTGGTCTCCGCGACCCCGCCCGAGCTGCTTCTGCGGGGCGAGGGCGCGGGGACGGACCTCGCGCGTGAGCTGGAGCTGAACCCCTCCATACCGGAAGGCGTTCTGCATGTCTCGGCCATGGCGGCGTCCTGCGACGACGATCCGGCCAACGAGTACCCGGCGTGTCATGTGCACCAGCAGGACTGGGGCGTCCCGGTCCGCCTCGCGGAGGGTGGTGCGAGCCGCCTTCCGCTGGTGCTGGCGGGCATGGACACGGGCGCGGAGGCGGGCTCGGACGCCGAGTAGCCCGAGAGGGCCTGCCTCCACCTGCCTACAGGGCGGGCGGTCCTAGGCGCCGTAGCCGTTGTATCCGTCGCGGTGGTGGTGCCGCTCCTCCTCGACCACGGGGGTGGGCGGTACCACGACCCGCCTGCGGCGGGCGATGCTGCTGAAGGTGGCGACCCCGATCAGCCCGGCGACCATGAAGATCACGCCGACCAGATGGAGGTCGACGCCGTTCATGTGCCAGTCGGTCGCGAACGCGAGGATGGCCCCCACGGCTATGAGGATGATGCATCCACCCAGGCCCATGAGCCCTGCCCTCCCTGTGGGCCCGGTCCTTCCGGCGCCCGGGATCCGGATACCCGCAAGCACGGCGGGCATGCCGGCCCCTCGCGTCGCTCGCCCCCGGTTCAGCCCTCCAGGAACGCCGTCAGGGCGTTCGCCAGGAGGAACGGGTCGTTCGCACCGCACAGTTCACGGGCGCTGTGCATGGAGAGGATCGCCGCGCCGATGTCGACCGTCTTGATGCCGTGGCGGGCCGCCGTGATGGGGCCGATGGTGGTGCCGCAGGGCATCGAGTTGTTGGAGACGAAGGTCTGGAAGGGGACGTCGGCCTTCTCGCACGCGGCGGCGAAGATCGCGCGGCCCGAACCGTCCGTGGCGTAGCGGTTGTTGACGTTGACCTTGAGGATGGGCCCGCCGCCCGCGCGGGGGTGGTGCGTCGGGTCGTGCCGTTCCGCGTAGTTGGGGTGGACGGCGTGCCCGGTGTCGGAGGAGAGGCAGACCGAACCGGCGAAGGCGCGTGCCCGGTCCTCGTACGAGCCGCCCCGCGCGAACACCGAGCGCTCCAGTGCGGTGCCGAGGAGCGGGCCCTCGGCACCGGTGTCCGACTGGGAGCCGTTCTCCTCGTGGTCGAAGGCGGCGAGCACCGGAATGAAGGACAGGGCGCTCTCGTGGGCCGCGGCGGCGGCCAGGGCCGCGGCGGCGGCGTGCACGGACAGCAGGTTGTCCATGCGGGGGCCCGCCATGAGCTCCTTGTCCCGGCCGAGGTAGGCCGGTGCCTCGACGGAGTGGGTCATCAGGTCCCAGCCCGTCACCTCACCGGTGGCCAGGCCCAGTTCGTCCTCGAGGAAGGAGATCAGTTCGCCGTCCCGCACCTCGTCGCCCAGGCCCCAGACGGGCTGGAGGTGACGCTGCTTGTCCAGCTTCAGTCCCTCACTGGTGACCGAGCGGTCCAGGTGGATGGAGAGCTGCGGTACGCGCATCAGGGGTCTGTCGACGTTGACCAGGCGGGTCGAGCCGTCCCGCAGCGACAGCCGGCCCGCGATGCCGAGGTCGCGGTCGAGCCAGGAGTTGAGCAGGGGGCCGCCGTAGATCTCCATCGCGATCTGCCGCCAGCCGTGGGCCGCGCTGTCGGGCCGCGGCTTGACCCGCAGGTTGGGGGAGTCGGTGTGCGCGCCCACGATGCGGAAGGGGGTGTGCGCCTCGCAGCCCTCGGGGACGTACCAGGCGATGATCGCGCCCCCGCGCAGCAGGTACTTGCCGCCGCTCGTGCCGTCCCACGCGGCCGTCTCGTCGACCTGGTGGAAGCCGGCCTCCTTCAGCCGCTCCGCGACGTTCGCCGCGGCGTGGTAGGGCGAGGGGCTCGCCGCCAGGAAGGACATGAGGTCGTCGGTGTGGCCGCGGTCGAAGCGGGCGCTGATGCTCATGTGTTCACCTTAACGGCGGACGAGGGCCCGCTTCCGGGCATGGGAAACGGGCCCTCGTGGGGAGATGGTGGATCCTCGGGGCCGCCGGGGACCGGTGGGCCCTCCCGGGTGTCGTGGCCGGCCGACGCTGTCCCGAGAGCCGTCCGAAGCGTGCCCCGGGAGCCCTCGACGGAGTGCCCTCGGGACCGGCCGACCGGCTGCGGCACGCCCCCACCGGTCGTGATTCGCCCGGGCATGCCCGGAGTCCGGGGCAGGTGTCCTGGGGTCGGGCGGCTCGGCCTGAGGTGTGGTCCCGCTGGCTCGGAGCGTCCGGGAGTCGCCCGGCATGCCCTGGGCTCTCGGCAGGTGCCTCAAGGCCGGGCGACCCGGCCTCGGGTGTGGTCCCCCGGTTCGGAGTGCCCCGAGGTGGGGCGACCCGGCCCACGTGCGGTCCCGCCGATCCCACTGGTCCCACCGGTCCGTGGCGGCCGGAGTTCCCGGGAGTCGCCCGGAGCCCCCGGGCGTCCCGAGCCTGCCGGCAGTGCCGGAAAGACGGAAGGTCCCGGGTCCTCGGAGTCACTCGCGGAGTGCTCCGAGGGCCCGGGACCGGGGACCGGGGGCCGTGGGCCCGTGGAAACTCAGGACCGTGGGGGCCTGTGGGACCCGAGGGCCTCGTAGGGCCTGTGGGTCCCGCAGGACCTGTGGGTCCCGTAGGGCCGCAGGTTCTAGAACGCGGCCTCGTCGAGCTCCATGAGGTCCAGGTCGACGCCCTCGGACAGCTTGCGGGCCAGGGTCACGCCGGGCAGGACGTTGGCGGCGAAGAAGCGCGCCGCGGCGATCTTGCCCTGGTAGAACGCCTTGTCCTTGGCGGAGGCGGTCGGGAGCTTCTCGGCGGCGACGGCGGCACCCTTGAGCAGCAGGTAGCCGACGACCACGTCACCGGAGGCCAGCAGCAGGCGGGAGGTGTTCAGGCCCACCTTGTAGATGTTCTTGGTGTCCTGCTCGGTGGCGGCGAGGTCGGTCAGCATCAGGCCGACGATCGCCTCCAGCTCGACGGCGGCCTTGGCGAGCTGCTCGCGGGCCGTGGCCAGCTCCTCGCCGCCGGTGCCGATCGCGAGGAACTTCTTGATGTCCTCGGCGAGGGAGTTCAGCGCGGCGCCCTGGTTGCGGACGATCTTCCGGAAGAAGTAGTCCTGGCCCTGGATCGCGGTGGTGCCCTCGTAGAGGGTGTCGATCTTGGCGTCGCGGATGTACTGCTCGATCGGGTACTCCTGCAGGAACCCGGAGCCGCCGAAGGTCTGCAGCGACTGGGCGAGCTGCTCGTAGCCCTTCTCGGAGCCGTAGCCCTTGACGATCGGCAGGAGCAGGTCGTTGAGCGCGCTCTCGGCGGAGGCGTCCTCGCCGCTGGCCTCCTTGAACGCGATCGTGTCCTGGACGGCCGCGGTGTGCAGGACCAGGGCGCGCATGCCCTCCGCGTACGCCTTCTGCAGCATCAGCGAGCGGCGCACGTCCGGGTGGTGCGTGATGGTGACCTTGGGCGCGGTCTTGTCCATGAACTGCGCGAGGTCGGGGCCCTGGACGCGCTCCTTGGCGTACTCCAGCGCGTTCAGGTAGCCGGTGGAGAGCGTGGAGATGGCCTTCGTGCCGACCATCATGCGGGCGAACTCGATGATGCGGAACATCTGGCGGATGCCGTCGTGCTTGTCGCCGATCAGCCAGCCCTTGGCGGGGTGGCGGTCGCCGAAGGTCATCTCGCAGGTGTTGGACGCCTTCAGGCCCATCTTGTGCTCGACGTTGGTGGCGTACACGCCGTTGCGCTCGCCCAGCTCACCGGTCTCGAAGTCGAAGAGGTACTTCGGGACGAGGAAGAGGGACAGGCCCTTGGTGCCGGCGCCGGCGCCCTCGGGGCGGGCGAGGACGTAGTGGAGGATGTTCTCCTCCATGTCGTGCTCACCGGAGGTGATGAAGCGCTTGACGCCCTCGATGTGCCAGGAGCCGTCCTGCTGCTGCACGGCCTTGGTGCGGCCGGCGCCCACGTCCGAGCCGGCGTCCGGCTCGGTGAGCACCATGGTGGAGCCCCAGGTCCTGTCGACGGCTATCTTGGCGAGCTTCTGCTGCTCCTCGGTGCCCTCCTCGAAGAGGATGCGGGCGAAGGCCGGGCCGGAGGAGTACATCCAGATGGCCGGGTTGGCGCCGAGGATCAGCTCCGCGTAGGCCCAGATCAGGGACGGCGGGGCGGTGGTGCCGCCGATCTCCTCGGGCAGGCCCAGGCGCCAGTACTCGGAGTCCATGAAGGCCTTGTAGCTCTTCTTGAAGGACGCCGGGACCGGTGCGGTGTTCGTCTCGGGGTCGAAGACCGGAGGGTTGCGGTCGGCGTCGGTGAAGGACTCGGCCAGCTCGTTCTCCGAGAGGCGGGTGAGCTCCTCCAGGATGCTCTTCGCGGTGTCCGTGTCCATCTCCGCGAACGGGCCGGTGCCGTACAGCTTGTCGCGGCCGAGCACCTCGAAGAGGTTGAACTCGATGTCGCGGAGATTCGACTTGTAGTGCCCCATGGCGACGGCTCCGTAGCGGGATCGGCGAGGCACTGACTCCTCGCGTCTGGTTCACGTACCACCTGGTCGGCGCCTGGTGGTACCGACCGGTAACGACTAGTGGCTCCGATGATGCTACCCGTCGGTAATAAGAATCAACCCCTGGTGGCTCTTATGTGGCCTACTACTCTTTGGGGCATGTACGGCTACCAGGACGCGGGCGCGCAGTACACCCCGCCGCAGCAGCAGATGCCCGGGGCGATGCCGGGCGGGCAGATGCCCGGCGGGTACGGCCAGCAGGCTCCGCTCTACCCCGAGCCGTCGCCGCCGTCGCTCGCGGACGCGGTCCGCGCGTTCACCACCGGGTCGATGGCGGCCGAGGACTTCCAGCAGATCTTCGCCACCTCCAAGGTCTACTGCCCGCGCGGTGACAACCCGGGCTTCCTCGCCCTGCACAACACCCAGCAGCCGGTGATCCCGATGTTCACCACGCTCAAGGAGCTGCGGCGCTACGCGGGCAAGGAGTCCAAGTACTTCGTGATCACGGGCGCGGAGGTGATCGACCTGCTGCCGACCGGGTACGGGTTCGTCCTCGACATGGAGGGGGAGCACCGGATGGTCTTCGACGCGAAGGCCGTGGAGCAGATGGTGGAGTTCGCGATGCGCCGGATGTACGGCTGACCGCGCGCCGGTGCGACCGGATCGCGCGCACGGCGAAGGCCCGGAGGGAATGCCCTCCGGGCCTTTCGTGTTGAGGCTGGCAGAAAGTTCAATCGTCAACTAAAGTGGGACCACAAGGAGGTCACGAACATGCCTGCAGTGACTGTCGAGAACCCGCTGACCCTGCCCCGTGTGGTCGCACCCGCGGACGCGTCGGCCCGCCCCGTCCTCGGTGTCACCACGGCGCCCAGCGGCTTCGAGGGCGAGGGCTTCCCGGTCCGCCGCGCGTTCGCCGGGATCCACTACCGCCACCTCGACCCGTTCATCATGATGGACCAGATGGGCGAGGTGGAGTACGCGCCGGGCGAGCCCAAGGGCACGCCCTGGCATCCGCACCGCGGCTTCGAGACCGTGACCTACATCATCGACGGGATCTTCGACCACCAGGACTCCCACGGCGGCGGCGGCACGATCACCAACGGTGACACCCAGTGGATGACCGCGGGCTCGGGCCTGCTGCACATCGAGGCGCCGCCGGAGTCGCTCGTCCTGTCCGGCGGCCTGTTCCACGGCATCCAGCTGTGGGTCAACCTGCCGGCCAAGGACAAGATGATGGCCCCGCGCTACCAGGACATCCGCGGCGGCCAGGTCCAGCTCCTGACGACCCCCGACGGCGGCGCGCTGCTGCGTGTCATCGCCGGTGAGCTCGACGGTCACCAGGGCCCCGGTGTCACCCACACCCCGATCACCCTGGTCCACGCCACCGTGGCGCCGGGCGCGGAGGTCACCCTGCCCTGGCGGGAGGACTTCAACGGCCTCGCCTACCTCCTCGCCGGCCGCGGCAGCGTGGGCACGGAGCGGCGTCCGATCCACCTCGGCCAGACCGCCGTGTTCGGCGCGGGGTCCTCGATCACCGTCCGCGCGGACGAGCGGCAGGACGCCCACACGCCGGACCTGGAGGTCGTCCTGCTCGGCGGGCAGCCCATCCGCGAGCCGATGGCGCACTACGGCCCGTTCGTCATGAACAGCAAGGAAGAACTCCAGCAGGCGTTCGAGGACTTCCAGAAGGGCCGCCTCGGGACGGTTCCCGCGGTGCACGGCATGACGGAGAAGGGCCCCCAGGGCGCCTGACCCGGGACCCGGTCCCTCGCCCGAGGGGCCCGTCGTCCGCGGCGCCGTCGTGGCCGGTCGCGCGGTTCCCCTCGCCCCTTCGGGGGCGCCCGATCCGCAAGGGCCCCCGAGGGTCACCCGGGCGGGTTGTCCGCGCAGGACAGGCCGCCCGGCGCGTGGTCGGCTGGGAAGGTGCATCTCCTCCCCGGCCCCGTGCGCCGGCTCGCCGCCTGGTGCGTCGTGGCGCTGCTGGTCAGCGGGGTCGGCTGGGTCGTGGTCGAGCTGTGCGCCGTGCTGCGTACGGCGGTCGTGCCCGTGCTGCTCGCCCTGCTCGGCACCGCGCTGCTCGGGCCGCTGTACCGGCGGCTCGTCCAGGCCGGCATCCCCCGTTCACCGGCCGCCGTCGTCACCTGTGTGGCGGTGGTGGCCGTGGTGGGCGGGGCGGTGTACATCGTGGTCGCCGCGCTCATGGACAGCGGCGATCAGATCATCGAATCGGTGCGGCACGCGGCCCAGTCC
This sequence comes from Streptomyces sp. NPDC048664, assembly GCF_040650555.1. Lineage (NCBI taxonomy): Bacteria > Bacillati > Actinomycetota > Actinomycetes > Kitasatosporales > Streptomycetaceae > Streptomyces > Streptomyces sp. NPDC048664. The sequence goes on along the minus strand of NZ_JBEZHK010000032.1, from coordinate 39,563 downwards.
GTCGCCCGGCACTTCGGGGCGGCCGGGACCTCGCTCGACGACCTGGCCGCCCACTCCAAGGAACTGCTCACCAAGTTCGGCGGGACCGCCGCCTCCAACGTCATCAGCGGCGTCAGCGTCGTCGGCGAGACCATCGCCATGGCCGTCCTCGCCCTGCTGCTGGTCTTCTTCTTCCTGCGCGACTCCCACCGGGCCGCGCCCCTGCTGCGCTCCCTGGCGCCGCGGGGCAGCGGCGACACCGTGGAGGCCATGGCGCGGCGCGCCTTCGAGGCGGTCGAGGGGTTCATGCGCGGGACGACGGTCATCGCGCTGATCGACGCGGTCTGCATCACCGTGGGCCTGCTGATCCTCCGCGTCCCGGGCGCGGTCGGGCTGGGGGCCCTGGTGTTCGTCGGCGCGTACATCCCCTACCTCGGGGCGTTCCTGTCCGGTGCGCTCGCGATCCTGGTCGCCTTCGCCGACCGCGGCTTCGTCATCGCGCTGTGGGCCTTCGGCGTGGTCCTCGCCGTGCAGCTGCTGGAGGGGCACGTGCTCCAGCCCCTGATCCAGAGCCGGACGGTGCGGATGCACCCGGCGGCGGTGCTGCTGGCGATCACCGCGGGGGCCTCGGTCGCCGGAATCCTGGGGATGCTGCTGGCGGTGCCGCTGACGGCGGCGGCGTTCGGCGTCGCCCATGAGCTGCGCGGACGGTACGCGGAGGGGGACGGCGGGCCGGCGTCGGGCGCCGGCCCGCGGGGCGGGGCGGACACGGGCGGGCACCCCGGGCCCTGACCCGGAGGTCACCCGCTCGCGCGCCCTCACCCGACCGGCAGGTCCTCCCGGAATGCCGCCCCGGTCGCGGGCACCCGTCGCGGGCTCTCCGTCCCGCCGGTCGCGGGCTCCTCGCGCGGCTCGAACCAGAGCGTCCTGCCCTCGCCCCGGGGACCTGCCCCCCAGGCGTCGGCCAGGAGCTCCACGAGGATCGGACCGCGGCCCCCCGACCACGAGGGGGAGGTGATCGCGGGGCGGCCGGTACCCTTGACGGGTCCGGGCCGTGCCTGCCCGGAGGCGCCGGGGCGAGCGACCACCCCGGACCGACCCCGATCCGCGAAGACTGGATGAACGACGATGCATCGGTACAGGTCCCACACCTGCGGCGAGCTCCGCGCCTCTGACGTCGGCGGCGACGTCCGGCTGAGCGGCTGGCTGCACAATCGGCGCGACCTGGGCGGCATCCTCTTCATCGATCTGCGCGACCACTACGGCATCACGCAGCTCGTGGCCCGCCCCGGCACGCCCGCCTACGAGACGCTGGACAAGCTGTCCAAGGAGACGGTGGTCCGCGCCGACGGCAAGGTCGTCTCCCGTGGCGCGGAGAACGTGAACGCGGACCTGCCGACCGGTGAGATCGAGATCGAGGTCGGCGAGGTGGAGGTGCTCGGCGAGGCCGCGCCGCTCCCCTTCACGATCAACGCCGAGGACGGGGTCAACGAGGAGCGGCGCCTGGAGTACCGCTTCCTGGACCTGCGCCGCGAGCGCATGCACCGCAACATCATGCTGCGTACGGCGGTGATCTCCGCGATCCGCCACAAGATGACCGCGCTCGGCTTCAACGAGATGGCGACGCCGATCCTGTCCGCCACCTCCCCCGAGGGCGCCCGCGACTTCGTCGTGCCCTCCCGGCTGCACCCGGGCCGGTTCTACGCCCTGCCGCAGGCCCCCCAGCAGTTCAAGCAGCTGCTGATGATCTCCGGCTTCGACCGCTACTTCCAGATCGCGCCCTGCTTCCGCGACGAGGACGCCCGCGCGGACCGCTCGCCGGGCGAGTTCTACCAGCTCGACGTCGAGATGAGCTTCGTCGAGCAGGAGGACGTCTTCCAGCCGATCGAGAAGCTCATGACGGAGCTGTTCGAGGAGTTCGGCGGCGGCCGCCATGTCACCTCGCCGTTCCCGAGGATCCCGTTCCGCGAGGCGATGCTGAAGTACGGCTCGGACAAGCCGGACCTGCGCGCCAAGCTGGAGCTGGTGGACATCTCCGACGTCTTCGCGGGCTCGGGCTTCAAGGCGTTCGCGGGCAAGCACGTGCGCGCGCTGGCCGTGCCGGACGTCTCCGCCCAGCCCCGCAGGTTCTTCGACCAGCTCGGTGAGTACGCCGTCTCGCAGGGCGCGCAGGGCCTGGCCTGGGTGCGGGTCGGCGAGGACGGTTCGCTGACCGGCCCGATCGCCAAGTTCCTGACCGAGGACGACGTCGCGGAGCTGACCAAGCGGCTCCAGCTGGCCGCCGGTCACGCCGTGTTCTTCGGCGCGGGCGAGTTCGAGGACGTCTCGAAGATCATGGGCGCGGTGCGGGTCGAGGCCGCCAAGCGTGCCGGGCACTTCGAGGAGGGCGTCTTCCGCTTCTGCTGGATCGTCGACTTCCCGATGTACGAGAAGGACGAGGAGACCGGCGCGATCGACTTCTCGCACAACCCCTTCTCGATGCCGCAGGGCGGCCTTGAGGCCCTGGAGACCCAGGACCCGCTGGACATCCTGGGCTGGCAGTACGACATCGTCTGCAACGGCGTCGAGCTGTCCTCCGGCGCCATCCGGAACCACGAGCCGGAGATCATGCTCAAGGCGTTCGAGATCGCGGGCTACGACCGCGAGACCGTCGAGGAGAAGTTCGCGGGCATGCTCCGCGCCTTCCGCTTCGGCGCCCCGCCGCACGGCGGCATCGCCCCGGGCGTGGACCGCATCGTCATGCTCCTGGCGGACGAGCCGAACATCCGCGAGACCATCGCCTTCCCGCTCAACGGGAACGCGCTGGACCTGATGATGGGCGCGCCGACGGAGCTGGACGAGAGCCGGCTGCGCGAGCTGCACCTGGACATCCGCAAGCCGCAGCCCAAGTAACGGGCGGGACCCGCGTCCACCGAACGGGGGGCGGTCGCCGACGACCACGCGACGTCGGCGACCGCCCCCCTTCGCCGTGTCCGGAGTGCGGCCCGGCGTGCCCGTGGCGCGGCACTAGGCTGGCGGGCATGTTCATCCTCGAACTCACCTACATCGCCCCCCTCGAACGCGTCGACGCCGCCCTGGCGGACCATGTCGCCTGGCTGGAGGAGCAGTACGAGGCCGGGGTCTTCATCGCCTCGGGCCGCAAGGTGCCGCGCGACGGCGGGGTGATCGTCGCCGTCGGCGAGGACCGCGCGGCCGTCGAGGCCCTCGCGGCCGGCGACCCGTTCGTGCGGGAGAAGGTCGCCGACTACCGGATCGTGGAGTTCGTCGCGACCAAGACGGCCCCGGGCCTGGCCGCCTTCCGTCAGTAGTCGTCGCCGTCCGGGTCGGGGCGGGCGCCGTCCTCCAGGAGCCGCTCCGCGATGTCGTCGCACCAGTGCTGGGCCCACGCGCGCAGCGCGCCGACCTCCAGCTCGTCCAGGCCGTACCGGGTGAAGTCCCGGTCGGCGTAGAAGTCCGTGCCGGTCAGGCGGGACTGGAGGGTGGGCAGGTCGAAGGGGTCCAGGGCGTGGCGGCGGCCCAGTTCCTCCAGGTCGGGCAGGGAGAAGCGGTGTGCCGCCGCCCGTGCGTCGATCAGGTCGACGGCCGCGCCCCGGTCGTACAGGGCGCGGATCTTCGTGCCGACGGCGTCCTGGAGGGCGAGCGTGAGGCCGTACCCGGTCAGCTCCGGGGGCTGCCAGAACGTCTCCTTGTGCAGGACGAGGGCGCAGGACTCGCCGGTCGGCGGGTCGCCGACGGTCAGCTGCGCGGTGAGCGCGGTGACGGCGCCCGCCCGCACCCCGCGCCCCCGCGTCCGCAGGGCCCGGGCGAGCGCGTCCGCGATCCGCTCCATGGGGGCGGGGCTCTCGGTGGCGAAGTCGACGTCGCCGTGCGGGCGCCGGAGCAGGCCGTGGGCGTGGAGGGCGTAGCCGCCGGCGAGGACCAGCGGGTACGGGATGCTCGCGCCGGCGACGTCCGAGACCAGCCGCCGGTGGGGGTCGGGGAACGTCACCCCCCGAGTATGGCGGCGCCCCGGGCCGCACGGGTCCGGGGCGCCGCCGTAGGGGTGAGGGGCCGTCAGGACAGCGCCCGGTAGCCGCCCCATCCCGTGGCGATCCGGGTGCGCGCGCCGAACGAGCCCTTGCCGTCGCCGTCGTTGCGGTAGAGGGAGCCGTTCGTGTCCCGGACGACGATGCCGGCCGCGGGCATGCCGCTGCCGGAGGCGAGGGTGACGGCCGCGGGGACGACCGGGAGCGCGGACACGGAGGCGATCAGGCCGCTGTCTCTTCGGGCGTGTCCGCCCACGTGTGGCCGCGGGTGCGCCGCCGCCGGGTCCGTGGACGCGAAGGAGCCCGGGAGGCGGTCCGCCTCCCGGGCTCCTCGACCGGCCGCCGCGACGGCCGGGTGCGCTGTGCCTACGCGGCGCTCTCGCCGCCGAAGCGCTCCTTGTACGTCTGCAGGTCCTCGTCCGTGAGCTTCGCGAACAGGACCGGCGGGACCGTGAACGGCGTGCCGGCCGGCACCGAGGTCAGGGACCGCGCCTCGTCGGCCGTGACCCACGCCGCCGTGTCGTCCGGGAGTGTGAAGGCGCCGCGCATCGCCGCCGCCGTGCCGGGGATGAGGGGCTCGGAGACCACCGCGTACAGGTGGATCAGGTTCATCGCCGTGCGCAGGGTGAGGGCCGCGCCGTCCTGGTCCGTCTTGATCTGGAGCCAGGGAGCCTTCTCCTCCAGGTAGGAGTTGCCCGCCGACCACAGCGCGCGCAGCGCCGCCGCCGCCTTGCGGAACTGGAGGGCCTCCATGTGCTCCTCGTACTCCGCGAGGAGACGCGCGATCTCCTCGCCCAGGCGCGCCTCCGCCTCACCCGGCTCGCCGCCTGCCGGGACGCCGTCGCCGAAGCGCTTGCGGGAGAAGGACAGCACCCGGTTGACGAAGTTGCCGAGGGTGTCGGCGAGGTCCTTGTTGACCGTGGCGGTGAAGTGCTCCCAGGTGAACGACGAGTCGTCGGACTCCGGGGCGTTGGCGATCAGGAAGTAACGCCAGTAGTCGGCGGGCAGGATCTCCAGCGCCTGGTCGGTGAAGACGCCCCGCTTCTGCGAGGTGGAGAACTTCCCGCCGTAGTACGTCAGCCAGTTGAACGCCTTGACGTAGTCGACCTTCTTCCACGGCTCGCGCACGCCCAGCTCCGTGGCCGGGAACATCACCGTGTGGAAGGGGACGTTGTCCTTCGCCATGAACTGGGTGTAGCGGACGTCCGCGTCGGCCTCGTACCACCACGACTTCCAGTCGCCGCCGGTGGCGTCGGCCCACTCCTTCGTCGCGCCGATGTACTCGATCGGGGCGTCGAACCAGACGTAGAAGACCTTGCCCTCGGCCGCCAGCTCCGGCCAGGTGTCGGCCGGCACCGGGACGCCCCAGTCCAGGTCACGGGTGATGGCGCGGTCGTGCAGGCCCTCGGTCAGCCACTTGCGGGCGATGGAGGAGGCGAGCTGCGGCCAGTCCTTCTCGTGGCGGGCCACCCACTCCTCGACCTCGTGCTGGAGCTTGGACTGGAGCAGGAACAGGTGCTTGGTCTCGCGGACCTCCAGGTCGGTGGAGCCGGAGATCGCGGAGCGCGGGTCGATCAGGTCGGTGGGGTCCAGGACCCGGGTGCAGTTCTCGCACTGGTCGCCGCGCGCCTTGTCGTAGCCGCAGTGCGGGCAGGTGCCCTCGACGTAGCGGTCCGGCAGGAAGCGGCCGTCGGCGGGCGAGTAGACCTGGCGGATCGACCGCTCCTCGATGAACCCGTTCTCGTTCAGCCGGCGCGCGAAGTGCTGGGTGATCTCCGTGTTCTCGGCGCTGGAGCTGCGGCCGAAGTGGTCGAAGGCCAGGTGGAAGCCGTCGTACACGGCCTTCTGCGCGTGGTGCGCCTGGGCGCAGAACTCGGCCACCGGGAGGCCCAGCTCCTTGGCCGCGAGTTCGGCCGGGGTGCCGTGCTCGTCGGTCGCGCAGATGTACAGGACGTCGTGACCGCGGCGGCGGAGGTACCGGGAGTACACGTCCGCCGGGAGCATGGACCCCACCATGTTGCCCAGGTGCTTGATCCCGTTGATGTACGGAAGGGCGCTGGTGATGAGGTGTCGAGCCATCGCGGGCTGCTCCCAAGTCGCTGCGTCGGGTGACGATACGTCCCTTTTCGGGCCGTCTGCATCGTCTACGAACCTTTACGAACCTTGAAATCGTAGCCGACATGGGTGGGCCGCCCGCTTCCCGTTCTGAAGGGTGGGAAGGGGCGGCCTCCGCGGGATGTCCGGGCCTACGGGCGCCAGGACGCGAGCACGCCCTCGTAGACCTCGGCGTCGGTGAGCTCGCGCGGGGTCTCGCCCGCCAGGAAGGCGGACGTGTTGTCCGTCCTGAGCTTGCGGATGTAGTCGAACGCCTTGTTCTCCGGGGTGCCGAAGGCGACGAAGGAGAAGAAGACGCCCGGGTGCTTCGCGGCGGCGTCGGTGAGCGCCTGGGTGGCGGGGGTCTTGGCGTCCGGGGCGCCGTCCGTCTGGAAGACGACCAGGGCGGGCAGGCTCGGGTCCGCCGACCGTGCGTGGTGGGCGGTCACGGCCTCCACCGCCACGTGGTAGCTCGTGCGGCCCATGCGGCCGAGCCCTGCGTGCAGGTCGTCGATCTTGTTCTCGTGCTCGGTGAGGGTCAGCTCGCCGGTGCCGTCGAGTTCGGTGGAGAAGAAGACGACGTGGACCGTGGCCTCGGGGTCCAGATGGGCCGCGAGGGCGAGGGTCTGCTCGCCGAGGGCCTGGGCGGAGCCGTCCTTGTAGTACGGGCGCATGGAGGCCGAGCGGTCCAGGACGAGGTAGACCCTGGCGCGGGTGCCGGTGAGGCCGTGCTGGTCGAGCGCGGCGGCCGCGGCGTCGTGAGCGGCCCCGAGCCCCGGCGCAAGCACGTGCAGCCCACCGTCGCCACCCGCCACCACCGAGGCAGCCTCCGGCTCGGGGTCCGGGGTGGCGTCGGCTGCGGGTTCGGGGGACGCGGTGGGCTCCGGCTGGGCGTCCGGGGTCGCCTCGGCCGTGGGCTCGGCGGTTGCCTCGGGCTCGGTCTCTGCCGGGGTGGCTTCGGCTTCCGGCTCGGGGTCCGGGGTCGCCTCGGGCGCGGGGCCGGCGGTCGCTTCGGGCTCGGGCTCGGGGTCCGGGACGGCGGCGGCTGCGGGCTCGGCGGCTGCCGCCGCCTCCGGCTCGGGCTCTGCGGTCGCCTCGGCCGCGGGCTCGGTTTCTGCTGGGGTGGATTCGGTTTCCGGCTCGGTGTCCGGGACGGCGGTGGCCTCGGGCTCGGGAGATGCGGTGGGCTCCGGCGCGGCGTCCGGGGTCACCTCGACTGCGGGTGCGGCGGTCGCCTCGGGCTCGGTCTCTGCCGGGGTGACTTCGGCCTCCGGCTCGAGGGGTGCGGTGGGCTCCGGCTGGGTGTCCGGGGTCGCCTCGGCTGCGGGCTCGGGGGCTGCTTCGGCTTCCGGCTCGGCGGTCGGGGCTGCGCCGGCCTCGGTGGTGGCCTCGGTCGTCGGCTCCGTGTGCGCCGTGGCGGCTTCAACCTCCGGCTCGGGGAGCGGGGTTACGTCGGCCTCCGGCTCGGGGGCGGGAGCTGCGACGGCTGCCTCGGCTTCCGGCTCGGGCTCGGCGGTCACCTCGGCCTCGGTGTCTGCCGTGGTGGCTTCGGCTTCCGGCTCGGGGTCCGGGGTTGCGGCGGGCTCCGGCTGGGTGTCCGGGGTCACCTCGGCCTCGGGCTCGGCGGCCGGGGTTGCGGTGGGCTCCGGGGCTGCCTCGGTCGGCCGTTCCGCTTCCGTCGGGCTCGTCGACGTCGCCTGCCTCGGTACCGTCACGTTGCTGAACGCCGCGGACACCAGGTCGTGTTCGTCGGAGCGGTCCGACGACTGCTGTGCCGGGATGCCGGCCGCCTCCGTGCCCTGCGGCGTCGCCTGTCCCGAAGCCGTCGGCGTCTCGTGCGAGGGCTCCCCCTCGGCGGAGCGACCCTTGCGTGAGCGGCCGAATGCGTTCCGCAGGAGAGTGAGAATGCCCATGTGCGCAACCCTTCGCGTGAGTTGGTGCCCGTAGATCCCTGGCCAGGACGGACACGTAAGGTTAGCGGTCACGGGTGGCGATCCTGGGCAGGGTCCAGCTGTCGCAAGCACCTCATGTCGAGACCGCAATCACGCTGTTACCAGGCGCGCCGACAAAAGGGGAATCACCCCTTCCGCCGTCCGCCAACCGGCGGACAGCCCTCAGGGCGTGCGGCCGTCGCGTTCCGTCATCACCAGGGACCAGATGACGAACAGCCCGATCGCGATGGCGATGACCGACCAGACCGGGGCGTACGGCAGGAACATGAAGTAGAGGATCACGTACAGGGCCGCGAGGGCCACGCCCACCCAGCGCGCCCAGCGCATGCCCTGGATCACGCCCCAGCCGGTGAGGGCGACCAGCGCGCCGACCACCAGGTGGATCCAGCCCCAGGCGGTGAGGCTGAACTGGTACACGTAGGCGCCGACATGGACGTACACGTCGTTGGTGGCGATGCCCGCGATGCCGTTCAGCACGCCGATGACTCCGCCGACCAGCATCAGGACCCCGGCGAACGCCGTGCCTCCGGTGGCCCACGCCGACTGCTCGGGCTGAGGGGTGCGGGTGGTCTGCTGGACCATGGGGATCGCCTCCTGGGGTCGGATCGGTGGGGGTGTCAGGCCTGGACGCGGGTCGGCTGTTCCGTGGGGGACTGGGAGGTGGCCGCGGACGCGCGCCGGCGCCGTACCCAGGCGCCGCCCAGCCACGAGGTGAGCGCGACCGTGAGGCCGAGCGCCATCAACAGCCAGGAGGCCGTGCGCAGGGTCTTGGTGAGCGCGTCGTAGACCGCGCCGGCGGCCGCGTGCGAGACGTCCGCCGGCAGGTCCTCCAGCGTCATCCGGCGCCCCACCGCGACGGCCACGACCAGCAGGGCGGCGCCCAGCGCCGTGCCGAGCCCGGTCGCGCACACGGCCCGGCGCCGGCACACGGCCACCAGGATGCCGGTCAGGGCGAACCCGACCGCGGCGACGGGCAGCCAGAAACCGGCGACTTCGAGCACGTGGAACCCCTTCCTGAGCCTCGCCAGATCCGCCGACCGCAGCAGGGTGACCTCCGTGTGCGCGACCGGGATCCGGCCCGCGAACGGCACGTGCTCGGCGGTGAGCTGCCGTTTCATGCGCTCGGCGGCGGGGGCGAGGTCGATGGTGACCGGGCGGTCCCCGTTGTCGCGCAGCGCGCGCATCACGGCGTCGTGGGCCGTGAGGTTCGCCGTGTCCCAGGCGGTGCGGAAGGCGGGGGTGCCGGTGAACGAGTGGACCGCGTCATGGACGAAGGCGTGCACCGAACCGCGCAGGGGCGGGCCGACGTGCATCTCGCGCATGATCCCGTCGGTGACCGCGGACGCGACCGCCTCCCGCACCTGGGCGTCGGACGCCAGGGGGGCGGTGGTCGCGGCGTAGCGGGCACCGTCCTCGATGCCGTACGTCGCCCACGCGGCGAGCACGCCCAGCGGCGCGAGCAGGCACGCGAGGCCGACCAGCAGCGAGGAGAGCACGCTCCTGAGACGTCGGGACACGTCCTCAAGCGAACCGCGCCCTCGCGCGGTCGGCGCGGTAAGGACGTAAGAAATACGTGCATATGAGTGGATGTGACCATCGGATGGCGCAAGGAGGTGGTGCGCGCGGTGGCGGATCCGTCCGGCGTGCGGAAGGGCGACGCGCGAGGCCCCGGCGTCGGCGCGGCCGACGACCGGGGCCTCGGGTGTGAGGGGGGCGGGGAAGGGCGCCTCGCGGCGTCAGACCATGCGCCAGTGCTCGTCGCCCGGATCCTCGTGCGTGTAGTACCGGTAGTAGTCGAACAGGAACACCGCCACGGCCACCGCCAGGGAGATGCCGCAACTGCGCAGCACGCTGTGGCCGGTCTGGCTGTAGAGGAAGCCGAAGGCGACGCCCGCGAACACGGCCCACAGCGCCGCGCGCCGCTCGCGTCGCAGGCCCGGTGTCCTTCTCAGCAGCGCGTGGCACAGCACGGCGAAGACGACCGCGCAGACGAAGCCGAACAGCAGGTTCCAGCCGGTGATGGGGCCGGCGTCGCGCCGATTGGCCGCGGCCCAGTAGCCGTAGACGAGCCCGAGGGCGACGGGGACGGCGAGCCGCGCCATCCCGTGGGTGCGGGTGCCGAGGATGTCCGGCGGGCGGTGCGGTTCGATCCCGGCGCCCCGGCGGGTGGCGGGCGCGTGGGTGGTCCTGGGCACGGGTGCCGCGTGAGCCATGGAACGCTCCTCTCTCCTCGCCCCCCGCTCCCCCCGCATCCAGCGCACACCCGGCCCGGGCACCCGGCAAGTCGGGATGCGGGGGCGTCGGGGGCGTGTTTCGCTGGGCCTCATGAGGATCGTGCTGTTCGGGGCCACGGGCATGGTGGGCCGCCGGATCGCGGCGGAGGCGGTGCGGCGCGGCCACCGGGTCACGACCGTGAGCCGCTCCGGGCAGTCGCCCGTGCCCGGTGTGACGGCCGCGGCGGCCGATGCCTCGGACCCGGCCGGCGTCGCCGCGCTGGTGGCGGGGGCGGACGCGGTGGTCAGCGCGTGCGCGCCACCGCGGGACGGCACGGAGCCGGGGGAGCCGTTCCTCGCGCTGAACCGCTCCCTGCTGCGGGGCACACGGGAGGCCGGGGTGCCTCGGATGGTCGTGGTCGGGGGCGCGGGCAGCCTGGAGGTGGCGCCCGGCCAGGAGCTGGTGGACCAGCCGGACTTCCCGGGGGAACTGCTGGCCGAGGCGCGCGCCCACCGCGACGTCCTGCGGCTCTACCGCGAGGTGGACGACCTGGACTGGACGTACGTCTCGCCCGCCGCCGAGCTCGCCCCCGGTGAGCGCACGGGGATTTTTCGCACGGACGGCGACCGGCTGCTCACCGACGAGAACGGAGCCAGCAGGATCAGCGCCGAGGACTACGCGGTCGCGTGCGTGGACGAACTGGAGCGTGACGCGCATCCACGGGCCCGCATGTCGGTGGCCTACTGAGACGGCGGCAGCCTCGGTGCCCAGGCGACCGCCCCACGACCCGCCGCCGCAGGAGGGCCGGGGAGAGCGGCACCCGCCCAGGGATCCGGGCGGCGCTCCCGCGGGCGGGCATCGCTTCCCGCGGCCGCTCCCGCGGCGCGCCCCCGGCGGCGCCCATCCCGCCCTCGGAGTCTCGCTCCCCGACCGGCAGGGCGACGACCCGCTGCCCGCCGTCTCCGTGCCCGACGAGTCGGTGCTGGACGGCCCCGCCCAGGACGCGGGGGCTCCGGCCCCGCGCGTGCGGCGCCCCGGAGCCGTGCGCGACCCCGCCGGCGCCGACGCCCTGTCGACCACCCACTCGCTGCTGCGGGTGCGCGGACGCAGCGCGGCCTGGCTGCCGCCCGTCCTGCTGCTCGCAGCCATTCCCGCGGTCGACTGGCTGACCCGCGGCGACTTCCGGACCATCTCGTGGGTCGTGCTGGTCCCCGGTATCGCCGCCGCGCTGTGCGGGCTGCGCGGCACCGTGGTCATCGCCCTGCTGGCCGTCCTCACCTACGAGTTGGAGGACCGCGCCTGGCCGCCCCAGTACCGGTCCGGGCTGCCCGACTTCATCCTGGTGGTGGTGGGCGGCGCGTTCGCGGTGGTGGCGTGCGGGGTCCGGCTGCGCGGCGAGCGGCGCATGCTGCACATGCAGGACGTCGCCGACACCACGCGGCGTGCGGTGCTGCGCCCGCTGCCCGCCGGGTTCGGCGGCCTCGACCACGCGGCCGTCTACCTTCCCGCGGACAGTGTGGCCCGGGTCGGCGGCGACTTCTACGACATCCAGCCGGGGCCGCGCGGCACCCGGGTCCTGCTCGGCGACGTGCAGGGCAAGGGGCTCGGCGCGGTCGCGGCGGCCTCGGGACTGCTGGGCACGTTCCGTGAGGCCGGGTACCACGAACCCCGCCTCGCCTCGGTGGCCGCGCGGCTGGAGGCGAGGATGCGGCGGCACGTGATGTACTGCGCGGCCATCGGCCGCGACGACGACGAACGCTTCGCCACCGCCGTCCTGGTCGGCTTCCCGCGGCGCGCGGCGCGGGAGGAGCCGCCGGGCGGGTCGGCGGCGGCGCAGCCCGGCGGATCGTCGTACGTGGAGGTCGTGAACTTCGGCCACGAGCCCCCGCTGGTGGTCTCCGCCGACGGCGTACGGGCGCTGCCCCTCGGGCAGGGGCTCCCGGTCGGCCTGGCCGCGCTGGGCGAGGGCCTGCCGCCGCCGATGCGGCTGCCCCTCGCGGACGGCGAGACGCTGCTGCTGTTCACGGACGGGGTGAGCGAGGCGCGGGACGCGGCCGGGGAGTTCTTCCCGCTGCGGGAGACGGTGGCCCGGGCCCTGGCCGAGGATCCGCGTGCGGCCGAGCCCGGGAACCTGGTCCGCCTGGTGCGGGACTGCACGCTGCGGCACAGCGGCGGGCACCTGGAGGACGACACGACGATCTTCGCCGTCCGCAGACGCCCGCCCCGCGTGCCTACGCGTAGCAGCCGTTGACGGTCGCCGCGAGGCCGTCCAGGGCGTCCTTGGTGGCGTCCGGGTCGGCCGTGGCGCCGTTCTCCACGAAGGAGAAGACCTTCCACCTGCCGTCCTTGCCCTGTGTCAGGCCGCTCAGCGCGAGAGCGCCGGTGAGCGTGCCGGTCTTCGCGCGCACCTTGCCCACGGCGCACCGGGAGTCGGCGTCGTCGAAGCGGCCGTAGTCCGGCCCGAGCGTGCCGTCCGCGTCGCCGGCCACGGGCAGGCCGTCGAGGACGGCGGCGAGGGTCTGCGCGTACTGGTGCCGCGTGGGAAGTTCGAGGACCTGGGCGAGGGTGGCGGCCGGGATGCGGTCGGACCGGGACAGTCCGCTGCCGTCGTGGAGCTCGAAGTGGGCGAGCGAGACGCCGTACACCGTGCTGAGCACATGGCGCACGGCCTCGGTGCCGCCCTCGAACGTGGCCGGGTGGCCGGCGGCCAGGGCCGTCATGCGCAGCAGGGTCTCGGCGATGTCGTTGTCGCTGTGCTTGAGCATCGTGCGGACGATGCCCGACAGCGGCCCCGACGTGTGCTGCGCCACCGGTACGTCCGTCGTGCGGGCGGTGGCGCGGGTGACGTCGCCGGTGACCGCGACCCCGCTCGCGGCGAGCTGCCGGGCGAAGACCTGGCCGGCGTCGACGGAGGTGTCCTGGACGCCGTGCCCGTCCACGACCAGCGCGCGGACCGGGGCGACGGTGTCGGGGTAGTAGCCGTCGTTCCAGCCCGTGGCCAGGGTGGGCGCCGGGAACAGGCTGTCGTCGACGGCGACCTTCACGGAGGACAGCCCGGCGGCCTTGAGCCCGGCGACCGCGGTCCTCGCCAGCTCGGTGAGGTCGGCGGTGGTCAGCGTGCGGTCGCCGCCGCCGACGAGGGTCAGGGTGCCGTCCCCGTAGACGACCTTCGTGGTGAAGCGGTGGTCGGGGCCGAGCACGGTCAGCGCGGCGGTCGACGTGACGAGCTTGGCGTTGGACGCCGGCATCAGCGCCGTGGAGGCGTTGTGGCCCCAGAGCGTCTTGCCCGAGGCGGCGTCGAGGACCACGCCGCTCACGTGGGAGCCCAGCCGCTGGTCCAGGACGCGGCTCGCCAGGTTCTTGGCCATCCGCTGGTCGGCGGGGTCCGGTCGGTCGGGCTTGGCCGTCGCGCCGGAGCCCTTGCCGGCGGCGAAGGCGGAGGGGCCGGAGACGGCCGCGGACACCACGGGCACGGCCAGGGCGACGACGAGCGCGCGGCGCAGGCCGGTTCCCGTGGCGTTCTGTCTCGGCTTGCGGTGCCGGCGCCGGCCACCCGGAAGGAAGGCGTTCTCGGCCGCCTCGGCCGTCATGTCGCTCATCAAGGGATGCGTGTTCTTTCCGGCGCGGGGGTCCTGGACGTGGGGAGATCGCCCGCACGCTATCAGCCGACTCGCGTGTGATCGGCTGAAACGAAGCAGGTCTGGCCGTAGGGGCAACCGGCCTGTCCGCAGGGGTCGATGGATCCACCCGAGGGGGGTTTGCCGGTCTTTCGTCGCGCCTTCGCACGCGCAGCGGCTACGGTGCTGGCGTAGCTGACGATCGGGGAAAGAAGACCATGCCGGGAACCGTGCTGCTGCTCGCCGCCTCACCGGTGGGCAAGGGGCGTCTGGTGGACGCGGCCTCCGTGCTCCCGGTGCTCGCCGCCGTGGCCCCGTCGGTGCTGTCCGGCACGGACACGGCCAACGTGGTGGAGCTCGCCGACCCGCTGGAACCGCAGGCGGTGCTCACCTGGTTGCGTGCGGCGGCGGCCGCGCCCGGCCCGCTGACGCTGTTCCTGACGGGGCAGCTGCACGTCGACCGCCGACAGCGGCTGCCGCACCTCGCCCTGGCCCGCACCACGCCGTCGACGATCCGGTACACCGGCCTGCCCTGGCACTGGATCCGCGAGGAGCTGCGGCTGCGGGCTCCCGGCACGACGACGGTGTTCGCCGATCTGCACGCGGACCAGGAGGCCTGGCAGCAGGTGCGCGCCGGTGCCCTGGACTGCGGTCCGGCCGTCGCGCTGTACGGCCGTGTCGCCCCGCCGCCGGCACGCCGCGGCCCGGCGTCCCCGGCGTACATGAAGGCCCTGGCCACCCTCCTGCGCAGCGGGCACCGCCCGGACCCGCACACCCTGCACGAGGCGACCCTGGCGCGCGCCCACGGGGAGCCGGGTGCGCGCGGCGACCTCACCCTCGCGCCCCCCGCCCCGCCCGCGGCCGCCTCCTTCGCCGCCCCGGACCCGCACGCGGAACTCGCCGCCGCCGTGCGGGACGGCCGGCACGCGGAGGCGGCGGAGCTGGCCGAGCGGTGGGAGCGGACGGCACTGCGGCAGCACGGTCCGGCCTCCGAGGAGGTCCTGCACTGGATGGAGGTGCGCGCCGACCTCGCGATGTTCGCCGGCGACGCGGGCCTCAGCTGCGAGATCTGGCTGGCGGTGGCCAACATCCGGCTGTCGGCGGGGCTCAGCCCGGGGGCCGCGCCGGTGGAGTCGGCCGTCGACCGGGCCCACCACCAGTGGGGCCGTATCGACGACGCGGCGCGTGCGGGCGAACTGGGGCCGGCGCTGGCCGACCTGAGGCAGCGGGTACCGGGCCGCAGGGAGGGTGCCCTCGACCATGTGCGGCAGCACCTGCGCCGCCTGCACCACGAACCCCAGGCACAGCCGCAGCCGTAGGGCCTGTCCGGCAGTTCCCCTCGGGCAACAGCGTCACCGGGGCGGGGCACGGGGTCGGTGCCGGGGTCACGGGGTCACCACGGGAAACGCGCGGTCCGGGCCGGTCACGTAGGAGAACAGGCGTTTGAGGAGGGTGCGGTCGCCGTCCGTGGCGATGCCCGCCAGGCCCTTGCCCGCCAGCAGGCCGAGCAGTTCGGCGCGGGTGAGGGTGAGGGTCAGGCCCGCGTGCGGCTTCGGGGTGTGGTGCAGGGGGAGGCCGCGGTGGGTCAGGGCGCCGTGCTCCAGGTTGATCCGGTGGCGCCGCTCCTCGTCGATCACGATGAGGTCCACGATCAGCCGCGGCTCCCGGGCCGCCCGGAGCCCGTCGACGCGGACCGCGAGGGAGTCCAGCAGCATGTCGACGGTGAGGGCCGAGGTCATCTCGGGGGTGTCCGTGGTGACGGCGGCTCCGCCGGTGTCCCCCCGCAGTTCCTGCGCGCCGGTCAGGTAGATGTTGCGCCAGGTCCCGTTCTCCGCGCCGTGCCCCAGGCGTTCGTACACCTCGGCGAGCGCGCTCCTGGCCTGGGCGTGGTCCGGGTCCGCGAACACGACGTGGTCCAGGAGCGTCGCCGCGAAGCGCAGGTCCCCCGCCTCCGCGTACCGGCGGGCCGCCGCGAGCATCGCCTCGGGGCCGCCCGCCACCTCCACGTACCGGGCGGCCAGCGCGGCCGGCGGATGCTCCCACAGGTGGGCCGGGTTGCCGTCGTACCAGCCCATGTACCGCTGGTAGACGGCCTTGGCGTTGTGGCTCAGGGAGCCGTAGTAGCCCCGCGCGTGCCAGGCGCGCTCCAGGGCCGGGGGCAGCCGGAGCTCCTCGGCGATCTCCGTGCCGGTCAGGCCGTTGTTCAGCAGCCGCAGCGTCTGGTCGTGCAGGTACGCGTACAGGTCGCGCTGCTCGCCCAGCAGCCGTACGACGTTCTCGTGCCCCCAGGTCGGCCAGTGGTGCGAGGCGAGGGCCACGTCGTAGCCGTCGCCGAAGAAGTCGATGGCCTCGTCCAGATAGCGGGACCAGACGCGGGCGTCGCGGACCTGGGCGCCGCGCAGGGTCAGGATGTTGTGCAGGGTGTGCGTGACGTTCTCGGCCATGCACAGGGCGCGCTGCTCGGTGAAGAGGAGGTTCATCTCGGCGGGGGCCTCGGTGCCCGGCGTCAGCTGGAACAGCATGCGGACGCCGTCCACGACCTCCGTCTGCCCGCTGTGCGTGATGTCGACCGTGGGCGGGACGAGCGTGACCGTGCCCGAGGACAGGGTCGTGCCCAGGCCGGTGCCGATCTGCCCGTCGGGCGCCTTCGGCAGCCGCGCGCCGTACATGAACCCGGAGCGCCGGGCCATCGCGGGCCCGGCGAACACGTTCTCGCTGACCGCGTGTTCCAGGAACCCGGTGGGCGCGAGCACCGGCACGCCCCCGTCCAGGTCGCCCGGCAGCACCCCCCGGGCACCGCCGAAGTGGTCCACGTGGCTGTGGGTGTAGACGAGGCCGGTGACGGGCCGCTCCCCCCGGTGGCGCCGGTACAGGGCCAGAGCGGCGGCGGCGCACTCGGCGGAGATCAGCGGATCCACGACCACGACGCCCTCGCGGCCCTCCACGAGCGTCATGTTGGACAGGTCGAGCCCGCGCACCTGGAACACGCCCTCGGTCACCTCGTACAGCCCCTGCCGGGCGCACAGCCGCGACTGCCGCCACAGCCCGGGGTGCGCGGTGGCGGGGCAGTCCGCGTCGAGGAACCCGTACGCGTCGGCGTCCCACACGACCCGCCCGTCCTCGCCCGCCACCGTCCCGGGTACGAGCGCGGCGACGAATCCCCGGTCGGCGTTCTCGAAGTCGGTACGGTCCTCGAAGGGCGGCTGCCCGTCGGGCGGGCCGTCCAGGGGCGCGGCGTCCATGGGGCCAGCTTCGGCGCGGGCGGTGCCCGGGGCCAGCGGTGGGGGACCGTTCAGGCGGCGCCCCCGCTGGACGCCTTCCTCGCCGACCGGGCCGACGTGAGCCGGAGCACACGTGCCGCCGAGCGCGCCGAACGGCCCTCAGGCACGCCCCGTTCATAGGATCCCGCCCATGGACATATGGATCCTCTTCCTCGTCGTCATCCTCCTTCCCGCCGGATACGCCGGTGTCGAGGCCAGGGTCAGACGCGTCGACCGCCGGCTGGTCCAGGTCGAGCGGAAACTGGACCTGGTCCTCGACCGGCTGGGCGTCACGCCCGAGGAGCCGGTCCTGGAGCAGGTAGCGGCCCTGGTGCGCGACGGCAGGAGGATCCAGGCGATCAAGGTGTACCGCGAGCTGACGGGTGCCGGTCTCAAGGAGGCGAAGGAAGCCGTGGAGCGGATGGACGGGTAGCCGGGCCCCGGGCCCCAGCCCTGTTGCGACCGTCTTGCAAATGGCGGACAGGTGCATCAGGGTGGGATCCGCAGTACCCGGAGACTGGGGATTGCGCTACCCGGCGACGAAAGGCCCCCATGTCCCCGTCCTTCCCCAGGATGCGCACGTCCCTCACACGGCAGGAGTGGGGCCGGCTCGGCGGGATGGCCGCGTTCATCCTGGCCCTGCACGTCATCGGATGGTTCACGCTCGTCGGGATCGTCGCGCCCGAGCACTACACCATCGGGGAGAAGTCCTTCGGCGTCGGCATCGGCGTGACCGCGTACACCCTGGGCATGCGGCACGCCTTCGACGCGGACCACATCGCGGCGATCGACAACACCACCCGCAAGCTGATGGGCGAGGGCCAGCGGCCCCTGTCCGTCGGGTTCTGGTTCTCGCTCGGCCACTCCAGCATCGTGTTCGGCCTGGCGCTGCTGCTCTCGCTCGGGGTGCGCACGCTGGCCGGCCCGGTCCGGGACGACAACTCCGAACTGCACGACGTGACGGGCGTCATCGGCACGACGGTCTCCGGCACGTTCCTCTACGTCATCGCCGCGATCAACCTCGTCATCCTGGCCGGCATCTGGAAGGTGTTCCGGCGGATGCGCACGGGGCAGTACGACGAGGCGGCGCTGGAGGAGCAGCTCAACAACCGCGGCTTCATGAACCGCATCCTCGGACGCGTGATGAAGTCGATCACCAAGCCCTGGCAGATGTACCCGCTCGGCCTGCTCTTCGGCCTCGGCTTCGACACCGCGACCGAGATCGCGCTGCTCGTCCTCGCCGGCTCGGGCGCCGCCTCCGGGCTGCCCTGGTACGCGATCCTGTGCCTGCCCGTGCTCTTCGCCGCCGGCATGTCGCTGCTCGACACCATCGACGGCTCGTTCATGAACTTCGCCTACGAGTGGGCCTTTTCCAAGCCGGTGCGCAAGGTCTACTACAACCTCACCATCACGGGCCTGTCCGTCGCCGTCGCGCTGATCATCGGCACCGTGGAACTGCTCGGCCTCCTGTCCGAGAAGCTCGGGCTGCACGGCGCGTTCTGGGACTGGATCGGCGGCCTCGACCTCAACACCATCGGCTTCGTGATCGTCGGGCTCTTCTTCGTCACCTGGGCGGTCGCCCTGGTGGTGTGGAAGGTCGCCCGGATCGAGGAGAAGTGGACGGCGGGGCTCGCGCCGTCGGCGGAGCAGGCCGCCGAGTAGCGGAGTAGCGGACGACGACGCCAAAGTCGTAGCGCTTTCAACGAGGTTGACACCCGCTCGGGGCTGCTCGACTATGTGTGCGAGCTGTGGCGCGAGTACCTCGTGCGACCGGCGCGACCGGTGACACGCCGCGCCTCGCCGCCTTCCCCCGGCTCGCCGCGACCATTCTCCACGGGCCCGGCGCTCATTCCCCCGGTGAGCGCCGGGCCCACCTTCGTGCGCCCGGCGGCGGCCGGGATCCTGGAGCCAGGGGCGCGGGCGGGCGGTCACGGGCCGGTCCGGAGCCCGGCCGACCGTGAACCCCTCCGTGCGTCCACGCCCGTTCCGGGCCCCGTCGCGGCCCGTGCCCGTGCCCGCGCCCACCGACGGTCGGGGGGCCGCGGGCTCAGCCCGTGGTCGGCGCCGGGGAGGGGTTCGTCGCGGGCGTCGACGGCGGCGGGGTGAAGCCCGGGGGCGGGGAGAGGACCATGGTCGGCTCGCCGGGCGCGGGCACCGGCGGGGTCGTGTCGCTCTTCGGGAGCTTCGGCGGGGTCGTCTCCTGGAACAGCACCGAGTCGAAGTTCACCAGACCCGTCTGCTCCATCACCGTGATGTGGTCGAGAACCGTGTCGTTCGCCTGGTCGGCGAGCTGCCTGACCAGGGTGTTCCTGGTGGTGGCCCGGATGTTGGCGATGACCGGGAAGATCTGGCCGTGCGTCACCCGCAGGATGTTGGCGAGGTCCTCGTCGAACTTCTTGCCCGTGTCGGCGGTCAGCGTGGACACGAACCCCTGCTGCTGGGGGCTCGCCAGGTTGGGAATCGTGATGCCCAGCTGCGCGGCCACCCTGCGGTCGGCGTCGTCGAGGTTCGAGTGCCCGTTCACCAGGTGCTGCCCCGCCGTGCGCACCGCCGGGGTCGTGCCCTTCTTCAGGGCCAGCTCACCGGCGGGGAACTCCCACAGTCCCGCGGCCCGCACCTTGACGACGAAGTCGCGGTCCGCCTCCGTCAGCGGTCCCGCCGAGGTGTTCGCGACCACGCGCGTCGGGGCGCTGGAGACGGTCTGCACCCCCAGCATCGAGGGGTAGACGAGAGCCGTGAGCGTCAGCGTCAGGGCGCCCGCCACGAAAAGGGTTCCCGCCGCGTTCCGCGAAATGCGCATGGCTCCTCCTGGTTGTTCGGACTCCCAGGGATACGGCGGGAAGGAACCCCGGAACCTTTTCCGCTGGCAAAATCCCCGGCCCACGCTGTGGCCGTGGTCACAGGCGGTGTCCAGGCGTGCGTGGCGGTGACGCGGCGGGTCGCCGCGCGCCCGCTATGTTCGATCCGAACATCCGACATTCGGAGCCGGCATGCAGAAGACAGAAGAACGGGCCGAGGGGGCCGATGCGGCCGTCGAGGACCCGGCAGCGGGGGACGGCGCCGCCGCGGACCGCGGCGGCCGTGCGCTGCCCTGGCCGCTGCTGTTCGGCGCGGCGGTCCTGGCGGGCCCGGTCCTGCTCGTCCTCGGCCGCTGGCTGGACGAGCCGGTCATGCAGGCCTGGCGGACGGTGTGCCTGGCCATCACCGTGCAGGCGCTGCCCTTCCTGCTGCTGGGCACGGCCCTGTCCGGCGCGATCAACGCGTTCGTGCCCGAAAGGGTGTTCACCCGGGTGCTGCCGAGCAGGCCCGCGCTGGCCGTGCCGGTCGCCGGGATCGCCGGGGCCGTGCTGCCCGGCTGCGAGTGCGCGTCGGTGCCGGTCGCCAACAGCCTGATCCGCCGGGGGGTCACGCCCGCCGCCGCGTTCGCCTTCCTGCTGTCGGCGCCCGCCGTCAACCCGGTCGTCCTGACCGCCACCGCCATCGCCTTCCCCGGCAACCCCGCCATGGTCCTGGCCCGGCTGCTCGCCTCGCTGGCCACCGCCACCGCGATGGGCTGGCTGTGGCTCTGGCTGGGCCGCGAGGAGTGGCTGCGCCCGACCGTGCGGCACGGCGGTCACCGCCCCGGACACAGCCGCCTGCGCGAGTTCCGCCTCGGCTTCCAGCACGACTTCCTGCACGCGGGCGGCTTCCTGGTGCTCGGCGCCATGGCGGCGGCCACCTTCAACGTGAGCGTCCCGCGCTCCGTCCTCGACGTGTTCGCGGGCTCGCCCTGGCTGTCCGTGGTGTTCATGGCCCTGCTGGCCGTCCTCCTCGCGGTGTGCTCGGAGGCGGACGCGTTCGTCGCGGCCTCGCTGACCGGGTTCTCGCCGCTCGCCCGACTGGTGTTCATCGTGGTGGGGCCGATGGTCGACCTGAAGCTGATCGCCCTCCAGGCGGGCACGTTCGGCCGGGCCTTCGCGGCCCGCTTCTCGACGGCCACGGCGCTGGTCGCGGTGCTGTGCAGCGCGCTGATCGGAGGAGTACTGCTGTGAGACGCCCCCTTCAGGTGCTCCTGCTCGTCCTCGGCGGCCTCGGTCTGCTGCGCGTCTCCCTGTTCGGCGACCTCTATCTGCGCTACGTCAAGGCGGGGCTGCGCCCGCTCCTGATCGCCTCGGGCGTGCTGCTGCTCGCGCTGGGCGTCGCGGAGGCGGTCTCGTACTGGCGGACGACCGTGCGCGCTGGCCGGGGGCGGAGCGACGAGGACGACGGCGGCGGCCACGCCCACGACGACGACCACGGTCACGACGCCGGCCACGGCCACGACCACTCCGTCGTCCCCCGCACCGCCTGGCTGCTGTTCCTGCCCGTGGTCAGCCTGCTCTGCTACGCGCCCCCGGCCCTCGGCGCGTACACCGCCTCCCGTCAGACGCCCGAGGTCGTCAGCGAACGGCGGCACTTCGACCCGCTGCCCACGACCTCGCCCGTCCCGATCACCCTCACCGACTTCACCGCACGCGTGCAGCAGGACCGGACGCGGGCCGTCGGCGGCCGCACCGTCGAGATGACCGGGTTCGTCACGCCCGCCCCGTCGGGCGGCGGCTGGTACCTGACCCGGATCGTCTACTCCTGCTGCGCGGCCGACGCCCAGACCGTCAAGGTACGGGTGTACGGGCCCTCGTCGGCGGCCGACACCTGGGTGTCCGTGACGGGCACCTGGCATCCCGGCGGCACCCTGGGCACGAGGACCGCCTCGGTCGCGCTGGACGCGCGCGGCGTCCACCGGATCACACGGCCGGTGAACGCGTACACGGACGACCTGCCCCTGGACCTCTCGCGGTGAGCCGGCCCCGGGGAGGGCGCCGGGCCGTCAGGAGTCAGGCCATCCAGAAGAAGACGGCCGTCATGCGCCGGTCCTCCAGGTCGCTGCCGCAGTAGGCGGTGGCGGTGTGCATGATGTTCGCCTTGTAGAGGAGCAGCCGGTTGTAGCGCTGCGGAACCCGGACGTCCTCGGTGAACGCGTCCGGGGTCACATACCGGGTGCCGAGCGCCTCGACCAGGTTGTTGTGCGGGGCCTGCACCATGTTGCCGCCGAGGACACCGCCGGGCAGGCTCTGCCGGTAGAAGCTCGTACCGCAGTCCTTGGGGATGTTCGGGCTCAGGTAGAGCACCGCCGCGTAGCGGCACAGGGCGCGGGAGTCGGTGTGCGGACGGGGCTCGCCCTCGTCCTTGCCGACGACCTGGACGCAGTTGTGGTTGAGGGTGCCACCGCCGGGCGCGGTCTCCTGCCAGAGCTTCTGGGCGCCCGTCTCCTTGCGCACCAGCCTCTCGATCCTGCCGAGTTCGGCCGGTTCGAGGCCCGGCATGGCGCGCATCCCGGGCCAGCTCTCCTGCGTGTACGGATGCCCCTTGGTCCACTCGTCCTCGCCCCTGGCGAGGCAGCGGGCCCTGATCTCGTCGATGGTGGGAAGGACGTCGTCGAGGATCCAGTAGTCGCGGCCACGCGTGGGCTTGCGGTACGGGAGCACGGGAAGGCGCGCGGGCGGTGGGGGCATGCGCGTGAACATACAGTCGACCGCCACCAGCGATTTCCCTGCGAGCGGTCAACCTTCTCCCAAGCCGTGTAACGAGCAGGGAAGTTGGGTCAACGAAGGGTCATGCCCACGAGCACCGCGGCCACGAACAGCGCCGCCGCGGCGAGTCCCACCACGCGCGGCCCGCGCAGCAGGTCCGCGGCCGCGCTCCGCCGGCGCGGTGCCGCCCTGCGGCCGGCGGAGCGCGGGGCGGCGGGAGCGGAGGGAAGCTTGTACGTCGTCGCGGCGCCGGCCCCGGGCGCGGCGCCCGGGCCCCCGCGCGTGCCGAGGGCGGGCGCGATGCGGTCCGGGGTGCGGGCCGGGTGGGCCGCCAGGGCCGGGGTCCGGCCCGGGGCCGGAAGCGGTCTCGGCGTGTGCGCGCTCGGCACCGGGCTCGGGACCGGGAGCGGTTCGGGGCGTCCCCGCCAGGCGTCGGACCCGAACCAGTCGGCGACCTCGCGTGCCGTGGGCCGGTCCTCGGGCCGCTTGGCGAGCAGGCCGAGCAGGTAGTTCTCGAAGGCGGGCGGCAGGACGGCGCCCGACCGGCTCGGCGGCACGGGCGTGCTGTCGAGGTGGTGGTGGAGGATCTCGATGGGGGTGCGGCCGCTGAACGGCGGTCTGCCGGTCAGGAGTTGGTAGAGGACGCAGCCGAGCGAGTAGACGTCGCTGGCACCCTGGGCGGTCTTGCCCAGGGCGCGCTCGGGGGCGAGGTACAGGCTCGTCCCCACGATCTGCCCGGTCGCGGTCAGAGCGCCGGACGGGTCGTCCAGGAAGCGGGCTATGCCGAAGTCGCCTATCTTGACCGTGCCCTTGGCGTCGATCAGCAGGTTCCCCGGCTTGATGTCGCGGTGCACGATGCCCTGTTGGTGGGCGACGGCGAGCCCGGCCGCGGCCTGCGCGGCGATGGACGCGACCCGGTCCGCGCTCAGCGGTCCGCCGTCGGAGAGCGCCTGGGACAGGCTGTCGCCTTCCACCAGCTCCATCACGAGGAACAGCTTGCCCTCGTACTCCCCGAAGTCGTGCACACCGACCACATGGGGGTGGTGGAGCCGCCCGGCGGTCTGGGCCTCCAGGCGGAAGCGGGAGTCGGCGGTCGGGTCGGTGTTCTGGGCGAGCAGCACCTTGACGGCGACGGGACGGCCCAGCATCCGGTCGTACGCCCGCCAGACCTCCCCCATCGCGCCGCGCCCGATGGTGGATTCCAGCTGGTAGCGGCCCGCGATCAGCACCTGTTGCTTCACCCTCATGCCCAAAAGACGAGTGCCGTGCGACGACTGGCACGGTCACCCGAATTTGATCACGGTTTACCCGGGGGAGGGCCGCGGTGTGACAGACCTGTGAAGTGTGATGCCTCTCAGGGGTGTTGGGCCCGCCGGCGCCTCAGGGGCGCCGGGCGGCCGGGGTCAGCCCAGGCACACCACGAGCAGGCACAGCTGGGACGGGGACGTCGCCGCGGGTGCCGGGTTCGCGGGCGGGGTTCCCGGGTCCGTGCTGGCCGTGGGGGCGGGCGCGGTGCTCGGTGCCGACGCCGGGGCCGAGGAGGGCGCGGCCGTCGGGGCGGTCGACGGGCCGGTGTGCGCGGGCGAGCCGGCCAGGCCGTTCGAGGAGGTGCGGGTGGTCCGCGGCTGCGACGCCGTGGACCGGGAGGAGGACGAGGAGGACGTGAGCGCGCGGTCGGTCGCGCCGCCGTCCGGCTGGACCGCCGAGGGGGCGGCGGACCGGTGGCGGGGGTGGCCGTGCGAGGCCGGCGGCGCGGCCCGGTCGTGCCCCGAACGGGCCTTGCCGCCCTGGGGGGAGGACGGGTCCGGGTTCTCGGGTGTCGCGTAGTCGGTGCCGCCCATGCTCGCGATGTCCGGAGCGGGCGCGGCCTGGGCCCGCTCGCCGGAGCCCCGTTCCATGGCGGCGAAGGTCAGCCCGCCGCCGACGAGCGCGAACGCGGTCGCGACCACGGCCCGGCGCCGGCTCTTCTGCCAGCGGGCCCGCTGGCGCCGCCGCGCCGCTCGCCCCTGCGGCGAGCCGGCGGTCCGCCCGGCCGGTTCCCCGCCTCGCGGTTCGTCCTCGTGCCGAAGGTCCCGGCCGTCCTGGTCCTCCGCGTCGACCCAGGCCGCCGTCTGCGTGGGAGCCGTCCCCGCGTGCACCTCCCAGGCCATCGCGGCGCCCACCGCCGTACCCGCCGGCGTCGTCGGGGCGACGGGACCCGGGAAACCGGCGCCTGGGGAGGCGGCGGTGCCCCGGGCGGCGGCGGTGCCCCGGGCGGCGGCGGTGCCGGGGAAGGCGGCGGGGCCCGGGACGGTGGTGGGACCGCTGAGGGTGATGGGGGCTATGTCCGGCGCGTAGGCGCCGCACCCCGGACACACCAGGGCGCCGTTGAGATGTCGGCGACACGAGGAGCAGTAGTCCATGGAGGTGTTCCTGGTCTTCCTGAGGCGTTCGCACGGGGGTCGAGCGGCCTGCCACGCTAACGGCGGGTTCCTGAGACCGTGTGCAGTCCCTGTGATGCTCCTGCGCGGGTTCCCGGCGGGAATCGGCAGGGGCCGAACGAGTGCCGTGGCTGCGCCGTCCGAGGCGCGGCCGGGCGAGCCGGGTTTGTTCATAATCGTCCGTACTTATTGGATTCCCTCCGTGGTCAGTGCCCCCAGGAGGAAGCCGAACCCCATGCCGTGGACCACCCGTACGCCGCCCGGACGCCCCACCCTGTCCGCCCTGCGCGGCCTGCTGCGCCGCCGTCCGCGGCAGCCGCGGCCGCTGGTGTGGGCGCTGGCGAGCCTCCTCGTCACCGCGCTCGGCTGGCTCGTCGTGACGGGCCTGTGGGCCCGCAGCGAGCTCATGGCCGCCAAGGACGACCTCACGGCCCTGCGCGGCGCGCTGACGACGTCCCCCGTTCCGGCGCAGCCGGCCGCGGCGGACGGGCTCGCCGGCAGCCGCGGGGCGCTCGCCGACGGGGCGGCCCGCTCCGCGGCGGCGCACGCCGCGCGCGCCCACCGGCTCACCTCGGGCCCCGTCTGGTGGACGGCGGCGCGGCTGCCCGGCGCGGGCGACCTCTTCACGACCGTGCGCGGCGCGGCCGGGGTGCTCGACCGGCTCACCGGTCAGGCGCTGCCGCCCGTGGTGCGCACCGTCGCCCGCCTCACCTCCGCCGCGCACGGCAGCCACCTCGACGTCTCCGAACTGAGCGGATCGGCCCCGGACCTCGACAGCGCCGCACGGCAGATGCGCCTGGCCAGGACGGAGGCGGACCGGCTGCCGCGGCACACGTGGCTGGCGTCCGTGGACCGGGTCCGGGACCGACTGGTCACCGGTGTGGACCGGCTGCAGCCGGCGATGGAGAACGCGGCGGTCGGGGCGCGCCTGCTGCCGCCGATGCTGGGCGGGAGCGGCGCCCGGCGCTACCTCGTCGTGTTCCAGAACTCGGCGGAGTCACGCGGCACCGGCGGGATGCCGGGCGCCTACGCCGTGCTCACCGCCGACCGGGGCGCGCTGGGGCTGAAGGAGTTCGGCCGGGACACGGACATGCAGACGGTGCGCCCCAAGGTGAACCTCGGCGCCGAGTTCACGGCGATGTACGAGCGCAGCGACCCGGTGAACACCTGGCCCAACTCCAACATGAGCCCGCACTTCCCCTACGCGGCGCGCATCTGGTCCGCCGCGTGGCTCGCGCGCAGCAGACGGCCCGTCGACGGCGTCGTGTCCCTGGACCCGGGCGTGCTGTCCACGCTGCTGGCCGCCGCGGGCCCGGCCCGCACGGCTGACGGCACCCTCGTCAGCGCGGCGGACGTCGTGGACCTGACCGAGCGCACCGCCTACGCGAAGTACCAGGACCCCGTGCGACGCAAGGCGTTCCTGCTGGACGTGGCCCGTGCCGCCGCCGGCCGGCTGCTGACCGCCGCCGAGGACTCCCGGCGCCGGCCCGCGCTGCTCGTCGAGCTGTACAAGGTGCTGCGCGACGGGCGGATGTCCGTGTGGAGCGCCCACGCGCCGGAGGAACGGCAACTGGCCGCCCGCCCGGTCGGCGGCTCCGTGCCCGAGGGCCCGGCGCCGTACGCGGGACTGGTGGTCAACAACGCGGCCGGCACCAAACTCGACTACTACCTCGACCGCAGCTTGGACTGGTCCGCGGGCCGCTGCACCCCGGACGGCCGGGAGATCACCGTCAGGGCGGTCCTGACCAACCGCGCCCCGGCCCGGGGCCTGCCCGCCTATGTCACCGACCGGCTGGACCAGCCCGGCTACGCGACCCGCGCCGGGGACAACCGGCTGCTGGTCTCCTACTACGCCACCGAGGGGGCGGGCCTGGTCGGTGCGACGCTCGACGGCAAGGAGGTGTCCGCCTCGCCGGGCACCGAGCGGGGGCACCCGGTGTACACCCTCGACGTCGAGGTGCCCGCGGGCCGCAGCCGCACCCTGGCCCTGAAACTGCTGGAACCGCCCTCCAGCCGGCCGCCCACCGTGCTGCGCCAGCAGCTGTCCCGCCCGCTGCGGGCCACGGTGCACACCGCGGGGGCCTGCCCGGGAAGCACGGGCGGCCGTACATGACCTCACTGATCTTCCTCAACTTCCGCACCACACCCAGGGAGGGCCGATGTGCGGCGTAGCGGGCATGGTGTCGACCTCGTCACCGGATCCGACGGCCGTCAGGCGGATGTGCGACGTCATCGCCCACCGGGGCCCGGACGGCGCGGGGTTCCACACCGGCGCCCATGTGGCGCTCGGCATGCGGCGGTTGGCCGTCATCGACGTCGACGGATCCGACCAGCCGGTCTACAACGAGGACCGTCGGGTGGTCGCGGTCTTCAACGGCGAGATCTACAACTACGCGGAGCTGCGCGAGGAGTTGCGCGGACGCGGCCACCGCTTCCGCACCGACGGCGACGGCGAGTGCCTCGTCCACCTCTACGAGGAGTACGGCGAGGACCTCGTCCGCCGGCTGCGGGGCATGTTCGCGTTCGCCCTGTGGGACGCCGCCGAGGAACGCCTGCTGCTGGCCCGCGACCGGGTCGGCAAGAAGCCCCTGTACTACCGGGACGCCGACGGCGCCCTCACCTTCGCCTCCGAGCTCAAGGCGCTCGCCGCCGTCGCCCCGGACCGCGGCGAGGTCGACCTGGAGGCGCTCCACCACTACCTGACCTACCAGTACGTGCCCGCCCCCTGGTCCATCCTGAGCGGGGTGCGCAAAGTGCCGCCCGGCTCCCTGCTCACCTGGCGGGGCGGCCGGACCCGGGTGCGTCGCTACTGGACGCTGGACTCCACCCCGGCCCCGGCCCCCCTGGGCGAGGAGGACGCGGCGCGCCGGACCCGCGAACTGCTGCTGGAGGCAACGCGGGTCCGCATGGTCTCGGATCGGCCGCTCGGCGCCTTCCTGTCCGGCGGCATCGACTCCTCCGCCGTCGTGGCGGCCATGGCCCGGATCTCCCCGCAGCCCGTGAAGACCTTCTGCGTCGGCTTCGAGGACGCCGCGTTCGACGAGCGGACCCACGCGCGGGCCGTCGCGCGGCGGTACGGCACCGACCACCACGAGTTCGTCGTGGGACCGTCCGCGCTGGACGTCCTGCCCACCCTGGCCTGGTACTTCGACGAGCCGTTCGCCGACTCGTCCGCGATCCCCTCGTTCTACGTCGCCCAGCTGAGCCGCCGGCATGTCACCGTGGCCCTCAACGGCGACGGCGGCGACGAGTCGTTCGGCGGCTACACGCGCTACGCCCGCATGGCCCGCATGGAACCCTTCCAGGTCCCCCCGGCCGTCCGCGGGCCCTTCGCCCACCTGGGCCGGTCCCTGGGCGCCACGGCTCCGGCCGGCTCGACGCGGCGCCGGGCGGCGCTCGCCCTGACCATGCTCGGGGAGAGCTCGCAGCGCCGCTACGCCCGGATGATGGCCTACTTCACCCCCGACCAGAAGCAGCACCTCTACACGCCGGCCCTGCGCGAGCGGACCGCCGGGGTCGACAGCTACGCGCTGCTGGACGAGGCGTTCCGCGCGGCCCGGGCCGACAGCAGGATCAACCAGCTGATGGACGTGGACGTCAACACCTATCTCCCCGGCGACCTGCTGGTGAAGGTGGACATCAGCACCATGGCGCACTCCCTGGAGGCCCGTTCGCCGTTCCTGGACCACCACCTGATGGAGTGGGCGGCCGGGCTGCCCGCCGGCCTCAAGGTGCGCCGGGGCACCACCAAGTACCTGCTGAAGAGGGCCCTGCGGGACTGGCTTCCGCACGACGTCCTGTACCGGCCCAAGCAGGGGTTCGGCGTGCCGCTGGCCCGCTGGCTGCGCACGGATCTGCGGGACGTGGCCTGGGACGTGCTCACCGACCGCACGGCGCGCGAGCGCGGCCTGTTCCGGCCGGAGGCGGTGCGGGGCCTGCTGCGGGAGCACGAGGCGGGGGAGAACCACGCGCGGCGCATCTGGGCGCTGATGCAGTTCGAGCTGTGGCACCGCCGGTTCGTCGACCGGCACGACGGACCGCTCTCGCCGCCGCCCGCGGTGGCCGGGCCGCCGTCACGGCACCGGAGCTGACCGGAGACCAGCCCGCCGACGACGCCGTGGAGGACGCGTTGTGCTGACCGGTAGGACCAACATCAGATCCCTGGGCGCCGCCACGGCCGGCAAGGCGGCGCTGCTGGCCGCGGGGCCGGTGGCCGTGCACCTGGCCCTGTTCCACGGCGTGGCGACCGCCGCCGCGGTGGCGGCGGCCGGTTTCGCGTGGCTGGCGTGGGCGCGGCCCGAGGCGGCGCTGCTGGCCGTGCTCGGGCTGGTCCCGGCCCTCGCCGCGCTCGGCCACGGGGCTGGGCCGCTGCCCGCGGCGGCCCTCGGCGCGGTGGCGCTGCTGCTGCCGCGGGCCGTGCTCGGCGCGCCCCGGGCCCGCCTCGACCTCCTGCTGATCCTGCTCACCGCCGTGGCCCTCACGCTGAGCTGGCTGCTGCCCGCCGTGCCGCTGCACGTCGAGCACACCTGGAAGTCGTACGGCCTGCTGCTGGTGGGGCTCGGCCTGCTCGCGGCGGCCGTCCTCACGCCCCCCGACCCCCGCCGCGTCGCGCGGACGGTGGCCGGTTCGGGCGCGCTGCTCGCGGCGCTCCTCCTGCTCCGGGGCGCGTACGCCGACGGCCGGCTGACCGGCCTCGGACTGAATCCGAACTACGTGGGCGCCGCCCTCGCGCTCCCCCTCGTCGCCGCCGCCGGACTGATCCGGACCAGCCGCTCCTGGCTGTGGGTCCCGCCGGGCGCCCTCTGCGCGTGCGCGCTCGTGGAGACCCGGTCCCGGGGCGCCTTCGTGATGGCCGCGGCGGGGCTGGCCTGCGTCCTGTTCCTCGGCCGGCCGCTGCGGCACAAGGCGCTGATCGTGCTGGCGCTGCTCACCGCCGCGGCGCTGCTCCCGGGCACGCTGGACTCGGTGGAGGACGACCTGACGGGCAGCCGGTCGCGGACCGAGCTGACCTCCAACACCGCGGTGCGCGAGAAGGCGGCCCTGCTGGCCGTGCGGGTGGCCGTGGACCATCCGCTGCGCGGCATCGGGTACGCGCTGTTCCCCGAGTACGCCCGCAACTCGCCCGGCCTCGGCGTCTACATGAACACCCACAACGACTACCTGCGGCTGGCGGCCGAGGCCGGGCCCGTGACCCTGGTCCTGCTGCTGGCCCTGCTGTGGCTCGGCCTCGCCCGCCGGTACCCGCCGGACCACGCCGTCCTCCAGGCGGTGTGCGTGGCCTACGCGGCCGGCCTGCTCTTCGCCAACGCCCTCACGGACCTGGTCATCTCCACCCCCTTCTGGATCTGCCTGGGCTGCCTGCTGGCCCGGGCGGGGCGGCGCGGGGCACTCCCGCACCGGCAGGGCCCAGAGCCCCCACGCCAGGAGACGCCGCCGCACCCGCACCGGCGGAGCCCGCCGCTCTCGACGCCTCCCCTCCTGACCCGTACGCCCGTCCACGACGTAAGGAAAGCCGAATGATCGACTGCCAGACCGAGATCAGCGAGGGCCGGCGCTTCGCCTTCGGCCAGAACTGGCTCCGCTTCGGGACCCTGATCGACGAGGAGCGCATCGCCGGCGCCCGCAGATCACTGGAGACGGCCCTCGGCACCACGGATCTGACCGGGCGTTCCTTCCTGGACATCGGCTGCGGCAGCGGGCTCTTCTCCCTGGCCGCCGTGCGCATGGGGGCCCGCGTACGGTCCTTCGACTACGACCCCGACTCGGTACGGGCGGCCGGCCGGCTGCGCCAGGAGTTCGCCCCGGACAGCGACTGGACCGTCCAGCGCGCGTCGATCCTCGACACGGAGTTCGTCCAGGGCCTGGACCGGGCCGACGTCGTCTACTCGTGGGGCGTGCTGCACCACACCGGCGACCTCTGGGCCGCCATGGAGGCCGCCCAGGGACTCGTCGCCCCGGGCGGCACCCTGTACGTGTCGATCTACAACGACCAGGGCCTGGAGTCCCGCATGTGGACGGCCGTCAAACGGCGTTACAACGAGTACGGCGCACTGGGGCGCCAACTGCTGCTCACCGGCAGCATGCTCTATCTCGGCAGGCACTACCCGCTGCGGGCCGCACGGCAGTTCGCGGACCGCGTCCAGGGCACCGGGAGCAGGTCGGTGCCCCGGCCCCGGGGCATGTCGCGCAAGCACGACCTCGTGGACTGGGTGGGCGGCTACCCCTTCCAGGTCGCCGCGCCCGAGGAGGTCTTCGCCTTCTGCCGCGAGCGCGGCTTCACCCTGCACCACCTGAAGACCTGCAAGGGCGGCATCGGCTGCAACGAGTTCGTGTTCGCCCGCGCCTGAGCACCGGGCGCCGCCCCCGCCGGGACGCCCGGCGGGGGCGGCGTCAGGACGTGCCCCCGGCGCGCAGCGCCCTGGTCCGGTGCCGCACCTCCGTGGCGAGGCGCGACCTCTCGGCGCCGGTCGGCAGCAGACACGTCCAGCGCAGCCCGCTCGTCCGGGTGAAGTAGCGCACCTGGAACGCCACCAGCGTCCCGTACGCCACCGTGGAGGCGACGGCGCAGCCCGCCGCACCCCACACCGGGATCATCGCCACGTTCAGGGCCGTGTTCACGGCCAGGGCGGTCAGCGAGGGGACGACGACCAGGCGCGAGGACCCCTGGCGCAGCAGGAAGGTGGACAGCGGCCGGGC
Source organism: Streptomyces sp. NPDC048664 (assembly GCF_040650555.1). Taxonomy (NCBI): domain Bacteria; kingdom Bacillati; phylum Actinomycetota; class Actinomycetes; order Kitasatosporales; family Streptomycetaceae; genus Streptomyces; species Streptomyces sp. NPDC048664. Next base: position 7,757 of record NZ_JBEZHK010000032.1, on the reverse strand, counting down.
GGTCGACAGCAGCAGGACGCCGGGGACCAGCAGGGCGACCAGGCCGGCCGCGGACGCGTACGCGTGGCCGTACAGCGGGGTGACCGCCACCGACGCCACAGCCACCGTCGTCACCGCGGAGGTGACGCCCAGCAGCACGGTGAACCGCACGAGCCGCGCTGTGACCTGTGCCGACGCGCTGCCCTCGCCGTCGAACTGGAGGGAGAGGGTGACCTGCGCGAACACGTCCACGGCCAGCCGGCTGAGCTCCGCCAGGGTCACCGCGAGGGTGTAGACACCGACGTCGCGCGGCCCGGCCAGGGCGTTGAGCAGGAAGACGTCCGAGCGCACCAGCAGATACGCGGCGGCCGAACCGGTGTGGAACCGCAGCCCCTTGGCGCAGGTCGCCGCGGCCAGCCGCACGTCGGGCCGCCCGGTCGTCACCCCGCCCGCGCCGACGAGCACGGCCAGGGACACCGCGAACGAGCCGGACCACACGGCCACCACCGTCCACACGGTGAGCAGCCCGGTCAGCCCGAGGCCGATCAGGCACAGGCACTGGACGACCGCGCTCACGACCATCGCCCAGCCCGCGACGCGCGTACGGTCGCGCAGCAGGGTGATGTTGGTCCCGTACAGCACGGCCATCCCCAGCGGCACGCCCGCACAGGCCGTCACCAGGAGCGCCGTGTCGGGAAGGTGGCCGCGCCCCTGGAACAGGGCGCTCAGCCCGAGCGCGCCCGCGCCCGCGACGGATCCGACACACAGCCCGAGCGGCACGGCCCCGCGATCGAGCCGGGACCGGTGCCCCCTGCGCGCCCACAGGGCCGTCTGGGCCTGTTCGACGGACAGATGGCCCAGTGACAGGGCGGCCGTGGCGACGCTGACGGCCATGTAGTACGTTCCCCGGCTCTGCGGGGGCAGCGCCCGGGCCACCACCACACTGGCGAGCATGCCCATGATGAGGGTGCCCGAGCGGGCCACCATCATCCAGACGAACTGCGGTCTGCGCCCAGCCACCGTCTCGCGCGTCCTCCCGTCGCCCCGTCGCCCCGTCGCCCCGTCGCCCCGTCGCGCCCCGCCGCCCCGGCGTGATCCGGGCCGGCGGCCCTACCTCCTGCCCCGCTCCGCCAACAGCCTTCGGTAGAGGGCGAGATACCGGTCCACCATGACGTCGGCCGTGAGGTTGGCCAGGGCCCACGCGCGCGCCGAGCGCCCCAGCGCGGCGGCGGCGTCCGGGTCGCCGAGCACCCGCCCGAGCGCCTCGGCCAGGGCCGCCGGGTCCGCGGGGGGCACGAGGACACCGCGGTCCCCGAGCAGCTCCGGGGTGCCGCCCACCGCCGTGGCCACCACCGGGCGGCCCGCCGCCATGGCCTCCGCGACCGCGTTGCTCGACCCCTCGGACAGGGACGGCAGGACCACCGCGTCGGCCCGGGCCAGATAGCCGGAGACATCGGTACGGGCGCCGAGGAAGCGGACGTCGAGGTCGAGCCGCCGGGCCGTCCGCCGCAGCTCGGCCCCTTCGGGACCCTCCCCGATCAGGACGAGGGTGCACGGCGTCCCGGCCTGCCGCAGTGCCGCGCAGGCATCCAGGAGGTGCCGGTGCCCCTTGTGCGCCGCGAGGTTGGCGACGCACAGCACCACGGGCAGCGCGGTGTCGACGGCGGCGGGTTCGGCGATCCGGAACTCCTCGGGCCGCATCCCGTTGGGGATGACGGAGATCTTGGCCGCCGGGACCCGTTCCTCGCGGCGCACCTCGTCCGCGATCGCGGCGGCGTTGGCGACCAGGAAGTCCGTCCACCGGGTGGCGATCCGCTCCACCGCGAGGGCCAGGGTGTTGCCCGCCTTGTAGAAACCGAGGCTGCGGCGCCCGGCGAGGAGCACCGGCACCCGCGCGAGCCGGGCGGCGGGGGCGGCCAGCACGTACGAGTGGAACAGGAACGCCTGGAGCACCTGCGGCCGCTCCGCGCGCAGAAAGGCCACCAGGCGCCCGAACGCCCGGAGGTTGGCGCGGCTGGACCACCACGCGCCCTTCCCCGTCCGGCGGGTGAAGCCCAGCTCCACGAGGCGGACGCCGGAGCCCTCCAGTTCCTTCTCCCGCGCCCCCTTTTCGAACATGACCAGCAGATGGGTGCGGACACCGCGGTCGCTCAGCCCCCGGGCGAGCAGGACGAGCTGCTTCTCCGCGCCGCCGAGACCGAGCTGACCGATCAACAGGCAGACCCGGGAAGGGAAAAGGCCGGGATGTGGTCCTCGGGAGTCCGCCGCCGCGGACGCCGCTGATTCCTCTGTCAATGACATTCCGCACAACCCATTTTTTTGCAGCGATTCACGGATGGAGTGGCATAGCATATGCGCGCATTGCGCACTGCCGCGGTTCCTGCGGCCGTGCGTCCGGGTGTCAGGGCGTGTCAGGAGAGGGAGGTGGCGAAAAGTGGGCAAGGGAATCTCCGTGAATCACCGAATGTCCCGCCTCGCTGTTCGCTGTTTCTACAAGCTGGTCGCGAAGCGTCTGCACTACCGCGTGCCGGGTGCCCGTGAACTGCGGGGCTGGTGCGCCCGGCGGATCTGTGAGGACGTACGGCTGCCGGTCACGATCAACCCCCAGGTGGACCTGCCGCCGTCCCTGCGGATGGAGCGGCACGCCGGGATCGGGCAGGGCACGCAGTTCCTGGGCCTGGGCCGGGTGACGCTGGGGGCGCATCTGACGATGGGCCCGCGCTGCCTCTTCATCACCGGGGACCACCCCATTCCCAAGGCGGGCGGCCACTTCCGCGACCACGCCCCGGTCCACGCGGACATCGTCGTGGAGGAGGACGTGTTCCTCGGGGCCCGCGTGACCGTGCTCCCCGGGGTGACCATCGGCCGCGGCGCCGCCGTCGGCGCCGGGAGCGTCGTGACGAAGGACGTCGCCGCGGAGACCGTCGTGGCGGGCAATCCGGCCCGGGTGATCCGCGCCCGCGCGAAGTGACCCCGTTGGGGTGTAATACAAGCTCGTATAAAGATCATGCGTAGGAAACGGCATGCCGCGCCTCTAGGGTGATGTGCGAACGCACTCGACGCACTCGCCGATCGGGGACAGCCGTGGTATTCCGTGACCGTCTGAGATTCCTCTTCCGTCAATGGCGTGTCATCGCTCTGGTGGCCGTTCTGGGGACGGTGTCGGGATTTCTGGACAGCGTTCTCGCCCCCGGTGTTTACCGTTCGGCGGTCACCCTGTTCGTCTCCGTGCGCGGCGGCGGCGACGCGTACCACCTCGCCCAGTCGAGCGCGTTCACCCGGGACCGGGTGCGCTCCTACGCCGCCGCCGCGACGGGCCCTCAGGTGACCGGCCCGGTGGTCGAGGCGCTGCGGCTGCCCATGACCGGGGAGCAACTCGCCCGGCGGATCACGGCCGAGGCCCCCGACGGCACGGTGCTGGTCCGGCTGACGGTGACCGACAGCCAGGCGGCCCGGGCGGCGCTGATCGGCAACGCGCTCGCCGAGCGGTTCGCCCGGGTGGTCGCGCGCATGGAGCGCAGCGGCGGCTTCGCCGACTCCCCGGTGCGGCTCACGGTCCTGCAGCCCGCGACGGTCCCCTCCGCGCCCGTGTCACCGGACCTCGCGGTGAACACCGCCCTCGCGCTGGCGGTGAGCCTGCTCGTCGGCGCGGCACTGGCCCTGGTGCGGGAGCGGCTGCGGTCACCGCTGCGCGACACCGAGGCCCTCGCCACCTGCCTGGCGGCGTCCGGCGGTCCCGCCGTGCTGGCGGGGATCGCTTCGGGCCCGGGCGCGGGCCGTCGTCCGGCCGGCCCGGACGGCGACCCGCACGGTCCGCGCGCGGACGGCTTTCGCCGACTGCGGGTCAACCTGCGGTTCGTGACGGGGCCGGCGGCCGCGCACGGGCCGGGGAACGGCGCGGGTGCCACGGCGGCCCGGCGGCCGAGGGTCATCGCCGTCACCAGCCCCCTGCCCCGCGAGGGCCGCAGCGGTGTGGCCCTCGGCCTGGCGGCCGCGCTGGCCGAGGAGGGCGCCCGGGTGTGCCTGGTCGACGGCGACCTGCGCCGCCCCTCCCTCGCCCGGACACTCGGCCTGGCCGGGGAGGCCGGCCTCACCGACGCCCTGCTGGGGGGCGGCGCACCGCGTGAACTGCCGCGCCCCACCGGCTCGTTCGCCGTGCTCACCAGCGGTGCCCTTCCCCCCGATCCGGCGCGGCTCCTCGGCGGCGCCGGACTCCGGTCCCTGCTGCGTGAACTCGCCGAGGAGTTCGAGCACGTCATCGTGGACACCTCGCCCGTGCTTCCCTACGCCGACACCGCGGCCCTGGCGGGAGCCGTCGACGGCTGCCTCCTCGTGGCCCGCGCCGGGCACACCGGGGAAGGCCGGCTCACCGAGGCGCTGGCCGTCCTCGGCCGCATGGACGTGCCCGTCCTCGGCGCGGTCCTGAACGGGGTCCCGACCCGCCATGTGCCGTACGGGCACCAGCGGGGCCGGGCCGCCCGGCGCGCGCCGCTGAGCCCGGCCCGGGCCTGGTGACCGGGCACGCCGTCAGCGCTGGCGGACCTCGATCAGCCGGGGTGCCTCGGCGGTCATGCCCTCGCGTACCGCTTCCGTGAGGTCGTCCAGGGTCTCCGCGCGGTGCGCCCGCATGCCGTAGCCCCGGGCCAGGTGCAGCACGTCGATGCCCGGGATGTCGAGATAGCCGCCCTCGGGGACGTGCAGCACCTCGGAGAACTCCTGGAGGGCGTGGTACTTGGTGTTCACGCAGACCACGAAGGTCACCGGCACCCGGTGGCGGACGGCGCTCCACAGGGCGGCCGGGGTGTACTGCATCGCGCCGTCCCCGATCAGCGCGACGACGGGCCGCTCGGGGCAGCCCAGGCGCAGTCCGACGGCGGCGGGCAGACCCCAGCCGAGGCCTCCGGCGGCGGGGTAGTACAGCGAACGGGGCCGGGTGAGCGTGAGACGGTCGCGCAGCATGTCCACCGACGTCCACTCCAGCGCGATCACGGCGTCGTCGCTCTTGCCCCGGTCGATCGCGTCGAGGATCGCCTCCGCGCTGAACGCGGGCCCGCCGGTGTCCGCCTCGGGAAGGACGCGCGGCGTGGGCCGGGGGCGGCTGGTGTGGGGGACCGCCTTGGCGACGCGGACGAGCGCGTCGGACGGATCCGCGACGACGATGCGTCCGAACGGGGCGCGGGCGGCCTCGTCCGGATCGTCGGTCACCCCGTACAGGGCCACCCCGGGCGGCAGGAAGTCGGCGGAGCTGGGCGCGTGGTAGCGGAAGACGGGAGCGCCGAAGACCATCACGACGTCGTGTCCGGCGAGGGCCTCGCCGACCGCCCCCGCGGCGGAGGGGAGCTGGCCCCGGTAGCAGGGATGGCGGGTGGGGAAGGGCGCGCGCGGGGCGCTCGGCGCGAGCCAGACGGGCAGGTGGGCGTGCTCCGCCAGGGTGACGGCGGCCCGGTGCCCGGCCTCGGTGTCCGTGCCCGGGCCGAGGACGAGGGCCGGTGCGGCGGCGTGCTCCAACGCGTCGACCATCACGTCCAGCGCGTGCTGCGGCGCCACGGGTGCCGCCTCGGTCCTGCGGCCCAGGAGGTGGGCGAGGGCGGCCTCGTCGGCGGGCTCGTCCCAGTCGTCCAGCGGGACGGACAGGTACACGACGCCGGCGGGTGCGGCGGAGGCCAGCATCAGGCCCTTGGACAGCAGCGCGGGCCCGTCCTCGGGGCGCAGCGGTTCGCCGGACCACTTCACCAGCGGGTCGCACAGTCTGACCGGGTCGACGTTGGTGAGCATGGCCTGGACGGGCACGTAGCGGCGCGCCTGCTGGCCCGCCATGACGACCATCGGGGTGTGGCCGCTCGCCGCGTTGGTCATGCAGCCCATCGCGTTCCCGGTCCCGGACGCGGCGTGCAGGTTCACGAACCCGGTGCTCCCGGACGCCTGCGCGTAGCCGTCCGCCATGGCGATGGCGGCCCCCTCCTGGAGGGCCATGTAGTAGGGGATGTCCTTCGGCAGCCCGGTCAGGAACGGCAGCTCGTTGGACCCCGGGTTCCCGAAGACGGCGGTGACGCGGTGGTGGCGCAGGACGCGGTAGAAAGCCTCACTGACAGTGACCATGAGCTGCTGAGCCCCTCACGAGAGCCGTCGTGCCGTGCTCACGACCGTAGGAGCATCACCAGGGGGCGGCAACCGCTCCAGGGCCCCGCGACCGACGGTGCGACCGGCGCGGGTCCGCCGCCCGCGACGGCGTGACCCGGATCACGTGCCGAGGGTGCAGCGTGGGCCGGCTCCCGACGCCTTGTACAGGGTGGAGGCAATCGGCGAGAACAGGGGCGGGTGGATGGAGCAGGGGCGCGCCCGTGAGTTCGACGCGTTCGTGGCCGCTCGCTGGTCGGCGCTCCTCCATCTGGCGCGTCTGCTGGTCGGGGGCGATCGGCATCAGGCCGAGGACCTGGTGCAGGAGTCCCTGGTCAAGCTCTGGTTCGTCTGGCCGAAGGTCGCGGACGAGGCGCCCGAGCCGTACGTCCGCACGGTGATGGTGCGCGCGGCGGCACGCTCCCGGCAGCGGCGCTGGTGGGGGGAGCGACCCGTCGAGCAGCTGCCCGAGAGGGCGGCGGCCGGCGACGTGTCCGCGGACGTGGCGGAACGCTCCCGGTTGGAGGCCGCGCTGACCCTGCTGTCGCCGAAGCAGCGGGTGGCGGTGGTGCTGCGCTACTACCAGGACCTGCCCGAGGGGCAGGTGGCCCAGGCGCTCGGGTGCCCGGTGGGCACGGCCCGGTCCCATGCGGCACGCGGGGTGGCGCGGCTGCGGCGGCTCCTGGCCGGGACGAACGAGCCGGTGCGGTGAAGGAGAGCCCCATGGACCACTTCGAGCGGCAGCTGGCCCGGATGATGCGTGACACCGACGCGGTTCCCGCGCCGTTCGAGCCGAGGCACCGGGAGCGGCTGCGGACGCGGGTGCGCGTCCGCCGCCGCACACGGGCCGCGCGCAGGGCCGTCGGCTCCGCCCTGGCCGTCACCGGACTCGGCGTGGGGCTGCTCCTGCTGCACGGCCAGCCGACCCGGGTCGAGCCCGGCGGGCCGAGCCCTCGGCCCGCCACCAGCCCGTCGCTCTCGACCCCGCCCACGACCGGCGACTCCCCGACGACCGGTGACTCCCCGACGGCCACCGAGCGCCCGTCGGGGGGCCCGTCCAGCAGTGCCACCGCGACCCCGCCGGGAAATGACGCGGGCCCGCCGCCCCCGCCCTCGGACACCGTGACCGCGACCCCGCCTCCGTAACGCTCTTCACATCTCGCATCCCGCCCCGCAACCCTCGTCGACCGGTCACACTCTTCTTTCGCGTAACGCCCGAGCACATCCCCGCCCCGAGCGTCTTCGGCCTGCGCACGTAAGGCCACAAACAAGGACAGAACATGAGAAACCAAGAGTCTCTTGAACTGAAGGACCTGAGCGGACTCCCCCGCCGGGCACCGGTGGCGACGCACCACCCGAAGCCGGTCCTTGACGTGGTCGTCCCCGTGTTCAACGAGGAGACGGACCTGGAGCCGAGCGTGCGCAGGCTCCACGCACATCTCAGCGAGACCTTCCCCTACCCGTTCCGCATCACCGTCGCGGACAACGCCAGCACGGACTCCACGCCCGACATAGCCGCCCGGCTGGCGGACGAGCTGCCCGGCACGACCTGGGTCAGGCTGCCGGAGAAGGGGCGGGGGCGGGCGTTGGGGGTGGTGTGGTCGGCGTCGGATGCTCCGGTGTTGGCGTATATGGATGTGGATCTGTCGACGGATCTGAAT
>NZ_JBEZHK010000031.1:0-94012 GCF_040650555.1 Streptomyces sp. NPDC048664 | reverse complement strand
ACGATCCACGGACGGGACTCCCTCTTCCCCACGGATGGCCTAACGAGTAGCCCAGCTGACAGTCACGCCATCACACCACTTCTGTTAGGACCTTTAAGTCCGGGTTCCGCCGGATCCGGTGGTACCGCGGGGTGAACCATGACGGCCGGGTGGTACCGGGGTACCAGGGGCTCCCGGCGCGGCACGTGCGTCAGCGCAGGTCCGTGAGGAGGGTGCCGAGTTCGGCCTCCTGCCGGGCCGGCGACATCGGCGGGTTCGGGTGGTCGATGCCGAAGGTCTTCAGGACCTGGTCCATCTGGGCGTCGAGGAACGTCCAGCCGGTGTCGTCCAGCGGCTGCAGCGAGGCCTGGTCGGCATCCCAGAGGTCGCGCAGCGACTGGGCGGACGCGTGGGCCCCGGCCGCGTCGCCCGACCGCGCGTCCCTGAGCGAGGTCGACGCGAGTGTCCGCAGCGCGTCGACCTTCGCGGGCGGGAACTTCTTCACGGCCTGGCCGGGGGCGAGGTGCACGGTGGAGGTGGCGTCGGTCTCCGGCGCCGGGCCGACGTGCGGCCGGCTGTGCGCCCAGAACAGCAGGCCCCCGGTGGCGGCGGCCAGGAGGACGAAGCCCGCCAGCGCCATGCGCTCCCTGCGCGGGTCGGCGGTGGTCCGCGGGGTGTGCGTGGCCTCGTGGGTCTCGGTCACGTCGGAGCGTGTCGCGGTCAGGTAGAGGACGGTCGCCAGGATCAGGCCGAGGAAGATCAGGCTGGTGGTGAAGGTGCCCAACGCGAGACCGGTCGGGTCGCCCGGGCTCTGAGCGACCTTCGGGGAGGCGAGCCAGTCACCGATGTTGGCACCGAGCGGGCGGGTCAGGACGTAGGCGAGCCAGAAGGACAGCACCGGGTTGGCGCCGAACCTCCGCAGCAGCGCTGTCGACGCGATGAGGCCGAGCGGCAGCAGGACCGAGACTCCCGGGCTCCAGCCGGTGAGTTCGAGGGTCCAGTCGCCGGTCGCGGTGCCGAGCGCGAAGGTGACGAGCACGGTGAGCCAGTAGAACGACTCACGCGGCAGCGTCGTGACCGCGTGGATCGAGAGGGTGCGCTCGCGCAGCCACCACACGCCGAAGACCACGACGAGCAGGACCGAGAACACCGCGGAGCTGATCCACAGCGGTACGCCGAGCTGGTCGGTCAGGATGTCGGTGTACAGCGTGCCCGTGACGCTGACCACGACCACGGTCAGCCAGTAGGGGAACGGGACGTACCGCTTCAGCCGCAACTGGACGCCCAGGACCACCGCGAACACCGCGGTGAAGATCCAGGCCGTGTTCACCAGGCCGACGCCCAGCTTCATGTCGATCCAGTCGGCGAAACTCTCCCCGACCGTCGTGCACAGGATCTTGATCACCCAGAACCAGATGGTGACCTCGGGAACCTTGTTCAGCATCAGCCGCCCGCCGCGGCGCGCGCGGACTTCGCTTGTCGTCGTCATGGGGCCGAGGGTGGCGCGGCCAACCTGCACACAACCTGACCGCGCGATCGCCTAAGACGTGGGGAAGGTCACCTCGACGTGGCCGCGGCCCTCCGCGATCGCACGGACCCCCACGCCCGCGGCCGTGGCGAGACGCCTCACCACGGCCAGCCCCAGCCCGTGCCCGTCGCCGCTGGTCACGCCCGCGTCGAAGACCCGGTCGACGTCCGCCGGATCGAACCCCGGGCCGTCGTCGAGGACATCGATCACGACGCCCTGGGGCTGGACGCGCGCCGTGACCGAGACACGCGACCTCGCGTGCCGCAGGCCGTTCTCCAGCAGGGGCGACAACACCCCCACGACGACCTCGGCCGCCACGGCGACATCGACGTCGACCGGGACGGCGAGTTCGACGGCGCGACCGGCGATCGCCTGGAGCGCCGCCGCCCTGAGATCGCAACGGGTACCGCCCTCGCTCCGTGTCCGGGCGGCGCTCAGAATGGTCGTGATCGCCGTGTTCAGCCGGTCGACCTCGGTCAGGACGGTCTCCGGTGCCAGACGGTGGGCGGACAGCTGCGCCAGCTGTGCCTCACCCCGCAGGGCCGTCAACGGCGTCCGCAGCTCGTGGGCGATCTCGTCGGTGAGCCGGCGCTCGTCCGCGAGCGCGCTGTCCACGCGGTCGAGCAGCCGGTCGAGGGTCCGCCCGAGCTCCCCGAACTCGTCGCGAGGGACGCCGAGGTCGAATCGGCGACCGGGTTCGTGCTCACCCCAGTCGTCGGCGAGAGCGGCCATGTCGTGGACCACCCGCAACGCACGGCCCACCACGAGATGTGCGACGACGCCCGCGAGCAGGATCGAGAGGCCACCCAACAGGAGCGACATCACCAGGCTGCGCTGCTCGGACGTCTCGTACGGTGTCAGATCCACCCTCACGACCGCCGCGACCCGGTGGCCGTCGAGCCGGATCGGCTCGGCATACAGAAGGTCTCCGCCGACCGTGGCCGTGCCGGACCGCCCGGCGCCGGCGAGTGCCTCCACGCGGTCCACGAGGCCGCCCGGCACGATCCCGTCGATGAGGTGCCCGTCGGCGTACACCCACGCGACGGTGTCCAGCGCCTCGTTGCCGCTCTCGATCAGCACGACGTGGCCACCGCGCACGGCCACGTTCGCCGCCACGGCCTCCGCGCGCGCCTGCGCCAGAGCGTGCGCGTCGGCGTCGGTCACCCGGCTCAGCAGCACGTGCGAGACCACCACCAGCACGGCGACCACCGCTGTCGCGATCAGGATCGCCAGCGCGACGACCCTCCCGCGGAAGCCCGTCACTCCCATCGGTAGCCCACCCCGCGGACCGTCGCCAGGCGATCCGCCACGCCCAGCGCACCGAGTTTGGTGCGGAGCCGGCGGACGAAGGAGTCGAGGGTGTTGTCGCTGACCTGCGCGCCGTGGGGCCAACCGGCGGCGATGAGGGCGTGGCGGCGGACGGCGTCACCTTGCGAGGCGATGAGCCTGCCCAGCAGCCGGTACTCGGTCGGCGTCAGGCGCTCGCTCCTCGCACCGTGGATCACGACGTGTTTCGCCGGATCGAGAACGATGCCGTGCGCGGGTGTCGTCGCGGTCGACCTGCGGAGCAGGGCGCGGACCCGCACCAGCAGCTCCGGGACGTCGAACGGTTTCGTCAGGTAGTCGTCGGCTCCGGCCTCGAAGCCGCCCACCTTGTGCTGCATGCCGTCCAGGGCGGTGAGCATCAGCACCGGAGCGTCGACGCCACGTGCCCGCAGCGCCACGCAGACATCGCGTCCGTCGGCGTCCGGGAGCCCCAGGTCCAGGACGATCAGATGGGGGACGGGATCGAGGCGCCGCAGCAGACCGTCCGCCGTGGAAACGACCGCGATCGTGTGGCCGTCGTGTTCGAGTGCGCGCCTGAGGACGTCGCGGACCGCCGCATCGTCTTCGCACACCAGGATGAATGCCACATCTCGATCCTAGGTAGTCCGGGTACCCTTCGTGCGCGCCACGCTAGACCGACTACACACGTGTAGACAAATGTGATCTCCGATCCGTAGGGTGTCCGGGTGACTTCGACAGCTCGTCGCGCCCGTTCGGGCAGCACCACCACAGGCGCCCTCCACGGCGCGGTTCGCGTTCCCGGGATCATCGCCGCCTTCTGGGTGACCAAGGGATTGTCCACGGCCCTGGGGGAGGGGGCCTCGGACTACCTCGTCCAGGCCATGGCGCCCCAGATCGCCGTGGTCCTCGGATTCGTCGCCTTTCTCGTCGCGCTCGCCGTCCAGTTCCGCCAGGCCCGCTACCGGGCGTGGACGTACTGGTTCGCCGTCGCCATGGTCGGCATCTTCGGAACCATGGCGGCCGACGTGATGCACGTCGCCCTCGGCGTGCCCTACAGCGTCTCCAGCGCGCTGTACGCGGGGCTGCTGCTGGCCGTGTTCTGGCTGTGGCGGCGCACCGAAGGCACCCTGTCGATCCACGCGATCGACTCGCCGCGCCGTGAGGCGTTCTACTGGGCGACCGTGGTCGCCACCTTCGCCATGGGCACGGCGCTGGGTGACTTCACCGCCTTCACCCTGCACCTGGGCTACTTCACCTCCGCGGCCGTGTTCGCGGCGCTGATCCTCGTACCGGCGGTGGGGTACCGCCGGCTGGGCTGGAACCCCGTGTTCTGCTTCTGGGCCGCGTACGTGGTCACCCGCCCGCTCGGCGCGTCGATCGCCGACGGCCTGGCGAAGCCCCGCTCCGCCGGGGGCGCCGGCCTCGGGGACGGGCCGGTCGCCCTGGTCCTGCTCGCGCTCATCGTCCTGATGGTCGCCTACCTGGCGGTGACCAAGGCGGACGTCCCGCGCGCCCAGGAGCCCACCCCCGCGCCGGGACCGGTCGCCGCACGCGGCTAGCGGGGCGGGGTCCGCGCCTCAGTCGGCCAGGCCGTGCCCCTCCACGGCCGGCGCGGGAGCTGTTCGGCGCTCCCGCGCCTGGGCGTAGGCCATCAACACGACCAGCACGGTCGCCAACACGGCCGACGAGCCGACCGTGCCCAGGTCCAGGCCCCCCTTGGCGGCCGGCTTCGTCAGGAAGTCACCCGCGGTGGCGCCGAGAGGGCGCGTGAGGACGAAGGCGATCCAGAACAGCACCACGTTGGGGACCGCGGGCACCTTCATCAGCACCACGAGCACGGCGAGCGCCCCGGTCACGAGCAGCGCGCCCCCCGCGTAGCCGAGGCCGGAACTGTCGGACAGGAAGTCGCCCATGGACGTGCCCAACGTGTTGGACACGAGGATCGCGGACCAGAACAGCGCCTCTCCCCTGAGGGTGACGATGTCGCGGATCTGGAACGTCATGCCGCTCAGCTTCCAGGCGAGGAAGATCACCAGGAGGATCGAGATCAGGATCGCCGCGCCCGCCGGGTACCCCAGCCCGAGACCCTGAGGACCCCAGCCCAGTTTCGTCGCGCCGCTCGACAGGTACTTCGCGCTGGCGTCGCGGTTCATGAAGTCGGACATCGTGGTGCCGGCCATGGAGGTCGACAGGATCACGGTCCAGTAGAAGAACGGGTTGTAGTGGCTCGACCGCAGTTGGACCACCAGCGTCACCACGAAGATGAGGAACAGCGCGACCGTGGTCAGGAAGTAACCGAGCCTCAGGGTCTGCGCGAAGAGATCGCCCGCCGTCTCGCCCAGGGTCGTCGCGGCGATCTTCATGACCCAGAACGCCAGCGTGACCTCGGGCAGCTTCTTCATCACCGATCCCGGGACACGGGGCGCGCCCGTCCCGCCGACGCCGGTGGTGACCGACTGTCTCTCCATGGCCATCGCTCCCCTCGGTCCTGCCGTCAGGACGCACGTCCGCAAGGCCGGGCGCCCCGCGCGTTCCGAGCACACCCTTCCCTCGAACCGGGCCGCGCGATCGGACGCGTCGTCCGGTCGAGCGACCTCCTTGCGGGTGGCGGCACCGCGAGGTGTGGCATCACGGTCGGACAACTGAACGACTACAGGCTTGTAGTCGCAAGTCCGTTTGGGTTAGGTGTACCTAAGTTCGACGCCGTCGAGTCGGGCGGAAACCGTGCGGGGAGGGCCACATGTGGGATGACGCGTTTCCGAGCTTCCTGATCGGGCTGCGGGAAGGGCTGGAAGCGGGACTCGTCGTCTCCCTCCTCGTCGCGACGCTCGTACGGGCCAAGGCCCGGTCCCGACTGCCGCACGTGTGGACCGAGGTCCTCGCGGCGGTCGCGCTCGGCATGAGCTTCGGCGCCGTACTGACCTTCACCGCCGCGTTCTGTCCGCGACCGCGCAGGAGAGCTTCGGCGGCACCCTCAGCCTGATCTCCGTCGCGTTCGTCACCGCCATGGTGTTCTGGATGCGCCGCTCGGCCCGGGACCTCTCGGGCCGGATCAGGGAAAAGGTCACCGGCGCGCTCGCCATGGGCGCGGGCGCGCTGATCGTCACCTCGTTCCTGGCCGTCGGCCGCGAGGGCCTGGAGACCGCCCTGTTCCTGTGGACGACCGCCCGGGCGGCCGGGGAGTCCGCCGGACCCCTGACGGGTGCCGCGATCGGTCTGGTCCTCGCGGCCGGTCTGTGCCGGGGCCTGCACCGTCGCGTCCTGAGGATCGATCTGACGAGGTTCTTCACCGCCACCGGCGCCGTCCTCGTCGTCATCGCCGCCGGAGTACTCGGCTACGGCCTGCGCGATCTCCAGGAAGGCGGCGTTCTCCCCGGACGCGCGGCCCACGCGGTCGACCTGAGCGCAAGCGTCGACCCCGGCTCGTGGTACGGCACCCTGGTCCAGGGCGTCCTCAACCTGACGCCGGTCATGACCTGGTTGCAGGTCGTCGGCTATGTCGGCTACCTCACCGTGGTGATGACGCTGTTCGTCCGCGGCCCGCGCCCCACGGCACCGAAGCCCGCCGCCGGGACGGCTGCTTCCGGGCAGGGTGACGCCCCCTCTCCTCGGCGCCGCCCGGCCTGGGTCGTTCCCGTCGCCGTCGTCGTCGTTCCGGCGGTCGTCGCGGCCCTGACGGTCGCCCTGGGCCGCCCCGGACCGGCGGACGCCCAGACCGTCGCCGTCTCCCCGACGGAGTGCGGCAAGGGGTTCACCGCGCCCCGGCCCGGTCGGCGCACCTTCCAGATGCGCAACACCGGGAACACGACCTCCGAGGTGTACCTCGTCGACCCGGCGACCAACGCGGTCCACGGCGAGATCGAAGGCCTGGCCCCCGGTACCACCCGTCCTCTGGTCGCCACCGTCGCGGGCGGCACCTACGCATGGCGGTGCGTTCCCACCGGCGGCACGGCGGTCACCTCCAAGGCCGTACGCGTCAGCGGCACCGGCGCGGCCAGGGCGGTCGTGCCGGTCTCGGCGAAGGACCTCGCCGGTCCCCTCGACCAGTACAAGGCGTACGTCCGAACAGGCCTCGCCACCCTCGTCGCCCAGACCCGCCTCATGGCCGCCGACGTCAGGGCCGACCACCTCGCCAAGGCCCGCGCCGGCTGGCTCACGGCCCACCGAACCTACGCCTCCCTCGGCGCGGCGTACGGCATCTTCGAGGACTTCGACCGGAAGATCGACGGCCTGCCCGACGGCGTCCGCGACAAGGGCTTCACCGGATTCCACCGCGTCGAACTCGGCCTGTGGCACGGCGAGACGGCGGCCTCCCTCACCGCCTCGGCCGCGCGGCTGTCCGCCGACGCCGAAGGACTGCGCAGGGCGTTCCCTCACCAGGACTTCGACCCCGCCGACCTGCCACTGCGCACGCACGAGATCCTGGAGAACACCCTCCGGTTCGAGCTGACCGGCGACACCGACGAGGGCAGCGGCACCAACCTCGCCACCGCCGACGCCGACCTCACCGGCACCCGCCACCTTCTCACCGTCCTCAGGCCGCTGCTCATCAGCCGTGCGGCCCCGACTGCTCCCGACGCTCGACGCGGACATCGCCCGCCTGCGAAGGCTCCTGAACGGCGCCCGCCGCGCCGCCGGCTGGACCCCCGTCGAGCGGCTCGCCGCCGTACAAGCAGCGCCTGGACGGTGCCGCCGGCCGGCTGCTGGAAGACCTCGCTCCGATTCCGGACCTCCTCGAGATCCGGAGGTCCGCCTGATGGCCACCGCGCACCCGCACCCCGAAGGGAACCCGTCGATGTCCACTGCCGAACCGCCGACCTGCCCGGTCGGCCCCGCCCGCCTCTCCCCCGTGCGGACCATGGTGGGCGCCGGTGCCGCGGGGGCGGTCCTGGCGGGCGGCGGATTCGCCCTCGGCGCGAGCGGCACCACCGCGCAGGCCGAGGCGGTCGGAACCGACAGCACCGTGAAGACCCCCTTCCACGGCGCCCACCAGGCCGGCATCACCACCCCGGCTCCGGCCGCGGCCGCCTTCGTCTCGCTGAACGTCATCGCCGACGACCGCAGGGGCCTCGCCGACCTGCTGAGGACCGTCACCGAGCGGGCCCGCTTCCTGACCTCCGGCGGCGCCCCCGCCGATCTCGGCGTCGGCGCGCCGCCCTCCGACAACGGCATTCTGGGCCCCGACGTCCCCGCGGACGGCCTCACCGTCACCGTCGGTGTCGGCGCCTCCCTCTTCGACGACCGCTACGGCCTCGCCAAGGCCAGGCCCGCTCGGCTCACCCCGATGCGGACCTTCCCCAACGACAACC
This sequence comes from Streptomyces sp. NPDC048664, assembly GCF_040650555.1. Lineage (NCBI taxonomy): Bacteria > Bacillati > Actinomycetota > Actinomycetes > Kitasatosporales > Streptomycetaceae > Streptomyces > Streptomyces sp. NPDC048664. Next base: position 85,909 of record NZ_JBEZHK010000031.1, on the reverse strand, counting down.
TGAACCCGGCCGAGTGCCACGGCGACCTGTCCCTGCAGATCTGCGCCCAGAGCCAGGACACCGTGCTCCACGCGTTGCGCGACATCGCACGCCACACCCGGGGCGGCATGCAGATCAAGTGGCGCGTGGACGGATTCCAGAACGCTCCCCGCCCCACCGGAGCCCAGCGCAACCTGCTCGGCTTCAAGGACGGCATCGCCAACCCCGACGTCAACTCCGCACGTGAGACGGATCAGTTGATCTGGGTCGGCGGCGGGCAGGGCGAGCCCGCCTGGACCGAGGGCGGCAGCTACCAGGTGATCAGGGTCATCCGGATGCTGGTCGAGTTCTGGGACCGGGTCTCGCTCACCGAGCAGGAGAAGATGTTCGGCCGCCGCAAGGACACCGGCGCCCCGCTCGACGGCGCCGTGGAGACCGACATCCCGCACTACGCCAAGGACCCGCAGGGCAACGCGATACCCATGGACGCGCACATCCGCCTCGCCAACCCGCGCACCCCGCACACCGACACCTCCCGCATCCTGCGGCGCGGCCACAACTACGACCAGGGCGTGGACAACGTCGGCAACCTCGACATGGGCCTGGTCTTCTGCTGCTACCAGCAGGACGTCAAGCGCCAGTTCGAGGCCGTACAGACCCGACTGATCGACGAGCCGCTGGTCGACTACATCTCCCCGACCGGCGGCGGCTACTTCTTCGCCCTGCCCGGCGTGCGCGACGGCAGGGACTGGCTCGGCAGCGCGCTGCTCGCGACCTGAGCCGAGAGTCTTGAGCCAAGAGGCCTGAGCCGAGTGGTCCTCGGCAGTCGACCTTCGCGCCCGAGGTGTGCCAGTGTAGGCTGAAGAGTGCCCTTGACCTGCAAAAAGCGGGCAGGGAGCCGTCATTCAGGAGTCCAAAGTGCTGCGTACTCTGCTCAAGTCCAAGATCCACCGTGCCACCGTCACCCAGGCCGACCTGCACTACGTCGGATCCGTGACCGTCGACGCCGATCTCCTCGACGCCGCCGACCTGCTGCCGGGTGAACTCGTCCACATCGTCGACATCACCAACGGCGCCCGGTTGGAGACGTACGTCATCGAGGGCGAGCGGGGCTCGGGAGTCGTCGGGATCAACGGGGCCGCGGCCCACCTGATCCACCCCGGCGACCTCGTGATCCTCATCAGCTACGCCCAGGTGACCGACGCCGAGGCGCGCGTCCTGATCCCCCGGATCGTGCACGTGGACGCGGACAACCGGGTCGTGGAACTCGGTGCCGACGCGTCCGCCCCGGTTCCGGGGACGGACCAGCGGCGCAGCCCCCAGGCCGTCCCGGCCCGAACGGCTGAGGCGGTCCTTTGAGCGGTGCGCCCACCGAGGGCACCCTCGCCCTGCTGCACACCTCACCCGTCCACGTCCCCGTCTTCGAGGCTCTGCGCGACGCGTCCCGCCCAGGACTCGGACTGCAGCATTTCGTGGCCGAGGACCTGCTGCTCCGGGCGCGCGAGCGGGGCCCCGAGGACGTCGCGGACGCCGTCCGTGCCCTGATCGGTGAAGCCGTCGGGGCGGGCGCCGACGCCGTCCTGTGCACCTGCTCCACGCTGGGAGTCGTCGCCGAACGCGCGGCGGCGCAGGTGGGGGTGCCCGTGCTGCGGGTGGACCGGCCGATGGCCGCCGCCGCGGTCGCGGCCGGGCCGCGGATCGTCGTCGTCGCCGCGGTGGAGAGCACCCTGGAGCCGACCGTCGCGCTGATCCGGCAGGAGGCGGCGGGACGCGCCGTCGAGGTCGTCGCCCGGGTGGTGGACGGCGCCTGGGAGCGGTTCGAGGCGGGTGACACCGAGGGCTACGCGCAGGCGGTGGCCGCGGGGGTGGACGGGGTCGTCGACGCCGACGTGATCGTCCTCGCCCAGGCGTCCATGACGGTGGCCCGGCATCTGGTGACGACGGCCCTGCCGGTGCTGGCGAGCCCCGAGTCGGGGTTCGCGGCGGCCGCGGAGGCGGCGGCACGGGCGGCGGCCGCGGCCGCGCCCGGGAACGCGGGCCGTTCCCTGCCGTGAGCGCCGGGCGCACGCGCCGGGTCCGGCGGGCCGGTTCCCCCGAAGGGCGGGTGTCCGCGGGGGCTCGCCGGGTACCCGGGGAGCCCAGGCCGACGCGCCGAAGGGCTGGAGGACACGATGACGCAGCCGTTCCCCGATCCCGCACAGCCGGGACCGCCTCCGGGACCGGGACCCGGACCGGAGCCGGCTCCCGGGCCGGGCCCCGCGCCGGGGCCGCACCCCGTGCCCGCGGAACCCCAACCCGTGCCGCCGCCGCCGGGACCCGCGCCGCCGGGACCCGACCCCGTGCCCCCTCCGCCGCCAGGCCCGAGCCCGGGCCCCACGCCGCCGTCCCCGGTTCCCGGCCCGGGCCCCGACCGCCCCCGGCCCGCTCCGGAGCCCGGCCCGGACCCCGAGCCGCGCCCCGTCCCGCAGCCGCCGCCCTCACCGGTCCCCGAACCACCGGGCCCGGACCCTGCCCCGCCCCCCGAGCCGGGCCCGCCCCTGAGCTGATCGGCCCCCCCCGGGGCTCGGCCAGGCGCGGCCGACCCCCACGACCGGACCGCCAGCCGGAGCCGGAGCCGGTCGGTGCGGGGGGTGTCCTGGGGTGCCGGGCCCTCGGCCCTACGCCTCCACCTCCGAGCGGTCCCCGCCCCACAGCGTGTGGAACGAGCCCTCGCGGTCCGTGCGCCGGTAGGTGTGCGCGCCGAAGAAGTCCCGCTGCCCCTGGGTGAGCGCCGCGGGAAGGCGCTCGGCGCGCAGTGCGTCGTAGTAGGCCAGGGCCGCCGAGAACCCGGGCGTGGGCACGCCCTGGCGGGTCGCGGCGACGAGCACCTCGCGCCAGTCGTCCTGCGCCGCCGCGATCTCCTGGGCGAACGTCGCGTCGGACAGCAGGCTCGGCAGGTCGGGCCGGGCGTCGTACGCGGCGCGGATCCGGTCGAGGAACGCGGCGCGGATGATGCAGCCGCCACGCCAGATGGAGGCCGTGGTGCCGAGGTCGATGTCCCAGTCGTACTCGTCACTGCCCACGGCGATCTCATGGAAGCCCTGGGTGTACGACACGATCTTCGAGGCGTACAGCGCCTGTTCGACCCGGTCGGCGAACGCCGCGGCCTCCGCCTCGCCCAGCGGCGACGCCTGCGGCCCCGCCAGGTCCCGTGAGGCGTCCCGCAGCGCCTTGTGTCCGGACAGCGACCGGGCGAAGACCGCCTCGGCGATACCGGACACCGGCACCCCGAGGTCGAGCGCGATCTGCACCGTCCACCGGCCGGTGCCCTTCTGCTCGGCCTGGTCCTGGACCACGTCCACGAACGGCTCACCGGTCGCGGCGTCCACATGGGCGAGAACCTCGGCGGTGATCTCGATCAGGTACGAGTCCAGACGGCCGGTGTTCCAGGTGCGGAAGATCTCCGCGATCTGCGCGGGGGAGTAGCCCGCGACGTCGCGCAGCAGCTGGTACGCCTCACCGATCAGCTGCATGTCCGCGTACTCGATGCCGTTGTGCACCATCTTCACGAAGTGCCCGGCGCCGTCGGGTCCGACATGCGTGACGCACGGCGCCCCGTCCTTGGCCTTCGCGGAGATCTTCTCCAGCATCGGGCCGAGGGAGGCGTACGACTCCTTCGAGCCGCCCGGCATGATGCTCGGCCCGTGCAGGGCCCCCTCCTCGCCGCCGGAGACACCGGTGCCCACGAAGTGGATGCCCCGTTCGCGCAGTTCCCTCTCCCTGCGGCGGGTGTCGGCGAAGTGCGCGTTGCCCCCGTCGATGATCATGTCACCGGGTTCGAGCAGCGGCGCGAACTCCTCGATCACCGCGTCGGTGGGGTCGCCCGCCTTGACCATGATCATCAGACGCCGCGGCCGCTCCAGCGCCGCCACGAACTCCTCGGCGGTCCTGGTCGGGACGAAGTCGCCCTCGTGCCCGAACTCCTTCACCAGGTCCTCGGTCCTGGCCTCGGTCCGGTTGTGCAGGGCGACCGTGTAGCCGTTGCGTGCGAAGTTGCGGGCGAGGTTGCGGCCCATGACCGCGAGACCCGTGACGCCGATCTGGGCGGTAGTGCTCATGACGGTGACTCCTAGAGGTCGGTCGTGCACGTCAGTATTGCCCGTCGACCATCCTTGCGTGCCGTCACGCCCCTCGCACATCCGGCCGTTGCGGTGCTCTCGCGACCGATACCTGTCTTGTCATGGCCTGTTCGGGGCGCTTACTTTTGGCCCTCCTGACGCATGCCTAGGGGGTCCCCATGGCCGCACGCGGCCGGCACCGCCGGTACCAGCCGACAAGGATCAACCGCGCCTCGCTGACCGTGACGGCGGGTGGCGCCGGCATCGCGATCCCGCTCATCGGCGCCGGCCTCGCGCACGCGGCCGACGCGGGCACCTGGAACAAGGTCGCCGCCTGCGAGTCGAGCGGTGACTGGAGCGTCAACACGGGCAACGGCTACTACGGCGGGCTGCAGTTCACCCGGTCCACCTGGGCGGCGTACGGCGGGACCGCGTACGCGCCGCGTGCGGACCTGGCGAGCAGAGGCCAGCAGATCGCCGTGGCGGAGAAGGTGCTTGAAGGGCAGGGTCCGGGCGCCTGGCCGGTCTGTTCCGTACGCGCCGGCCTCACCCGGTCCACCACGTCCACCACGTCCGCCGGATCCGCCGCGCCGCCCGCTGCCGCCGCGTCCGCCGCGCACGGGGTGCGGACGCGGTCCGCCGGGCGCTCCGTCCGCGAGGTGACCCCGGGGACCACGCCCCAGTCGCTCGCGGGCCGCGCCGAGATGTACACCGTGGTGCGCGGCGACACCCTCTCCGGCATCGCCGACACCCACCGCGTCCAGGGCGGCTGGCGCGGGCTGTACGCGGCCAACCGCTCCACCGTGGGCGTCGACCCCGACCTGATCCTGCCCGGGCAGCGGTTGGAGCTCGAGGGGAAGGCCCCCGTCCACCGAGCCCCGACCCACCCGGCACCGGAGAGCTCGCGGCCCCACAAGTCGGCCGCCCCGCACCCCGCGAAGCCCGCCGCCGGGCGGTCGTCCGCCTCGCAATCCCTGGTCGCCCCGGTGAACGCCTCGACGGGCACGCCGTACCACGCCGCGGGAACGGAGTGGTCGAAGGGCTACCACACGGGCGTCGACTTCCCCGTGCCCACCGGCACCTCGGTCAGGGCGGTGGCGGCGGGGCAGGTCGTCAGTACCGGTTGGGGCGGATCCTTCGGCTACCAGGTGATCGTCCGGCACGCCGACGGCCGGTACACGCAGTACGCGCATCTGTCGGCGATCTCCGTGAAGGACGGGCAGAGCGTGGCGGGCGGGCAGCGGGTGGGGCGCTCCGGCTCCACGGGCAACACCACCGGCCCGCACCTGCACTTCGAGGTGCGGACCGGGCCGGACTTCGGCAGCGACATCGATCCGGTCGCCTATCTCCGGGCCGGCGGCGTCAGGATCTGAACAACCGGCCCGCCCGGGCCGTCAGGTCTCGACCTTCGACCTCGGGCGTCCGCGGTGCCGGTGAGGCGCCGAGCGCGGTACGAACGGCCCGGGCACCGCGGGCAGGGAGACCCGCAGCTCGGGCAGCGGTTCCGGAAGCGGCTCGGCGGCCGCCCCCGGGCTCTCGGCGGGCGTCGCCGTGGTCCGCCGCTCACCGCCGATCCTTTCGGTGGTGAGCAGGATCAGACCGCCCGTGGCGAGCACGCCGCAGCCGAGGGCGAGCACCGTGCCCGTCGTGCCGTGGTGGAAGACCTCCCCGAACATGGTGAGTCCGACCGCCGCGGCGACCACGGGGTTGACCACCGTCAGCGTGGCCAGGGGCGCCGCCAGACCCGCGCCCCGGTAGGCGGCCTGCGACAGCAGGATGCCCGCCGTCGCGAGCACCGCTATCACCGCGAGGCTGGGCAGGTCGGACAGCGGGACGCCGCTCGCCCAGTCCATCGCGACCGTCTTCGTGAACACCGACGACATGCCGAACGCGACTCCCGACGCGACGGCCAGCAGCACACTGCGCACCGCGGGATGCCGCTGCGTCGCGCGGGCCGCCGCCATCAGAGCCACCACGGCGCCCGCGGTGACCACGGTCAGCAGGACGCGCGGGGAGGTGCCCAGCGTCCGTGTGTCGGACGCGTCGACCAGGGACAGCAGACCGGCCAGTCCCACGGTCGCCATCACGGCGCCCCGCCATGCCGTCGCGCCCGCTCGGCGGCCCACGAACAGCGCCGCCATCGGCAGCGCGAACACGATGGTCAGCGCGCCCAGCGGCTGCACCAGGCTCAGCGGACCGCAGGCGAGGGCCACGACGTGCAACAGCCCGCCCAGGCCGTTCAGCAGGACGGCCGCCCACCAGGCGGGGCGGCGCAGCGTGGCGCCCGACCGACCCGCGCAGGACACGGCCACCTGCTCCTGCACGATCGCCCCGCCCGCGTACGCGAGGGCGGAGACGAGCGAGAGAAGCACGGACAGCGCGAGGGCGCTCATGAGCGTCTCCTCCGCGTGGGGCCGAGGCCCGGGCCGCGGCTCGGATCCCGGCGCGACGAACGGTCTGGTTCCATGATGAACACGATGCCCTGGCGCGTCACTTCCGTCGTCGTCCCTGAGCACTTGATCGCTCGTACTCCTGGAGGAGTACGAGGACCCGCCCGTCCTCCTCCAGGGGGGTGACAGGGGAGGGCGGTCCCCGTGCCTCCCCCCGTGCCGGGCCGCCGACGCGGGCCTTGGTACTACTGACGTTCGTGACTCCCGATCCCGAACTCGCCGCGCTGAGCGCCCTCGGCGGCTTCTTCGTACTACGCACCGGCGTACCCGAGCGCGGCCCCCTGCCGACGCTCGCCCGGGCCTACGCGCACCCGCGCTCCGCCGACGCGCCCGAGGCCCACCGGGATCCGCTGACGTTCCGCGTCCGCAAGGTCGCCGCACGTCTTGACGCGCGGGAGGTCAGGGTCGCCGCGTCCATCGCCCACCAGGGACTCGCGGCACGGCTCAGCTCGATCGCCCTCGGCTGCGCCGTCCTGTATGGACGGCCGCCCGATCTCGGACCGGAACTGCTGCACTGGGACCCGGACGCCGCCGCGCCGGACGACCTGTGGCTGAGCGAGGTGCGGCCCTCGCCCGCCGGGACGGACGCCGAGCCGCTCGACGCGGTCCTGCGCGTGGCGCATCTCGTGCCGCTCGTGAGCGCGGTCGCCGCCCGCCACCGTGTCCCGGAACGGCTGCTGTGGGGCAACGCGGGTTCCGCTCTGGCGGGTGCCGTACGCATGATCGAGCGGTGGGCGCGGGCGGAGGGCCGGCCGGAGACCGCACGGCGCGCCCGGACGCTGGCCGCCGGCCTGTTCACCGGCCCCGGCCTGTCCGGCACGCTCGACGCCGGCACCGGCCGCAGGCGCAGCTGCTGCCTCTACTACCGGCTGCCCGGCGGCGGGCTGTGCGGCGACTGCTGCTTCGACCGCCCGCCGAACCGGCGTTGAGGGGGCTGAGGCCGAGGGGCGGTGCGGCACCGAGCCCGTGATGGCGTGTCAGTCGGACCAGTGCCAGTCGGATCATAGGGAGAAACCGTCGCCCTGTGGACATCGCGCGACGCGCACAGCGCCATATTTCGTAAGTTCCTCGGGAATCCGGCACCCCGCCACCACCATGTGCACAACGCCGTCGATCTTCCGGAGGTCTGCCTGATGAAAAGGACCCGGCTCCTGAGCCTGTGCGCCGCGGGTACGGTCGTGGCCTCGGCCCTGCTCGCCCCGTCCGGCGCCCGGGCCGCCCAGGCGCCGAGCGGCAGACTCACGGACCTGGTCAACCCGTTCATCGGCACCCAGAACGAGGGCAACACCTTCCCCGGAGCCACGGTGCCCTTCGGCATGGTGCAGTTCTCCCCGGACACCGGCCACGGCACCGGGTACGACTACTCCCAGCACCGGATCCGCGGCTTCTCCCTGACCCATCTCTCCGGCGTCGGCTGTGCCGTCGGAGGGGACCTGCCCGTCCTGCCGACGACCGGTGACATCACCCGAACCGACTACTCGGCGTACGCCGTGGGCTTCGACCACGCGAGCGAGCAGGCCGGCCCCGGCTCCTACCAGGTGAGCCTCGCGAACGGCGTCAGGGCCGAGCTGACGGCCACGACACGCACCGGCGTGCAGCGCTACACCTTCCCGGCCACCACCGAGGCCCATGTCCTGCTCAACGCGGGCCAGGCGCTGCACAAGAACGTCACCTCGAAGGTGGAGGTCCTGGACGACCGCACCGTGCGCACCTCGATCACGGGCAGTGGCTTCTGCCGGGACAGCAAGCCGTACACGGTGTACACCGTCACCCGCTTCAACCGCCCCTTCACGGCGCACGGGACCTGGTCCAAGGACGCCGTCACCCCGGGGGCCACCACGTCCTCGGGGGCCGGGCGCAACGGCGCGTACGTCACCTTCGACACGACCCGGGACCGCGCCGTCGAGGCGACCACGGCGCTGTCCTACGTCGACGCGCGGGGCGCGGCGGCCAACCTGGCGGCCGCGCCCCGCGGTTCGTTCGACGAGATCAGGGAGGCCGCGCGCGCCGCCTGGGAGGAGCGCCTCGCGCACGTCAGGGTGCGGGGCGGCAGCGACACTCTGCGCAGGACGTTCTACTCGGCGCTGTACCGGTCCTTCCTCGCGCCCAACACCGGCAGCGACGCCGACGGCCGCTACCGCGGCTGGGACCAGCGTGTCCACCGGGCCAAGGGGTTCACGTACTACCAGAACTGGTCGCTGTGGGACACCTACCGCACCCAGGTCCAGCTGCTGTCCCTCCTCGCCCCCCGCGAGGCACGCGACATGGCGATCTCGATCCTCAGGATCGCCGCCGAGGGCGGCTGGCTGCCCAAGTGGGGCTACGCCACGATCGAGACGAACGTCATGAGCGGCGACCCGGTCACCCCCTTCCTGACCCACACCTATCAGCAGGGGCTGCTCAAGGGGCACGAGGAGGAGGCCTACCGCGCGCTCAGGAGGAACGCCGACGGCATCCCGCCCGCCAAGAGCATGTACACGGGCCGGGAGGCCAACCGGGAGTACATCGCCAAGGGCTTCGCGCCGTACGTCAAGGACCGCCCCTACGCCAAGCCCGGCGACTCGGACTACCACCACGGCGGCTCGGTGACCCTGGAGTACGCGCTGTCCGACGCGATGCTCGCCCAGATGGCGCGCGGCCTCGGCCACGCCGGGGACGCCGACCGCTACGCCGCCCGGTCGCGCAACTACAAGAAAATCTTCGACCGTTCGACCGGGTTCTTCCGCGGCCGTGACGCCTCCGGCGCCTTCACCCAGCCGGCCGACCCCGCCGCGCGCGCGGGCTTCCACGAGGGCACGGCCTGGCAGTACCAGTGGCTCGTCCCGCAGGACATGCGCGGCGTGATCGGGCTCATCGGCGGCGACAAGGCGGCCGGCGAGCGGCTCGACGCGTTCTTCGCCTACGACCGCATGCTCAAGGACCCGGCGACGACGACGCGCGAGGTGTGGGGACACGGGCCGTACGCGTACTACGGCTCGGACAAGTACAACCCGCAGAACGAGCCCGACCTGACCGCCCCCTACACCTATCTGTGGACCGGGCAGCCGTGGAAGACGACGGACGTGGTGCACGCGGCGCTCACCCTGTTCACGGACGGGCCGACCGGCATGACCGGCAACGACGACCTCGGCACGATGTCCGCCTGGCAGGTCCTCTCGTCGATCGGGCTCTACCCGGTCCAGCCCGGATACCCCACCTGGGGGCTGACGACCCCCGTCTTCGAACGGGTCGACCTGGTCCTGGACCGGGACTACTACCCGGGCGGCGGGGTGACCGTCACCGCGCCCGGCACCTCCGACACCGACCGGTACATCCAGGGGGTGCGCGTCGACGCGCGGGCCTACGACCGGACGTACGTCACCACCGACACCCTGCGCCGTCCGGCCCGGCTGGACTTCACGGTCGGCCCGCGGCCGTCCACGTGGGGCACCGGCAAGGACGCCGCGCCCCCCACGCTCAGATGACCCGCGGTGGATGTCGGCGGATGTCCGGGAGCTGGGACTTAATCTGCTGTTAACTGAGGGTAGCTCGATCGTACTTGACCGTGATCGCCTGTCGGAGGTTGACTTCTTGCTCACCCGTCGCTCATCCGTCGTCGACGCGAGGCAAGCCCTTGACCTCTGACCTGCTCGCACCCCTCGACCTGGCGTTCTGGAACATCGAGTCCGCCGGACACCCGATGCACCTCGGGGCACTCGGCGTGTTCGCCTGCCACTCGCCCACCGCGGGCGCCCACGCCGCCGAGCTGCTGGCGGTGCGCGCCGCCGCGGTGCCGGGGCTGCGCATGCGGATCCGGGACGTGTGGCTGCCGCAGGTGAGACTTCCGCGCGACCTCGCCGCCGCCCGGCTCCCGCTCGCCCTGGGCGGCGCCACCAGGGAGAGCGCCCCGGACTTCGACCCGCTCGACCACGTGCGGCTGCACGCCCCCACCGACGACTTCCACGCCGAGGCGGGCCGCCTCATGGAGCGCCCCCTGGAGCGAGGCCGGCCGCCGTGGGAGGCCCATGTGCTGCCGGGCGCGTCGGGTACGTCCTTCGCCGTGCTGTTCAAGTTCCACCACGCGCTCGCCGACGGGCTGCGCGCCCTGGCCCTGGCCGCCGGGATCATGGACCCGATGGACCTGCCGGAGCCCCGGAGCCCGCGCCCCCCGGAGCCCGCCCGGGGCCTGCTGCCCGACATGCGCAAGATCCCGGGCTTCCTGCGCGGCACGCTCGCGGACGTGGGCCGGGCCCTGGACATCGGCGCCTCCGTGGCCCTGTCCACCCTGGGGATGCGCTCGTCCTCGGCGTTCGTCTCCGAGCCCAGCGGCACCCGCCGCACCGCCGGGGTGGTCATCGACCTCGACGACGTCCACCGCGTGCGCAAGTCGGCGGGCGGCACGGTCAACGACGTCGTCATCGCCGTCGTGGCCGGAGCCCTGCGCCGCTGGCTGGACGAACGCGGCGACGGCAGCGCCGGTGTCGCCCCGCGTGCCCTGATCCCGGTCTCCCGGCGCCGCCCGCGCACCGCCCACCCGCAGGGCAACCGGCTCTCCGGCTATCTGATACGGCTCCCTGTGGGCGACCCGGACCCGCTGGAGCGGCTGCGCTCGGTGCGCACGGCCATGGACCGCAACAAGGACGCCGGACCCAACCGGGGCGCGGGCGCCGTCGCACTGCTGGCCGACCACGTGCCCGCACTGGGGCACCGGCTGGGCGGCCCGCTCGTCGGCCAGGCGGCCCGGCTCTGGTTCGACATCCTGGTCACCAGCGTGCCGCTGCCCAGCCTCGGCCTGAAACTGGGCGGCAACCCGCTGGTCGAGGTGTACCCCTTCGCCCCGCTGGCCCGCGGCCAGTCCCTGGCGGTGGCGATCTCGACCTACCGCGGCCGCGTCCACTACGGGCTCGTCGCCGACGGGACCGCGGTGCCGGACCTGGACCGGCTCGCCCGCGCGGTGCCGGAAGAGGTGGAGACCCTGCTGGCCGCCTGCCGCGCGTGAACGGGGCGTGAGCGGTCCGCCGCGGGCGCACGGGAGCGTTCCCGTGCGCCCGCTCCGCGTTCCCGCCCGCCCGCGACCGGGACCCGCCCGCCGCCGGGCAACCCCTCTCGATCATGGTGGGTTTGGAGACCCGGCACGGCGCTCCGTACAATTCCCCGTTCGAAAGCGAGCGCGACCGGAGCGCCGCGCGGGTGAGCGAGGAACGGCAGCGCGATGACGGTGACAGAGGACGTCCTGGCGGGCGGCGACCCGGGCATGGGCGAGGTGCCCGCACAGGCCTCGGGCGAGGAGCCCGCACAGGCCTCGTACGGCCCCGGCGTCGACCCGGAGCGCCTGGCCGTCTGCCTCGGCGTACTGGAGGAACTGGAAAAGCTGGACGTCGACCACCCGGACGCGGTCCTGGTGCGCCGTGCCACCTCGCACATCTACCGGACGGTCAAGCAGCGCCGCCGCCAGGAGCGCCGGGCCGCCAAGACCGCCCACGACAAGTCGGTCACCGAGGCCACCGCCACCGGCTCCGCCCAGCGCATCGACGACGAGACCGAGGGCATCCTGCCGTCCTCCGTCACCGAGGCCGGCCGGATCGCGGGCGTCCTGCGCAGGCCGCGCTCCTGCTACGTCTGCAAGTCCCGCTACGTCGAGGTCGACTACTTCTACCACCAGCTCTGCCCCGCCTGCGCCACCGAGAACCGGACCCGCCGGGACGCCCGCGCCGACCTCACGGGCAAGCGGGCCCTGCTCACGGGCGGCCGCGCCAAGATCGGCATGTACATCGCGCTGCGGCTGCTGCGCGACGGCGCCCACACCACGATCACGACGCGCTTCCCCAACGACGCCATCCGCCGCTTCAAGGCCCAGCCCGACAGCGACGAGTGGATCCACCGGCTGAAGATCGTCGGTATCGATCTGCGTGACCCCGCCCAGGTGCTCTCGCTCGCCGACTCGGTGGCCGCCGAGGGCCCGCTGGACATCCTGATCAACAACGCGGCCCAGACCGTGCGCCGCTCACCCGCCGCCTACAGCGAGCTGGTGTCCGCCGAGTCCGCGCCGCTCCCGGCGGGTGAACTGCCCGCGGCCGAGGTCATCGGCACGTTCGGCTCCGGGGCCGTGGCCGCGCTCCCGACGGCCGGCGGCGGCGAGCTCAGCGCCCAGGACATCACCGAACTCGCGCTGGTGTCGGGTTCGGCCTCCCTGGCCCGGATCGAGGCCGGCACGGCCATCGACGCCGGCGGACTGGTGCCCGACCTGCACGACTCCAACAGCTGGGTCCAGGCGGTGGAGGAGGTCACGCCGGTCGAGCTGCTGGAGGTCCAGCTGTGCAACTCCACGGCTCCCTTCATACTGATCAGCCGGCTGCGGGCCGCGATGGTCGCCTCCGCCGCCCGCCGCACCTACGTCGTGAACGTCTCCGCGATGGAGGGCGTCTTCAGCCGCGGCTACAAGGGTGCGGGCCACCCCCACACCAACATGGCCAAGGCCGCGCTGAACATGCTCACCCGGACCAGCGCCCAGGAGATGTTCGACAAGGACCGGATCCTGATGACGGCGGTGGACACCGGGTGGATCACCGACGAGCGCCCGCACCCGGACAAGATCCGCCTGGCGGACGCGGGCTTCCACGCCCCGCTGGACCTCGTCGACGGCGCGGCCCGGGTATACGATCCGATTGTGCGCGGCGAGCAGGGCGAGGACCTGTACGGCGTCTTCCTCAAGGACTACGCGCCCGGCAAGTGGTGAGTCCACGCGCGGTCCCGGGGCGGTGACGCGCCCCGGGTGACGTGGTCGTGTGTCACCCGGTCCCGGTGGGGAACTCGCACTGGCGTGAGCACCGCGTGAGGAGGTCTCATGGCACTTCACCACCACGTCGATCCCCGTGCGAGCGGCGATCCCCGCAACATCTACCGCGATGACGAGCAGTTCTACGCGTCCGACCGGCCGGAGAACCCCGCCATGCCGGAGGACCGGCCGCGCGGGGGCGGCGCCCCGGACCCGTTGCGGCACCGCGGTACCTGGGCCACGGCCGCGCTGGTCATCGGCATCATCCTGCTGGTCCTCATCGGGATCGCCCTGTTCCCCTGAGGCCGGCCGTCCGGGACGGTCATGAGGCCGAAAACCGCTCGCCGTGTGCGAGCGGTTCCCCCTAGCCTCTCCTTGCCGCGTCGCGTGACCCGTGATCACGTGACCCCGTGAGCCAAGGAAGGCGGCCCCCATGACCGTCCCCGACCTCGACCTTCTCCTGTCCGGCATAGTCGGCTCGACCGCGTACGGGCTCGCCCACGAGGGCTCCGACGTGGACCGCCTCGGTGTGTTCGCCGCGCCCACCGAGGCGCTCCACGGACTGCACCGGCCCCGGGAGTCGCATGTGGGCACCGCCCCCGACCGCACCCTGCACGAGGCGGCCAAGTGGTGCAGGCTCGCCCTGAGCGGCAATCCCACGGCCATGGAACTCGTGTGGCTGCCCGACGAGTTGTACGAGGTACGCACCCCGCTCGGCGACGAACTCATCGGGATCCGGGCGTCGTTCCTCGGCGCACGGCGTGTCCGGGACGCCTATCTCGGCTATGCCACTCAGCAGTTCAGGCGTCTGGTGGGCCGCTCGGAGGGGCCCGTGGCGCCGGGGACCCGCGAGCGCACCGCGAAGCACGCCCGCCACCTCAAGCGGCTGTGCCACCAGGGCCTGGAGCTGTACGGCACGGGCCGGCTGACGGTGCGCGTCGAGGATCCGCAGGAGTACCGCGACTTCGGTGAACGCGTGGCCGAGGACGCCTCGGCGGCACAGCCCCTGCTCAGGTACTACGAGACGGCCTTCGACCAGACGCGCAGCGCGCTGCCGGACCGGGCGGACGAGGCGCCGGCCGAGGCCTGGCTGCTCCGGGTGCGCGCGCACTTCTACGCCCCCGAAGCGGCCCTCTCCCGCTGACGGGCCCCCGGCCGTGTGCCGCCCCGCTCCCACCCGGCCCCGCTCCCTGCGACGACGGCGGCCGGTGACAGCAGGGCGCACCGGAGAGCGGCCGAGCCCGGCCGGGCCGGCTGCCTGCCCGGGCTCAGTCCGCCGCCCCCAGGGGCACCTGCCGTGACGCCAGCATCTCCAGCACCGTCCGCCAGTCCTCCAGCACCCCGCCCTCCATGCCGGCCGCCTTCGCCGCCTCGTCCGCCTGCCGCAGAGCCACCGCGTCGTCGGCCAGCGGCTCCCGTTCGAAGGCGGCGGCCTCCGCGGAGGTCATCGGCGCCTCCCGCCGGGAAGGGGCCGGGGCGGGGTGCGCCCGGGGCCCGCGCCGGGGCGCCAGGTAGCGCCTGGCCGACGGGTGCAGACGCACGAGCCGGGAGACCCGTTCGCCGAGCAGGGGCCGTACGGCGTCGGCCGCCTCGTCGGCCTGCCCGTCCAGGTCGCCCGGGGCGAGGAGCCGGCCGATGCCGTGCACCAGCCCGGCCACCTGGAGTTCCTTGTCCGCGGGGCGGCTGCGGCGCAGCAGGGCGGCGGTCCGCAGGGCGTGCTCATGCGGATCGAACGGGTCGCCGCCGCCCGGGTCGCTCCGTGTGCGGCAGGCGTGCAGCAGATCCATCAGCTCCTCGACACTGCGCAGCTCCATGCGTCAGTCCTCCCGCGAGAAAGGCCGTTGCCGGGCGTCAGCACAGCATGGGGACCTTGCGACTCAGCCAACGGGACCTGAACTGAGCACGGTGTGCTCCGGTTCGTACACCTGCCGTACCGGGGATGCGTGCGAGGGTTGGTCCGAACGGGTGATGCTGAGGTCTGCGTAAAGCCGCGAAAGGGCCCATAGTGGGGCCGGGTGCGACGGTATGACCCAAGACAGTTACCTGGTTGTTTCAGCCCCATCGAGCGGGGGGCCGCTCATTTGGTTAATCTGGTCGGTGCGGACAGCCACTGGGGTGCCACCCACACCCACCGGTCCGCCCCGGGACAAGCCGGTCACCACGGCCTGCTCCCGTACGAGTTGCCGACGCCACCGCGTCCGAACGGATCTCGGCCCACACCCGGGCGGATGCCAAGCGTGCGGCGGCACTCTGGGTCGGCATGCGCAAGGGTTACCCGACACAGAAGGAGTGCGCGGTGACACCGGAGAAGACGAACTACGACCAGCTCCCCAACGAACGCCTGGAGCGCGGGGCGCGGCGGACGGAGAAGAAGCTCGGAAGCCTGGACGTCTGGGCGCGTTCCGCTCCCATCAGGCTGGCCGGATACGAGGACGACCTCGCCGAGCCCCACATCCTGCCGAGTGTCGACTGACGCACTCACGTGCCGCTCGACCCGCCGGGAGCCGCGTCGCACGCACCGCGTGCACGCGGCTCCCGGCGGGTCGCGGTGAGCGCCGTCCGCTCAGTCCTCGCCCCGGACGATGTTCGACTCCGGCCCACGACGTGCCCCGGGAGCCGCCGTCCGGGTCTCGACGGCGGCAACGCAGGTGCGCAGGCTGTCCTCGCCGGCGCTCCGGGACCGCGCCCAGCCCGTCTCGGGCGGGCGTATGACGACGGGCTTCTCGCTCGAATGTGCCGGGTGTGCGCTCACGACGCTTCATCTTCCTTCCGCAGACACGACAGGCGAGGCCTCGGCCGAGGCCGAACGACGCCTTCGGGGCGAGTCCCCGGATTCGGCGACGCGAAACACACGCCGCCGTCACCGGCCCGGCGGCGCCGTGCGCGGCCAGGGCCCCAGCTCCTCCAACCGGGCCGCCACCTCCAGCAGTTCCCCTTCCGACCCCGGCCGTCCGACCAGTTGCACCGCGCAGGGCGCGCCGTTCGGCAGGCTGGAGAAGGGGACCGACATCGCGGGCCAGCCCGTCAGATTCCACGGCGGGGTCATGGGCGAGTAGTTCGTGTCGGCCAGCAGGTTGCGCAGCCAGCCGCGCTCGTGCCAGGGACCCGCGGCCGGTGCGCGCCGGGCCAGCGCCGGGGTGAGCAGGACGTCGTGCTCGGCGAAGAAGGGCTCGAGCAGCGACCGCAGTTGCTCGCGCCGGGCACCCGAGCGCACGCCGCGGACGAAGCGGCGGCCCACCGCCGCGTGCACCCGGGTGCGCCGCGCCAGCAGCCGGGGATCGAGATCCGCCGCGTCCACGGCCGTCCCCGCCGTCCAGTGCGCCAGTGCGGTCGTGCCCAGCCACCACGGGTAGGGCGGTTCCGCCGGACGCACCTCCTCGCCCGCCTCCCTCAGCAGCGCGGCCGCCGCACGGGCCGACTCCGCGTACGGGCGGCTCACGGTCACCCCGAACAGCGGACTGCGCAGGGAGAGCGCGATCCTGCGGGCGCCGACCCGGCCGCCCTCTCCGTGCCGTGCGGACCGTCCCGCCAGGACCTCGAACATCAGCCGGGTGTCCTCGACGGTCGTCGCCAGCGGACCGTTCTCGGACATGCCGAACCAGTCCCCGTTGCCGATGCCCGCCGGGACCGTGCCGTGGCCGGACTTGAGCGTGACCAGCCCGCAGTTGGCGGCGGGGATGCGCAGGGAGCCCATCCCGTCGTTGCCGAGCGCGAGCGGCACCATGCCCGCGGCGACCGCCGCCGCGCTGCCGCCCGAGGAGCCGCCCGCCGTGCGGGAGAGGTCCCACGGGTTGAGCGCCGTCCCGAAGGGCCCCTCGGTGGTGCCGAAGACGCACAGTTCGGGCACGTTCGTCAGGCCGACGACGACCGCGCCGGCCGCGCGCAGCCGGGCCACCGTGACATGGTCCCGCTCCGCGGGGGTGTCCGCGGTCGCGGCGGAGCCGTTGCGCGTGGACTCCCCTCGCACGGCCAGGTTGTCCTTGACGGCCACGGGAACACCGGCCAGGGGAAGGTCCGCCAGGTCCGCCCGGCCCGCCACCTCCTCGGCCTCCGCGCGCGCCGAGGCCGCCCGCACCTGACGGAAGGCACCGATACGGCCGTCGAGCCGCTCGATCAGCGCGAGATGCTCGGCCACCACCTGGCCGGGCGTGACCCGCTTCTCCCGTACGGCGGCGGCGATCTCCGCGGCGCTGCGGCCGGTCCAGTCGTTCACTGCGCTCCCTGGCGTGCTCGGCGTGGTGGGGACATGGTGGTACAACGACGCGCCTTCAGCCAGCCCCACCCCACGGAGCGTTCCCATGCACGACGACCGCACCCTGGTAGAGGCCCGACTGCGGCGCGTGCTGGAGGAGCGGATCCGCCCCGCGGTGTACCCCGAGGCCGTGCCGCTGCGGGTGGCGGTGTGGCACGCGCCCGGCGAGCCCGTGCCGGTCGCCGAAGGCCTCGCGGCCCCGGTGCGGCCCGTCGCGGTGGGCGAGCGCTGGGGCGCCCCCTGGGGCACGAGCTGGTTCCGGGTGACCGGGACCGTGCCCGGAGCCTGGGCCGGACGAACGGTCGAGGCACTGCTGGACCTGGGCTTCGACGGGAACATGCCCGGCTTCCAGTGCGAAGGCCTCGTCCACCGCCCCGACGGCACCCCCGTGAAAGGGCTCCACCCGCTCAACCAGTGGGTGCGGATCGGCTCCCCCGTCCGGGGCGGAGAACCCGTCGACCTGCGGATCGAGGCGGCCTCCAACCCCGTCGTCCTCGGCCGGCCCGCCTTCGCCCCCACCCCGCTGGGCGACAGGGACACCGCGGGCGTCGCACCCCAGTACACGCTCGGCCGCATGGACCTGGCCGTGTTCGACGAGACCGTGTGGGACCTGGTCCTCGACCTGGAGGTGCTCGGCGAGCTCATGGCCGAGCTGCCGGTGGAGTCCGGGCGGCGCTGGGAGGTCCTGCGCGCGGTGGAGCGGGCCCTGGACGCGGTGGACCTCCAGGACGTCAACTCCACGGCCGCGGCTGCCCGCGCCCACCTCGCCGGTGTGCTGGCCGCGCCCGCCGTGCCCTCCGCGCACCGGATCAGCGCCGTCGGGCACGCGCACATCGACTCGGCCTGGCTGTGGCCGCTGCGCGAGACCGTGCGCAAGGTCGTCCGCACGGCCGCCAACATGACGGCGCTGATCGAGGAGCGGCCGGAGTTCGTCTTCGCCATGTCGCAGGCCCAGCAGTGGGCATGGGTGAAGGAGCACCGGCCGGACGTGTGGGCGCGCGTGCGCGAGGCGGTGCGCCGGGGCCGCTTCGTGCCGGCCGGCGGCATGTGGGTGGAGTCCGACACCAACATGCCGGGCTCGGAGGCGATGGCCCGTCAGTTCGTGTACGGCAAGAGGTTCTTCCTCCAGGAGTTCGGCATCGAGAACCAGGAGGCCTGGCTGCCCGACACCTTCGGCTTCGCGGCCGGACTGCCGCAGATCATCGCGGCCGCGGGATGCACCTGGCTGCTGACCCAGAAGATCTCCTGGTCGCGCACCAACAGGTTCCCGCACCACACGTTCCTGTGGGAGGGCATCGACGGCACCCGGATCCTCACCCACTTCCCGCCCGTCGACACCTACAACTGCTCCATGAGCGGCGCCGAACTCGCCCACGCGGAGCGCACCTTCCGGGACAAGGGCGCGGCCGGGCGCTCGCTGGCGCCGACCGGCTGGGGCGACGGGGGAGGCGGCACCACCCGCGAGATGGTCGGGAAGGCGGCACGCCTGCGCGATCTCGAGGGCTCGCCGACCGTGACCTGGGAGACCCCGGAGGCCTTCTTCACCAAGGCGGAGGCCGAGTACGCGCACCCGCCCGTGTGGGTCGGGGAGCTGTACCTGGAACTGCACCGGGCCACCCTCACCAGTCAGGCGAAGACGAAGCAGGGCAACCGGCGCAGCGAACACCTGCTGCGCGAGGCGGAGTTGTGGGCGGCCACCGCCGCCGTACGCACGGGATTCCCTTATCCGTACGAGCGACTCGACCGGATCTGGAAGACGGTCCTGCTCCACCAGTTCCACGACATCCTGCCCGGCTCCTCGATCGCCTGGGTGCACCGCGAGGCCCGGTCGACCTATGAACGGGTCGCCGAGGAGCTGACCGGCGTCATCGAGGCGGCCCAGCGGTCCCTGGCCGGTGACGGCTCCCTGCCCCTCGTCTTCAACGCGGCACCGCACGCCCGCCATGGAGTCCCGGCCGGCGGCGCGGCCACGCCGTCCGCCCAGGGGGAGGTGTCCCGCGCGCCGCGCCCCGGCGGCGGGTTCACGCTGGACAACGGGCTGCTGCGGGTGGAGATCGACGCACGCGGACTGGTGGTCTCCGTGTACGACCTCGGGGCCGGCCGGGAGACGATCGCGCCCGGGAGCGCCGCGAACCTGCTCCAGATCCATCCGGACCTGCCGAACATGTGGGACGCCTGGGACGTGGACGCGTTCTACCGCAACACGGGCACCGACCTGGTGGACGCCGAGGAGGTCGCGCCCGGCGCGGACCCCGCATCGGTCCGGGTCGTACGGTCCTTCGGCGCCTCCCGCACCACCCAGGTGCTGTCCCTGGCGGCGGGCCGGCGGCGCGTGGAGATCGACACCGAGGTCGACTGGCACGAGACGGAGAAGTTCCTCAAGCTCGCCTTCCCGCTGGACGTGCGCGCCGAACGGTACGCGTCCGAGACCCAGTTCGGGCACCTCCACCGGCCGACCCACACCAACACGTCCTGGGAGGCGGCCAAGTTCGAGGCGTGCAACCACCGCTTCCTGCATCTGGAGGAGCCGGGTTGGGGCGTGGCGGTGGTGAACGACTCGACGTACGGCCACGACGTGACCCGCACGATACGCCCCGACGACGGGGGCACGACCACCACCGTCCGGGTCTCCCTGCTGCGCGCCCCGCGCTTCCCCGACCCGGAGACCGACCAGGGCCGGCACCGCTTCCGGCACGCGCTCGTGCCCGGCGCCGGCATCGGGGACGCCGTACGCGAGGGCTGGCGGATCAATCTGCCCGAGCGGTCGCTGACCGGGGCCCGGGAGGTGCCGCCGCTGGTGTCCGTCGCCGAGGACGCGGTCGTGGTCACGGCCGTCAAGCTGGCCGACGACGCGAGCGGCGACATCGTCGTGCGCTTCCACGAGTCGCTCGGGGGCCGCTCGACGGCCACCCTCACCGCCGGCTTCGAGGTGGCGGCGGTGGCGGCCACCGACCTGCTGGAACGGACCCTCACACCCCCCAAGGCGCCGGCGTTCGACCGCGACGGGAACCGGATCACGCTGCGCCTGCGGCCGTTCCAGCTGGTGACGCTCAGGCTCACGCCCGCACCCGGGACGACAGCCGGGTCGGCGGCATGAACTCGCGGACGTAGCTCCGCTTCCAGCACGCCCCCGTCTCGCGCAGCTCCCGCCAGGTCGTGTACCGGTAGCGGAACAGCCGGGCCCGCACGAAGCGTGGGGGAGCGTCCGCCGGGAACGGGCTGCGGCGCAGGAGCCGCAGCGTGTCCCGGTCGTTCTCCAGGAGCCGCTCGACCAGCGGCCCGAACCAGGGTTCGGCGTACAGGGGGGACAGCGCCGCGAACCACATCAGCCAGTCCAACCGCAGATGGTAGGGGGCGTACTGGCGCGGCCACCGGCGCGGATCGCCCGGCTTGCCCTTGAACTCGTACTCCCGCCAGTCGGAGTCCTCGCGTGGTACGCCGTCCGCCGTGCCCTCGATCACGACCTCGTACCGGACACGGCTCACGCTGCCGAAGGCGCCATAGGTGTTGACCAGGTGCAGCGGGTCGAAGGAGCGGTTCATGACCTGGCCGCGCGAGATCATGTTCCGTACCGGGTGCCGGCTGAGCGCGATCAGACCCGCGGCGACCACGAGCACCACCACCACGTACCACAGCGGCGGCCCCGCCACGGCCGGGGCGGTGGCCGGGAAGGCGAGCGCGGACAGGGCCAGCACGATCGTGATCCAGTTCAGCCAGGCGAAGTTCCCCGACAGGACCAGCCACAGCTGGGTCAGGATCATCAGCGACGCGGCGGCCGTGGCGATGGGCTGCGGGGTGAACAGCAGCAGCGGGACGATCAGCTGGGTGACATGGTTGGCCGCCACCTCCACCCGGTGCAGGGGCCTGGGCAGATGGTGGAAGAACCAGCTCAGCGGGCCGGGCATCGGCTGCGTCTCGTGGTGGAAGTCCAGGCAGGTCAGCTTCCGCCAGCAGACGTCACCGCGCAGCTTGATGAGACCGGCCCCGAACTCGACCCGGAAGAGGATCCAGCGCAGCAGGAACAGCACGACGACGGGCGGCGCCACCTCGCCGTTGCCCAGGAACACGGCGAGGAAGCCGACCTCCAGCAGCAGCGACTCCCAGCCGAAGGAGTACCAGGTCTGCCCCACGTTGACGATCGACAGGTACATCACCCACGGGAGGAGCCAGAGCACCATCCCCGCCCACAGCGGGACGAGGGAGTCGGCCCCGGCGACCAGGGCCGCCGACACCGCGCAGCCCGCCCAGCACCACAGGGCGAAGAAGCGGTCCGAGTAGTGGAGGTGGAAGACGCCGGGCGCGTCCCGGAACGCGGTGCGCGCCAGATGACGGGGCACCGGGAGCATGCCGCGCTCCCCGATCAGCGCACGGAACTGCAGCGCCGCCGTCAGGAACGCGAAGAGGTACACACCGGCCAGCGCCCGCTGGAACACCAGCCGGCTCAGCCAGTACTCGGGTGCGACGAACCAGTCCACGGCCGGCCACTCTCCCCTCTGCCGTGCCCCTCGGGTACCCCGCGTGCCCGAGTACCCCGCGCCGTGCCCCGGTGACCCTGGGTGCGGCCGCGCGGGCCGGCCCCGGCTCCCGGGCACAGAAGGTGACGAGCGGGACAAACCCTGGCATGGTGGCCCCATGGCTGATCGGGGAGCGAGTGCCCCTTCACTCCCGGAAGACTGGCCCGCCCGACCGGATCCGATCCTGGCGCTCAACCGCATGGGCAGCTTCGACTGGGACCTGGACACCGCGCAGTTCCACCTGGACGCGCAGGCCCACTCGATCCTCGACCTGGACCCCGAGGAGTTCGACGGCCGCCCCGAGAGCCTCGCCTCGCGCGTCCCGCCCGACGAGGCCCGGCGGATCGATCTGCTCGTCGCCCAGTCGATCAAGGACGGCAGCGAGAACTACGGCACCTACTTCCGCCTGCGCCGCCGGGACGGCTCCCTGGGCTGGGCCCACACCCAGGGCTACATCCGCCGCGACCGCTCGGGCCGTGCGCGCCGGATCATCGGCATCCTCCGCGACGCCACCCAGGAACTGAGCGACAGCCGCGCCCACGCCGAACGGGCGGACCAGGGCGAGGCGCTGCGCCGCCAGACGAACGTGGTCGAGAGCACCACCGCGGCACTGGCCGACGCCCGCACGGTCCGCGACGTCATCGACGTCCTCAAGAACAGCCACGGACTCGTCCACCTCGGGGCCGCCAGCCTCGTCGTGGGCCTGGTGGAGGCGGGCCGCATCCGGCTCGTCGCCGAGGGACCGGAAGGCAGCTTCGTGCCGGGCACACGGGTGGACGAGCCCTTCCCCATGAGCGAGGTGGTGCGGACCCTCAGCCCCCGGTTCATCGAGTCCCCCGAGGAGTTCGCCGAGCAGTACCCGACGCTGTGGCCGTACCTCACGGACCTGCGCGTCACCTCGGCCGCCTATCTGCCGCTGGTCGTGCAGGGCCGTCCGATCGGCGCCATGGGCCTGCTCTACGACGACCGCCACGGCTTCACCGCAGAGGAACGCAACGTCCTGGTCGCCCTCGGAGGCTGCATCGCACAGAGCCTTCAGCGCGCCATGTTCTACGAGCAGGACAAGGACCTCGCCCAAGGCCTCCAGCAGGCGATGCTGCCCCGCTCGATCCCCGACGTCACCGGCGCCGACATCGCCGTCCGCTACCGCTCCGCCTCCCTCGGCCGCGACATCGGCGGCGACTGGTACGACCTGATCCCGCTGCCCGGCGGGCGGGTCGGCGCCGTCATCGGCGACGTCCAGGGCCACGACACCCACGCCGCCGCCGTCATGGGCCAGCTCAGGATCGTGCTGCGCGCCTACGCCGCCGAGGGGCACACGCCCGCCACCGTGATGGCCCGCGCCTCCGTCTTCCTCAAGGAACTCGACACCGACCGCTTCGCGACCTGCCTGTACGCGGAGGTCGACCTGTCCACCGGCGTGGTGCAACTGGTCCGGGCCGGCCACCCCGACCCGCTGCTGCGGCTGGCCGGCGGCGGCTGCCGGCGCCTGCCGGTGGAGGGCGGGCTGCCCCTCGGGCTCTCCGCCGACTTCGACTGCCTCGAGTACCCGGTCACCACCGTCGAACTGGACGCGGGCCAGACCCTCCTGCTGTGCACCGACGGCATGATCGAACTCCCGGGCGCCGACCTGGACGACGGCATCGCCGACCTCCAGGCCCTGGTCGGCAACGGGCCGCTCGACGTACGCGACCTCGCCGACCAGCTCATCGACGCGGCCGAGGCGCGCGGCGGCGACGACGACGTGGCCGTCCTGCTCCTCCAGCGCCGCGGCCGCTCCGCGCGCTCGGGCAGCCGGCTGCGGCAGCGGGTCGGCCCCGCCGACCCCGAGGCGCTCACCGAGGCACGGCGCACCATCCGCTCCGCGGTGCGCGCCTGGGGCGTCGGCGAACGCTCGTACGAGATCGAACTGGTCGCCGACGAGCTGATCACCAACGTCCTCATGCACACCGAGGGCCCCGCGATCGTGACCCTGAGGGTGCTCGCCGGGCACGACCGAAGGCTGCGCATCGAGGTGGAGGACTCCTCCAGCGCCCTGCCGCGCCGCCGCGAGGCGGGCGAGTCCGGGGTCTCGGGCCGGGGCCTGCTGCTGGTCGACCGGCTCGCGGACGTGTGGGGCGTGGAGGCCCGGGGCGGCGGCAAGGTGGTGTGGTGCGAGTTCATGGTGCCTCGGCGGGGCTGAGGCGCCCTGACACGCCGGCCGGTCCGGTCCGGGAGGAGCGGCGCGCCCGCGGGCCCGGTGGCACCCTGGGAGGCATGCCGGAACTGCCCGAGGTCGAAGCGCTCAGGGACTTCCTGGCCGATCGCGCCGTCGGCCGTGAGGTGGTGCGGGTGCTGCCCGTCGCGATCAGCGTCCTGAAGACGTACGACCCGCCCGTCACCGCCCTCGAGGGCCGCCCGGTCACCGCCGTGCACCGGCACGGCAAGTTCCTGGACCTGGACGCCGACGGGCTGCACTTCGTCACCCACCTGGCCCGCGCGGGCTGGCTCCAGTGGAAGGACCGCCTGCCCGACGGCGCGCCCCGCCCGGGCAAGGGCCCGCTCGCCCTGCGGCTCGCCCTGGAGACGGGCGAGGGCTTCGACCTCACCGAGGCGGGCACCCAGAAGCGGCTCGCCGTGTACGTCGTCCCCGACCCGCGTCAGGTCCCCGGCATCGCGCGGCTCGGCCCCGACCCGCTGGCCGCCGACTTCGACGAGAGGCGGCTGAGCGCCCTGCTCTCGGGCGAACGCCGGCAGATCAAGGGCGCGCTGCGCGACCAGAGCCTGATCGCGGGCGTCGGCAACGCCTACAGCGACGAGATCCTGCACGCGGCACGGATGTCCCCGTTCAAGCCGACCTCGTCGCTGTCGCCCGAGGAGACCGGGCGGCTGTACGAGGCGCTGCGCACCACCCTCACGGAGGCGGTCGAGCGCTCGCGCGGGCTGGCCACCGGGCGCCTGAAGGCGGAGAAGAAGAGCGGGCTGCGGGTCCACGGCCGCACGGGGGAGCCCTGCCCGGTGTGCGGGGACACGATCCGCGAGGTGTCCTTCAGCGACTCCTCGCTCCAGTACTGCCCCACCTGCCAGACGGGTGGCAGGCCGCTCGCGGACCGCAGACTGTCCCGGCTGCTCAAATGACCGCGCCCTCGCGTCGGTGCGCCCTTCAGCGCGTCTTTCAGTGCGCCTTGAGGGTGACCAGGTGCCGGCCGTCCCGGGTCCGCACCTCGAAGCGGTCGATCTGCTGCGAGCGCAACGCGGCGCCCCCCTGCACGGTGGTCGGGCCGCCGTCGTCCGCGGGCACCATCCAGCTCGTCACCGTCTGCTCGGAGCCGTCCTTGCCCACCGCGACGAGCCGGCAGGAGTGCGGCCCCGTCCTGTCCTTCACCGTGACACCTATCTGGCTGCCCCAGTCACGGTCCTGCGCGGTGACCTCGGCCCAGACACCGGTCCCCGGGTCGGTCGCGCTCAGCGCCCTCGCCTCGGGCGCCGAACCCTCCATGGACACGCCCGCCACCGCCGACCCGCCGACCGCGAACACCACGGCGGCGGCGAGCGCGTACAGCCGTCGCCTGCGCCGGACCCGGTGCCCCGACACCACCTCGTCCAGCAGCCGCTCCAGCAGCCGGGGGCCCGGCGCGGCGAACGGATGGACGGTGCGGGGGGTCACCTTGCGGTACAGCATCAGCTGCCGCGCGGCGGGCTTGAACTCGCTCACCCGCGCGGTGCAACTCGGGCACTCCATGAGGTGGTCCTCGAAGCGGAAGGCTTCCGCCTCGTCCAGCACGCCGAGCGCGTAGGCGCCGACATCGCGATGCCGTTCCAGGGACCTCATACAAAATCCTCATGCCGGTGGGCGGGGTGGGGGCGGTGGTGCTGTTGCCCATCGGTACGGACCAGGAGGCCGAAACACTCAAGCCCGTTACCGAATCGCGGCCAAGACCTTCGGAGCGGACCGGTGCGCGGATTGGTCCGTCCTCGAAAAAGGTTCGCGGTCCGGCGGAAAAGCGGCGGCACGGCGGGGCACGGGCTCGGAGCGCGGTCAGAACAGGTGGATGGCGAGATGGCCGAGGGGCAGCCCCAGCCGCCAGGCCGGTGTCCAGACCTTCGGCCCGTCGTCCTCACCCGCCGAGGCGCCGCCGGGCACGGCATCCAGATCGGGCGCGAGCAGCTCGGTCTCCTCCAGCCAGCGCCAGGCCGCGGCGGCCAGGTCGAGGTCCGGCGCCGGCCCCGCGTGGTGCGCCGCCTCGGCGGTCAGCTCGGCCATCCGCTCGCCCACCCAGTCCTGCCACGGCTGGTCGTACGCCGTCAGCGAGAGCCAGGTCTCCAGCTGTGTGATGACCCGGATCCCGGACAGCTCGCCCTCGGCGTCGGACAGGAAGATCGTCAGCGCCAGAGCGTCGCGCCCGGCACGGAACTCGAACGACGTGGGCGGCATCAGGTCGCCGGTGCGCAGCAGTTCGTCCGCGATGTACTCCGCGTAGAGCCACGCCATGGGGACGGCCAGGTCGCCGCCGCCGGTGCCGCCCGTGCTCTCTTGGCCTGTGTGCAGCATTCCTTCCTGCCTTCCTCCGGGTGCCTGCGTGCCCCGAACGGGACCCATTCCGGAACACGGATGAAGCAAGCTGATTGCTCAACCATGGTCAGCGGCAAGGCGCTTTACGGAGGCTTGACCTGACCTTCGGTTTCACCGCAGGTCGGCCAGGTATTCCGGGGGAATCCGGCGCGGTTGCGCACCAGGTGTAGTACACGCGGGACTTCACCGTACCGGCCGGGATCACCGGCTCGTGGCGGCGGCCGCCCCCCGCGCCCCAGGGCGCACACCCGCATCGGCCCCTCCCGCCCCCGGGGAGTGAAACTCTTCACAGCCGTGCGCGTGCGGGCGTTCCGAAAGGGTCCCTCAGGGCACCACGGTGACCGGCCAGCGGCCGGCCTTGACCAGGCGCACCGCCACCGAGCCGACGATCCGGTGGCCGGCCTGCTCCGAGGCGCCCACCACCACCGCGTCCGCCTTCAGTTCGTCCGCCGCCTTGACCAGACCGCCGTAGGGGTCCCCGCGGAAGGTGTGGAACTCCCAGCGCACCTCGAAGATGCCCTTCACCCGCTCGGTGGCCTCACGGATGTAGCCGACCAGGTCCTCGGCGATCTCGTCGGTCGTCTCGGTCACCGGTACCCCCAGTGCCGCGCCCGCCGCCATCACCGGCTGCACGTAGACGACCGCCAGCAGCGCGTGCTGACGCCGGGCCAGGCCTCCGGCGTAGGCTGCCGCGCGCAGCGAGGAGTCGGAGCCGTCCACC
The DNA here is from genome assembly GCF_040650555.1 of Streptomyces sp. NPDC048664. Taxonomy (NCBI): domain Bacteria; kingdom Bacillati; phylum Actinomycetota; class Actinomycetes; order Kitasatosporales; family Streptomycetaceae; genus Streptomyces; species Streptomyces sp. NPDC048664. Next base: position 58,590 of record NZ_JBEZHK010000031.1, on the reverse strand, counting down.
CCGACGAGGATGACCTTGGGTCCGTCGGTGCCCCGCTCGAACCGGTGCGCGTGCTGTTCCGTCACGGCGGTGAGGCTATCGGAAGCGCCGGATCCGCACCGGCCCGGGCTCCCGCGGAGCCCGGGCCGGTGCGGCCGACCCTCGCCCGGCACCCGCTCAGTGCACGTCCACCAGCCGGGCGAACACCACCACGTTGCCCGCGTACCCGTGTTCCTCGGAGTAATGCCCCCCGCAGGTGATGACGCGCAGCTCCGGGGCGCCCTTGCTCTTGTAGACGCGGTCGCCGGGGAAGTTCTTCTTGCTGAACACCTGGTTTCCGTAGACCTGGAACACCGCGGTCCGCCCGTCCTGGCGCCGCACCTCCACGCGGTTGCCCTGGCGCAGTGAGCCGAGCCCGTAGAACACGGCGGGTCCGTCCTGGTTGTCGACGTGGCCCACGATCACGGCCGTCCCCTTCTCCCCGGGTGAGACCCCGCCGGTGAACCACCCGGCGAGATTCGGGTTCTCGGGCGGCGGGGCGCTCACCCAGCCGGACGCGTCGAGCCCGACCGGCACCACGGGGGCGTCGACCTGGATGGCGGGGATGCGGACCCTGCTGGCGATGGAGTACGTGAGGGCGGAGGCTCTCGCGCCGGGGCTCGCCGAGCCGAGGACGCCGGGGCCCGCCGCCGACGCCGGCTGCGGCGGGCCCGTGTGCAGGTGTCCGGCGCCGTTGCGCACGAGGGCGACACCCATCAGCAGGACGAGCGCCATCGCGCCCCACGGGGCCCGCTTCCTCGGCGCCTCCCCGTCCTCGTCCGCCCCGGACCCGGACATCCGTCACCACCCCTCTCGACCCGGCCGCCGCCACGTCCGTCGCACTGGACAGCACGCTAGGCGCCCCGGCACCGGCGGGCGACGGGGCGCGGGCGAACGGGTGGCGGGCGAAAGGGTGATGCGGCCCCGCCGCGGGGTCCTCGTCCCCGAGCCCGGGACATGCCGCTTTCCGACGGCCGGTGACCTGCGGGGTCCCACCGGACCCGCACGCGTACCGGGGAGGCGCCGCCCTCGACATGCGCTCCCGCGTACGGCGTTCGAGGGTTCGTCCGGGAGGCGCTTTCCCTCCAGCGACCGGGGACGGCTCCCGGGGCGCCTCCACGGAGGCTCTCATGCGTACCACTCGCGCCCTGGCGGTCTGCGCCGTCGCCACCGCCGCTCTCGGGCTCGCCGCGCCCGGGGCGATCGCCCGGGACACGGCGGGCACCGCGGTCGCCGCACCGCACCCGGCCGTCGGCGCCCGCCATGCCGTCGGCGACAGCGGCGGCTCCGGTGCCACCCCGGCGGACATGGCCATCGGCGGCGCTCTCATGGCCGTGGCCGTCGTCGGAGGCGGCATCCTGTGGTGGCTCAACCGGTCTGAGGACGAGAGCTGAGAGCCTGCCGCGGGTCCGGGACCCCATGACGTCGTGTGCCCCGCGACCGACCGGCCGCGGGGCACACGACGTCATGCGACGAGCCTCAGGAGTCGCGGTTCGAGCGGCGGCGCGCCATGTGCCAGGCCAGGCCCACCGTCCCCATGATGAGTGCCCCTCCCAGAGCGACCTCCTTGGGATGGAAGCTGCTGACGCTGCCACCGAGACCGGCGCTCACGCCGTGGCTCTCGTAGCCCTTGCCCCCGGACTGGTTTCCGCCGTAGCCCCCGCCGCCGTACCCTCCGCCACCCCCGCCTCCGTAGCCCCCGCCGCCTCCGCCCCCGTACCCGCCGCCCCCGCCACCGCCGTAGCCGCCCCCACCGATGCCGCCGATCCCCCCGACCCCGCCGATCCCTCCGATTCCCCCCACGCCCCCGATCCCGCCGACTCCGCCGATCCCGCCCACGCCCCCCACTCCGCCGATTCCCCCGACCCCACCGATGCCGCCGACCCCGCCGATCCCGCCGACGCCCCCGACCCCGCCGTACCCTCCGCCGCCGTAGCCCCCGCCCTGGTCCCCGCCGTAGCTCGCGACCTTGTTGCCGACGGCTCCGCCGGTGGTGGTGCGCTCGTCCTGAGCGGCCGCGATGGCGAGCTTCTTGTGGCCGTACTCGTGACCGCACTGGAACGTGACGTCGTACGAGGTGCCGGGCCGGGCCTCGCGGTCGACCGTGGCCGTGGCCGTGGACTGGCCCTTGGGTATGGTGACCTGGTTGAAGACGCCCGAGACCACCGTGGCGTCACCGTCGCAGCCGTGCACGGGCAGCGACAGCCGGCCCCCGGGACTGACCGACTCCGGGTCGAGCTTGTACGAGAAGGCCGCGTCCGAGGCGTTGTTGCTCGCCGCGGCGGTCGTGCACGCGGTGAGGCCGCCGAGGGCGCCGACGCCCAGCATCGCGGCCGAGAGAGCGCGTATCGCGCGCATGGAATCCTCCAGGTCTCCGAGGAGCCTTGCCGCGGACCTCTTCCGCCTGCGCCGGAAATGCACCTCGATGACCGAAACGCTAAGAAGGTGCCCGCACGGGCGCGATCCCAGCCGGGCGAATGGCTCAACCCTGTGCGCCGCACAGGGGAGGAAACGGGGCGGGCGGCCGCGCCTCCCGCCCCGGTCGGCGGACCACCTCACCGCACCACCTCACCCGCCCGCGCTCGGGAACAGTGCCAGGAACGGCTGGGCCGAGGCGGCGACCCCGCGGCTGTAGGGCGCGTCGAAGTCCCAGATGAGGAAGAGCAGGAAGGCGATGAGCGCGGAGAACAACCCGGCCAGCACGAGCTCGCGCGTCGTGCGCCGGATCTGCAGCGCGAACACCATCCCGATGGTGACCACCGCTCCCGAGATCAGTCCGAACCACACCACCGGGGGCATGGTCGAGCCCGTCGCGTCGGAGCGGGCGGCCCGCGCGGCGTCGGCGGCCGTCACCTGGTCCAGGAGCGGCTGGTACGACTGGGCCTGGAAGTCGGTCCTCGGCTGGTAGTCGGTGACGTCCTGGCGGACGCGCTGAAGCAACTCCGCGCCGCGCGCCGTCACTTTGCCCTGGTCGGTCATGGCCTTCCACTCGGTGGTCACGACATGGCCGACATATGCGTTGACGTCGGACCGGATGCGGTCGCGGACGTCGGGCGGATAGACGCGGACCCGTTCGGAGATCTCGTGCAGTGCCTGCGCCTCGGCCTGAACGTGGTCCTGGGCGGCGCTGCGGGCCTCCCAGACGCCCGCGATGGCCAGGCCCAGCACGATGGCGTACACCACACCGATCCACATCGTCATGTACTCGATCACGTCGGGCGTCTCGGACGGGTCGTCGTCCTCGGCGGCCGTGCGCTGGCGCAGCAGGGTCACCAGGATCACGACGGCGCACGGGGCCGCCATCGCGAGGGTGAGAACAAGCCATTCCGACAAGAAGTGCCTCCAGGGGTGGAACGGGGTCGCTCGGCCGGCTCAGCGCGGGCGCAGCGCGGCGATGGCGAACACGGCGGGCGCGGCGATGAGCAGGGTGAACACGAGCGGCGAGGGGCCGTCGTGGGTGGGGCGCGGGTGCGAGAGGGGCCGGTAGCGCGGGTAGTGGACCGGTGTGGGCGCGGGGCGCGGTGCGGGCCCGCGGGCCGGTCGCGGTGCGGGCCTCGGTGCGGGGGCGGGCGGGGGGATCCGTGCCGGGACGGGTCGGGGTGATGGGGCGACGGGGCGCGGGGGCGGGGGTGGTGGCTTCGGCGTGGGTCGGGGCGCCGGGGGTGGGGGAGGGGGTGCGGGCGGCGGGGTGGGAGTCGGCTCCGGCGGCGGTTCCGGGGTCGGGGTCGGCGTGGGTGACGGGGTCGGCGTGGGTGTGGGCGGGGAGCACGGGGAGGCGGGCCGGTGGGGGCCGAGCGGCCAGTGGTCGCCGCGGGGCCAGAGGTGACCGCCCGCCGCGGACACCGCGTCCGTGCCGTCCGAGCCCGTGGAGGCGTACGCGCACGCGTCGGCCGATGCCGTCCCGGTCGGGGCGGACACGAGGATCCACCCCAGCGCCACGACGGCCAACAGCCTGGTGGGAAGGGTCGATCGGGTCCGTTCGGGTCGTTGCACGACCGAGATCATCGGCGGCCGTGCGCCCGACTACGCCGGGGAGCAGGGGAATTGCCCCGAAGGAAGGAGATCGCCTCGGGCGGGTTTGACCACCTGTGCCGGATCCGCCCCAGGGTTCGGAAAGTTTTTCGCGTCCGCGTTGAACGCATCGGGCGTCCCCATGCGTACCTAGGGCCATGCGCGGCAGATAAGAGGAGCCGCAACACCCAAGCGGACAGCGGGAGTTGGAAATGAAGACATCCTGGCGCAGCGCCAGTCTCGTGGCGGGTGCCGCGGCCGTGCTGGCTCTCACGACGGCGTGCGGTCAGGAGAGCGGGACCCCGTCGGTGGGCAGTCAGAACGTGGGGGCCACCGCGGTCCCGGGCGGCTACGGCACCAGCCCGACGGACCCCAACGGCTACGGCGCCGACTCGACCACCGCGCCCAGTGCCGCCGCGTCCGCGGGCGGCCAGACCGCGGGTCGGCTGTCCGTCGCCGACGACGCGAAGATCGGCAAGATCGTCACGGACGGCGCCGGTTTCACCCTCTACCGCTTCGACCAGGACACGGCCTCCCCGCCGAAGTCCACCTGCGACGGCGACTGCGCGAAGGCCTGGCCGCCCGTTCCCGCCGAGGGCGCCACCGTCGCCTCCGGGATCGACAAGGCCATGATCGGCGAGGTCACCCGGTCGGACGGCACCAAGCAGCTGACCATCGCCGGCTGGCCGATGTACCGGTTCGCCAAGGACACCAAGGCCGGGGAGACCAACGGCCAGGGCGTGAAGGGCACGTGGTTCGCCACCGCGCCCGACGGCAAGAAGGCCGGGGGGACCCTGCCGGGCCTGTCGGTCCGCAAGGACCCCAAGCTGGGGGACATCGTCGTCGACAAGAACGGCATGACCGTCTACCGCTTCCTCAAGGACAAGGCGTGGCCCAAGTCGGTCTCGAACTGCACCGGTGCCTGCCTGGAGAAGTGGCCCGCCGTCGCCCCGGTCGCCACCGATGACACCAAGGGCGTCAAGAAGAAGGGCCTCATGGGCTTCACCCGTCCGGACGGCACCAAGCAGATGACCGTCAACTGCTGGCCGATCTACACCTTCTCCGGAGACAAGGCTCCCGGCGAGACCAACGGTCAGGGCGTGGGCGGCACGTGGTACGCCGTCACGCCCGAAGGAAAGCCGGTCGGCGCGCCCAAGTAGGGATTCCCTCCCCAGGGTTGACAGCGCGCACGACCCCAGGCCCACCCCCTCCGCGCCGCACGGAGGGGGTGGGCCTTCCGTTGTGGCGGGGTGGACGGGCCGGTGCGGACGCCGCCCCGGGGCCGGTGCGGAGGGCGTCGTGGCACGTGCCGCGGGCAGTGTCCGGGAACGGATGGTCAATTTCCGTTTTTACTCGCTCCTTCGGCGGACGATCAGTAGCCTCAGCTCGAACACCCCATCGGCCGCTACGTCGTCCACGCCTTGGAGAGTCACATGGAGCGCCCTGCCTGGGCCCCGCGGAGCATAGACATCTCCGTGCCGAGTGTGTCCCGTATGTACGACTTCTACCTGGGCGGGTCGCACAACTTCGAGGTGGACCGGCGGACGGCGCGCAAGGCGATGGAGTACATGCCGGGGCTCCCCAAGATCATGCAGGCGAACCGGGCGTTCATGCGCCGCGCGGTCCGCTTCGCCGCGGGGGAGGGTGTCACCCAGTTCCTCGACATCGGCTCCGGCATCCCGACCTTCGGCAACGTGCACGAGGTGGCCCAGCAGGCCCGGCCCGGCGCGCGCGTGGTGTACGTCGACAACGACCCGGTGGCGGTCGCCCACAGCCAGGCGGTGCTTCAGGGCAACCCCGACGCGGACATCGCCGCGGCGGACCTGCGCAGGCCGCAGCAGATCCTGACGAGCCCTCAGGTGGAGGGCCTGATCGACCTGAAGCGGCCGGTCGCCCTCCTGCTGGTTGCCATACTGCACTTCGTGGAGGACACGGACGACCCGTACAGTGCGGTGGCCGAGCTGAGCGCCGCGCTCGCGCCCGGCAGCCTGCTCGTTCTCACGCACGCCTCGTACGAGGGGATCCCGCTTCCCCAGGAGCGTGCCGAGGGCGCGGTCGACGTGTACAGGAACATACGCAATCCGCTGATCATGCGCTCGCGCGACGAGGTCGCCCGGTTCTTCGAGGGGTACGACATGGTGGAACCCGGACTGGTGCCGATGCCCGAGTGGCGGCCTGACACGGCACCCGAGGACGAGGATCCGTATTCCTTCGCGGGGTTCGGCGGCGTGGGGCGCGCGGCGTGACCGCCGAACCGGGCGGCCCGGAGGACAGACTCCGCAGGTTCGCGACGATCTGGAGCCGGGCCGTGTTTCCGGTGACCTCGACGTCGCTGACCCGGCCGGCGTTCGAGGAGTGCCTGCTGCCGCTGGCCCGGCGGCTCAGCGAGGCGCTGCGGGCCCGGGTGTTCGACCCGGCGGCGGCCAAGGCGATCGGCGCGGCCCTCATCGACGTGCACTGCACCGATCCGGAGGCGCTCAGCCGCACGCTCGACTGCGTCGACGCCTATCTGGTGCTCTACTGCGGCGATCCCGACGGGTCGGCGCGGGCCCATGAGGCGCTGCGCACCCGCTGCGCGCGGGTGCAGCACGCGATGGCCGCCGGGTTCGCCGGGGCCCTGAGGGAGCGGACGCTGGCCGAGCAGGAGGCCATCTCGCACGCCGCGCTCACCGCCCAGGGCGCGGTGGCCCAGGCGCTGCACATCAGCGAGGCGCGCTTTCGCGCGGTCTTCGAGGGGGCGGCGATAGGGATCGGCATCGCCGACCTCGACGGAAACGTCCTCCAGGTCAACGGCGCGCTGCTGCGCATGTTCGGCGGCTCCGAGCACATGGTCCGCGGCCGCAACGTCGCCGAGTGGAACCACCCGGACGACGCGCCCCAGGTCTGGCGGCTCTACGACGAACTCGTCCGCGGTGAACGCGACCACTACCACGTCGAGAAGGCGTTCTGCCGCACCGACGGAACGGTTCTGTGGACCAACCTCACGGTGTCCCTGCTCCGCGACGCGGACGGGCGACCGCAGTACCAGCTCGCGCTCATGGAGGACACCACCGAGCGGCGCCTGCTCCACCTGCGGCTGCGCTACGAGGCCACGCACGACGCCCTGACCGGCCTGCCCAACCGCACGCTGTTCTTCGAGCGCCTGGAGAAGGCGCTCGCGGCGGGCGAGAGCCAGCGGTTCGGGCTGTGCTACCTGGATCTCGACGGCTTCAAGACCGTCAACGACAGCCTCGGCCACGCCGCGGGCGACCGGCTGCTGGTCGAGGTCGCCGACCGGCTGCAGTCCTGCGCGACCGCGCCGGGCGAGATGGTCGCGCGGCTGGGCGGGGACGAGTTCGTCGCGCTGACCACCGGGCCCGACACCCGGCGCGGGGTCGACGAACTGGCCGGGCGCATCATGAACGCCCTGAGCACCCCGATCCGCGTGGACGGGCGCGAACTGACCGTGCGCGGCAGCATCGGTGTCGTGGAGGGCCCGGCGGGGGAGCGGGGCCCCGCGGAGGTGCTGCGCAGCGCCGACATCACCATGTACCGGGCCAAGTCCGCGGGCGGCAACCGCTTCGAGTTCGCCGACCCGGAGGCCGACGCCCGCGCCATCACCCGGCACGGCCTGACCACCGCGCTGCCCACGGCCCTGAACCGGGGCGAGTTCTTCATCGAGTACCAGCCGCTGGTGCACCTCGGCGACGGGACCGTCCGCGGCGCCGAGGCCTTGGTGCGCTGGCTGCACCCGCAGCACGGCGTCCTCGGCCCGGACCACTTCATCCCGCTCGCCGAACGCACCGGACTCATCGTGCCGCTGGGCCGCTGGGTCCTGGAGGAATCGGTACGCCAGGCCCGTGCCTGGCAGGAGCGGCACGACCGCACGGGCCCGCTGCGCGTCAACGTCAACCTCTCGCCCTGCCAGCTCACCCACCCCGGGCTGGTCTCCGACACCGTGGACATCCTGGAGCAGGCCGGCCTCGAACCCGACGCGCTCTGCCTGGAGGTCACCGAGTCGGCCCTCATCGGCGCGGACGACGACCTGCTCAAGCCCCTTCGGTGCCTGGCCGAGATGGGCGTGGACATCGCCCTGGACGACTTCGGCACCGGGTACTCGAACCTGGCGAACCTGCGCCGGCTGCCGGTGCGGATCCTGAAGCTGGACCGGTCCTTCACCCAGGGCATGCAGCAGTACCCGGCGGACCCGGTCGACCTGAAGATCGTCGAGGGGATCGTGTCCCTCGCCCACAGCCTGGACCTGGCGGTCACGGTCGAGGGCGTGGAGACCGGCGCCCAGGCCGAGCAACTGCGCATCCTCGGCTGCGACACCGCCCAGGGCTGGTACTACGCGCGCCCCGGCCCGCCGGAGCGCCTGCACGAACTGGCGCTGGCGGACGCGACCGGCTGACGGTGCGATGAACGGCCGTTAACATGACGGGCAGGCGCCGGTCGCAGGCGTCCGCCCCGCAGGACGTCCCGCCGACGCCGAGGAGTTGACCATGAGCCGCGCCTTCCCCCTGTCCCGCGCGCAGTCTCCCGTGCCGGACGCGGAGCGGGCGGCGATGCTGTCGGACCCGGGCTTCGGGCGGTACTTCACCGACCACATGGCCGCCGCGGAGTGGACGGCGGCGGACGGATGGCAGGGGCACCGGATCGCGCCCCTGGAGCCGTTCTCCCTGCACCCCAGCGCGGCCGTGCTGCACTACGCGCAGGAGATCTTCGAGGGGATGAAGGCCTACCGCCACGCCGACGGCAGCGTGTGGCTGTTCCGCCCCGAACAGAACGCGCGGCGGTTCGCCCGCTCGGCCAGGCGGCTCGCGCTTCCCGAGCTGCCGGAGGAGGACTTCCTCACCAGCGTCGAGGAGCTGGTGCGGGCCGACCGGGCGTGGGTTCCGGCGCACGGCGGCGAGGAGAGCCTGTATCTGCGGCCGTTCATGTTCGCCGCCGAGGCGTTCCTCGGTGTCCGGCCGGCGCAGCGGGTGATCTACTCGGTGATCGCGAGCCCCGCCGGGCCCTTCTTCGCCACCGGGATCAGCGGTGTCACGCTGTGGGTCAGCAGCACCTACACCCGCGCGGCGAAGGGCGGCACCGGCGCGGCCAAGTGCGGCGGGAACTACGCGGCGAGCCTCGCCGCGCAGTCGGAGGCGCGTGAGCACGGCTGCGACCAGGTCCTGTACCTGGACGACACGGGCGGCGAGGGCCGCATCGAGGAGTCCGGCACCATGAACCTGTGCCTGATCACCGCGGACGGCGAGCTGGTGACCCCCGGCCTCGGCACGATCCTCGAGGGCGTGACCAGGGACACCGTCCTCGCGCTCGCCGACGGGTTCGCGCTGACCCCCGTGGAGCGGTCCGTCACCCTCGCGGAACTGCGTACCGGCGTCGAGGACGGCTCGATCACCGAGGCGTTCGCCGCGGGCACGGCGGCCGTCATCACGCCCGTGGTGGGCTTCAAGGGGGACGGATACGCGTTCGAGCTCGGCGGCGGGACCCCCGGGAAGCAGACCCTCGCCCTGCGCAACCACGTACTGGACATCCAGTACGGCCGCGCGCGGGACGACCACGGCTGGCTCAGGCGCGTGCTCTGAGCCACCCGGCGGGGCCGTCAGCGCTCCAGCAGCATCCGCTGGAGCTCGCGGGCCGCGCGCGGCGGTGCCACATCGCTGCGGTGGGCTAGCGCGATCGTGCGGAACAGACCGGGCCGGGCCAGCGGGGTGACCCGTAGGCCCCGCCCCGCCCGGGTGGCCACCATGCGCGGCACGACGGCGATGCCCAGACCCGCCCGGACGAATCCGAGGACGGCGTCCATCTCGCCGCCCTCCACCGCGAGGTCCGGCTCGAACCCCTCGGCACGGCACGCGGCCACGGTCAGTTCCCGCAGGTCGTAGCCGTGGCGGAACATCACCAGACGCTCGCCCTCCAGATCAGAGATCCGCACCGTGCGCCGGCCGCCGCCGGGCCGGTCGGTGTCCGGGGACGACACCACCACCAGGTCCTCACGCAACAGCTCCAGCGTGGTCAGTGCGGGGGAGGGGGTCGGCAGCGGCAGCACGACCAGGGCGAGGTCCAGGGCGCCGCGCGCCAGCTGCCGCACCAGGTCGTGGGAGCCGCCCTCCTCGATCAGCAGCCGGACGCCCGGGTAGCGGTCGTGGAAGGCGCGCAGCACGTCCGGCAGCAGACCCGTGCACACGCTGGGCGTCGCGCCCAGCCGCACCCGGCCGCGCCGCAGCTGCGCCAGCTCCTGCACCTCGTGCCGCGCGGTGTCCGCGTCGGCGAGGATGCGGCGGGCCAGCGGCAGCAGGGCCTCACCGGCGTCGGTGAGCGTGATGTTGCCGCGTGCCCGCAGGAACAGGTCCGCGCCCAACTCCCGCTCCAGGGCCTTGATCTGCTGCGACAGCGACGGTTGCGCGACATGGACGAGATCGGCGGCCCGGGTGAAGTGCCGGGTCTCGGCGACCGCCACGAAGTACTGGAGCTGCTGGAACTGCACCCTCCCAGCATACGCCGGCATAGGCGATGGCTATGGAAACGAGCCGGACCATGTCTTGGACCGATCGGCACTCCCGGGCCTAGCGTTCTGAGACATGGCACCGGCAACGCGGACGGACCGGCGGCCGTCCCTCGTACGCACCGTGTGGGACAGCTCCGTCGGCAAGAAGACAGTGATGGCGGTCAGCGGCCTGATCATGCTGCTGTACCTGGTCGTCCACATGATCGGCAACCTGAAGATCTTCTTCGGGGCGGCCGAGTACAACCACTACGCCCACTGGCTGCGCACGGTCGGCGAGCCGTTCATGCACTACGAGTGGACGCTCTGGCTGATCCGGATCGTGCTGGTCGCCGCCGTGGTCGCCCACGCGGTCTGCGCGTACCAGCTCAGCCGTCGCGACATCAGGGCGCGCCCCGTCGCGTACGTGCACCGCAGGCCCCGGGCGAGCTACGCCACGCGCACCATGCGCTGGGGCGGGATCATCCTCGGACTGTTCGTCGTCTGGCACCTGCTGGACCTGACGACCGGCACCGTGCACTCCGGCGGCTTCCAGGAGGGCCACCCGTACCAGAACGTCGTGGACACCTTCTCCACCTGGTACGGCGACGTGATCTACATCGTCGCGATGCTCGCCCTCGGCCTGCACGTCCGGCACGGCTTCTGGAGCGCCGCCCAGACCCTCGGAGCGGGCAGCCGCAGCCGCGACCGCGCCCTGAAGACCATCGCCAACGTCCTCGCGACGCTGCTCACGGCCGGGTTCATCGCCGTGCCGGTGGGCGTCATGACCAAAGTGGTGAGCTGAGATGACGACATACGCCGACTACCGGACCGGCGAGCCCCTCGCCGACACCGCCGCCCCCGCCGGGCCCGTCGAACAGCGCTGGGACAGGCGCCGTTTCGAGGCCAGGCTGGTCAACCCCGCCAACCGCCGCAAGCACACGGTGATCGTCGTGGGCACCGGCCTCGCCGGCGGCTCCGCGGGCGCCACCCTCGCCGAACAGGGCTACCGAGTCGTCCAGTTCTGCTACCAGGACTCCCCGCGCCGAGCCCACTCGATCGCCGCGCAGGGCGGCGTCAACGCGGCCAAGAACTACCGCAACGACGGCGACTCCATCCACCGCCTCTTCTACGACACGGTCAAGGGCGGCGACTTCCGGGCGCGCGAGTCCAACGTGCACCGCCTCGCCCAGATCTCCGTCGAGATCATCGACCAGTGCGTGGCGCAGGGCGTGCCGTTCGCCCGCGAGTACGGCGGACTGCTCGACACCCGCTCCTTCGGCGGCGTCCAGGTCTCCCGCACCTTCTACGCCCGCGGCCAGACCGGCCAGCAACTCCTGCTCGGCGCCTACCAGGCGCTGTCGCGCCAGATCGCGGCGGGCACCGTCGAGATGCATCCCCGCACCGAGATGCTCGACCTGATCGTGGTCGACGGCCGGGCCCGCGGCATCGTCGCCAGGGACCTGGTCACCGGGAGGATCGACACCCACTACGCGGACGCCGTCGTCCTCGCGAGCGGCGGCTACGGCAACGTCTTCCACCTGTCGACCAACGCCATGAACTCCAACGCCACCGCCGTGTGGCGGGCCCACCGGCGCGGCGCCCACTTCGCCAACCCCTGCTTCACCCAGATCCATCCCACCTGCATCCCGCGCACCGGCGAGCACCAGTCCAAGCTCACCCTCATGAGCGAGTCGCTGCGCAACGACGGCAGGATCTGGGTGCCCAGGGCGAAGGGCGACGACCGCCCGCCGAATGAGATCCCCGAGGACGAGCGCGACTACTACCTGGAGCGCGTCTACCCCTCCTTCGGCAACCTCGTGCCGCGCGACATCGCCTCCCGCGCCGCCAAGAACGTCTGCGACGAGGGCCGCGGCGTCGGCCCCGGCGGACAGGGCGTGTACCTCGACTTCGCCGACGCGATCGCCCGCATGGGCCGGAGGGGGGTCGAGGAGAAGTACGGCAACCTCTTCGACATGTACGAGCGGATCACCGCGGAGAACCCGTACGAGGTGCCGATGCGGATCTACCCCGCCGTGCACTACACGATGGGCGGACTGTGGGTCGACTACGACCTCCAGACCACGATCCCCGGCCTGTTCGCGATCGGAGAGGCCAACTTCTCCGACCACGGCGCGAACCGCCTGGGCGCCTCCGCCCTGATGCAGGGCCTCGCCGACGGCTACTTCGTGCTGCCGTCGACCATCAACGACTACCTCGCCCGCAACCCGCACCAGGACCCGATCACCGACGAACACCCCGCCGTCAGGGAGGCGTTGGCCGAGACGGACGAGCGGCTCAGGCGCCTGCTGGCCGCCGACGGGGACCGCACCCCCGACTCCTTCCACCGCGAGATCGGCGAACTCATGTGGGAGTTCTGCGGCATGGCCCGCACCGGGACGGGCCTGCGCACGGCGCTGGCCCGCATCCCCCTGATCCGCGAGGAGTTCTGGCGGCGCGTCAAGGTCCCCGGCACCGGCGAGGAGTTCAACCAGTCGCTGGAGAAGGCCAACCGCGTCGTCGACTACCTCGAACTCGCCGAACTGATGTGCCTGGACGCCCTGCACCGCGCCGAGTCCTGCGGCGGCCACTTCCGTGAGGAGTCCCAGACCCCGGACGGCGAGGCCGCCCGCCGCGACGAGGAGTTCTCCTACGCGGCGGCCTGGGAGTTCACCGGCACCGGCCAGGCGCCCGTCCTGCACAAGGAAGACCTTCTCTTCGAGTACGTCCACCCCACCCAGCGGAGCTACGCATGAGGCTCACCCTGCGCGTCTGGCGCCAGAGGAACACCGACGCCGAAGGCGCCATGTCCACCTACGAGGTGGACGGCGTCTCGGCCGACATGTCCTTCCTGGAGATGCTCGACACCCTCAACGAGGACCTCATCCTCAGGGGCGAGGACCCCGTCGCCTTCGACCACGACTGCCGCGAGGGCATCTGCGGCGCCTGCTCGCTCGTCATCAACGGCGACGCGCACGGACCCGAGCGCACCACCACCTGCCAGCTGCACATGCGCTCCTTCAGCGACGGCGACACCATCGACGTCGAACCCTGGCGCGCCTCGGCCTTCCCGGTGGTGAAGGACCTCGTCGTGGACCGCTCGGCCCTCGACCGGATCATCCAGGCCGGCGGCTACATCACCGCCCCGACCGGCTCGGCGCCCGAGGCGCACGCCACGCCCGTGCCCAAGCCGGACGCGGACCTCGCCTTCGAGCACGCCGAGTGCATCGGCTGCGGCGCCTGCGTGGCGGCCTGCCCCAACGGCGCGGCGATGCTGTTCACCTCGGCGAAGGTCAACCACCTGAACGTACTGCCCCAGGGCGCGCCCGAACGCGAGTCCCGCGTCCTGGACATGGTGGCCCGGATGGACGAGGAGGGATTCGGCGGCTGCACCCTGACCGGCGAGTGCGCCACCGCCTGCCCCAAGGGCATCCCGCTGGTGTCGATCACCGGCATGAACAAGGAGTGGCTGCGCGCCACCCGCAGGTCCGCCGGGCGCTGACCGCCTGAGCGAGGGACGTTCGCCGCGCCGGCGGACGGGCGGGGCCGGAGTGGTGCTCAACCCCGGCCCCGCCTCGCACACCCGGCGCCGATATGGTGCCCACACGATATCCACGGACGCCGCCGCGTCCGCGCCGTTCAACATCCCCACATCCCGTCTCCTGGCACAGGTCACGCGGAAGCCAACCGGCATCGGAAGAACAGGAGCGACGGGCCGCACGCATCCGGCCCGCCCTCCCCTTCCCGCCGGACCGGCCCGTGACCAGGAGAGAACATGAGCGGCGTTTCCACTCTCGATCGCCCCGCGCAGCCCGCGGCACCCACCCGTTACACCGTCTCCCTCGCCCGCGACGAGGACGACGTGCGGGCAGCGCAGCGGCTGCGCCACGACGTCTTCGCCGGGGAGATGGGCGCCCTCCTGTCCACCCCGCAGCCCGGCCTCGACATCGACGCCTTCGACGCGTACTGCGACCACCTGCTCGTCCGCGACACCCTGACCGACCAGGTCGTGGGCACCTACCGGTTGCTCCCGCCCGACCGCGCCGTCATCGCCGGCCGGCTCTACTCCGAGAGCGAGTTCGACCTCGACCCGCTCGCCCCGATCCGCTCCGGGCTGGTGGAGGTCGGCCGCTCCTGCGTCCACCCCGACCACCGGGACGGCGCGGTCATCGGACTGATCTGGGCCGGCATCGCCCGCTACATGGTCGACGGCGGCCACGAATGGCTCGCCGGCTGCTGCTCCCTGCCGCTGGCCGACGGCGGCGCCATGGCCGCGGGCACCTGGGACCGGCTACGGACCAAGCACCTGGCGCCCGAGCAGTACCGCGTACGGCCGCTGCTGCCCTGGCGCCCCGAGGTGCCGGCGCCCACCGGTCATCAGGAGCTGCCCCCGCTGCTGCGCGGCTATCTGCGACTCGGCGCATGGGTGTGCGGCGAGCCCGCGCACGACCCGGACTTCGGCGTCGCCGACCTGTACGTCCTGCTGTCGATGCGCCGGGTCAACGCGCGCTATCTGCGGCACTTCCTCTCGCTCGTCCCGGCATGACGGCGATGCCCAGGACGGACCACCGCACGGGGAGCAGGACCACGCTCCGCACCGCCGTGCTCCCGCGGCGCGGCGCGCCGGTGCGCGCGGCCCGGGGCACGGCCACCGTGGCGATCCCCGCTCCCGTCGCGGTGCCCGGCCCGCGCGGCCCGGACACCGCCCCCGCGGCGGACGACCGGGCCGGCGCCTGGCTGCCGAGCGCCCCGTGCACACCGCGGTCCTGCGTGGAGGCCACGGGGTCGGCGCGCGCGATCCCGCGCGCCCTGCTGCGGCTGGTGAGCGTGCTGGTGCTGCTCGTCGGCGGCATCGCCCTCCTCCCCGCCGTCCGCCGGCTGGCCACGGCCCGGCGCGAGCGGCTCATCAGGACGTGGTGCCGGACGGTGGTGAGCGCCGCAGGCGTCCGGGTGCGGATCACCGGTGAGGCACCGCGCGACGGCGGTCTGCTGATGGTCGCCAACCACGTCTCCTGGCTGGACGTCCCGCTGCTCGCCGCCGTCCGCCCCGGCCGGATGCTCGCGAAGACCGAGATCCGGCGGTGGCCGGTGGCGGGCGCGCTGACGGCGGCCAGCGGCGCGCTCTTCATCGACCGGGACCGGCTGCGGGCGCTGCCCGCGACGGTGGCGCGGATCGCGGACGGGCTGCGCGGGGGATCGGCCGTCGTGGTCTTCCCCGAGGGCAGCACCTGGTGCGGACGGGCCCAGGGGCACTTCCGGCGGGCGGCCTTCCAGGCGGCACTGGACGCGGGTGTCCCCGTCCTGCCGGTACGGCTGCTCTACCGGCAGGACGGCCCGGACGGGACGCGTGCCAGCACCGTGCCCGCGTTCGTGGGGAGCGACTCGCTGCTGACCTCCGTGTGGCGCGTGGTGTCGTCCCACCGGCTGGTCGCGGAGGTCCGGCTCACCCCGCTACTGGGCCCGGACCCGGCGACGGACCGACGCGCCCTGGCCCACGACGCCCAGCGGGCCCTGCGACTGCCGCCGGGCGAGCACACGGGAGGCCGCACGCCCTGACCTCCCCGGGGGCACACGGGCGGACGCGGCCGTGCCGTCGACGCGCGCAGGGCCGAGGATGTCATCGAGCGGCCGGCCCCGGCCCGCTCGTCCGACCGGACTCCTCCCGGTGGACGCGATGCACCCGATGAACCCGATGGAGACGACATGGCAGACGCGGCCCGCCCCCCGGTCCCGCCCTTCACCCGCGAGACGGCCGCGCGGAAGGTGCGGCAGGCGGAGGACGGCTGGAACACCCGCGACCCGCACAAGGTCGCCCTCGTCTACTCGGCCGACTCCCGCTGGCGCAACCGCGCGGAGTTCATCGACGGCCGCGAGGAGATCGTCGCCTTCCTGACCCGCAAGTGGCGGCGGGAGCTGGACTACCGCCTCATCAAGGAGCTGTGGGCCTTCGACGGCAACCGCATCGCCGTGCGCTTCGCCTACGAGAGCCACGACGACTCCGGCAACTGGTTCCGCTCCTACGGCAACGAGAACTGGGAGTTCGACGAGCAGGGCCTGATGACCCACCGCCACGCGTGCATCAACGACCTCCCCATCAAGGAGTCGGAGCGCCTGTACCACTGGCCCCTGGGCCGGCGTCCCGACGACCATCCGGGCCTGAGCGACCTGGGTCTGTGACCCCGCCGTCCTTGGCACCGCCGTCCTTGGCACCGCTGTCCGTGGCACCGCCGTCCGTGACCGGGCCGGGCCGTGCCGCCAGCCCCGCGAGGCGGGCCAGCCGCCGGTAGGAGTCCAGGAGCGCCGTGCGGTCGTACGTGCTGGTCGTCACGAGGACCTCACGCGCCCCTGTCCGGCTGAGCACGTCCGCCAGCTCGTGGGCCACCTCCTCCTCGGTACCGGTGATGTGACCGCTGAGCCCCGCCTCGTACACGTCGCGCTCCCTGGCGGTCATCGTGAGCGACCGGACCCGCTCGGCGGGCGGCAGCGGCGGGAAGGTGCCGCGGGTCCGCGCGTGCGCCATCGACCACGCCTCGGGCAGCAGGACGTCCCGGGCCTCCCGGGCGGTGGCGGCGACGGCGACCGTGCCGGAGACGATGACGTACGGTTCGCTCGCCCACCGCGAGGCCCTGAACTCCGCCCGGTAGCGCTCGATCCCGCGCAGCATCCTGTCCCGGTCGCGCAGATCCCCGATGACCAGGGGGAGCCCGGCCCGGGCGGCGATGCCGGCGCCCTCGCCCAGGGCCAGCACGAACGGCGGCACGGCCAGCCCCTCCGCGGGGCGCGCCCGCACCCCGGTGGGGGAGGTGCCGCCGAACCACGCCAGCAGCTCCTCCAGCTGCGCCGCGAAGTCGTCCGCGTCGTCCTTGTCCCGGCCCAGCGCCCGGCGCACCCCGTCCGTGAAGCCGACGGACCGGCCCAGCCCCATGTCGATCCGCCCCGGGAAGAGCGACTCCAGCACGCCGAACTGCTCGGCCACGACCAGCGGGCGGTGGTTGGGCAGCATGACACCGCCCGTCCCCACGCGGATCGTGCGTGTCGCCCCCGCCACGGCCGCCGCGAGCACGGTCGGCGCGGATCCCGCCACCCCGGGCACACCATGGTGCTCGGACACCCAGAACCGGTGGTATCCGAGCCGTTCGACCTCCCGCGCCAGGAGCACGGTGTCTCGCAGCGCCTGGCCCGGGTCCTGCCCCTCCCGGGTGCGCGAGCGGTCGAGGACGGAGAAGCGGGTGCGCGCGATCACTGAACTCACACAGGCGTCAACACCTGTGTGACGCGGTGATTCCCCGGCCCTCCCGGCCCGGCGGCCCGGCGGCCCGGCGGCCGGCGACGGGCCGCCGGGTCCGGGGCCCCGCACCCGGCCGGTCAGTCCAGGCCGGACCCCCGGAACACGGCCCGAGCCGTCTCCCGGTCGATCCGGTCCTGGATGTGCCGCAGCGCCGTCGCCCCGCACAGCAGGACGCCGTCGGCCTCCGAGCGCCGGGCGCCCTCGTCGAGGAGGTACCAGAGGTCGGGGTTGTCCACCAGGACCTGCGGGTCGAGTTCGACGCGGGTGCCCGAGACGTCGCGCAGGACGAGGCGTCGGCAGACGCCGTCCAGGCAGCGGACCGACACCAGGCGGTCCGTGCGCACGCGCCGTGTGCCGAACAGCCCGCGCGAGGCCAGCAGGCCCTCGCCCGCCGACACCCGCCGGGGAACCAGGACCAGGACCAGCAGGAGCGAGAGAGCGAGCCACAGCGCCGCGCGCCACCAGGACGCGCCGCCGGAGACCCGGTCGATCACCAGCAGCATGACGAGGAGCAGCGCCGCACAGCGCAGCGCGCTCCTCAGCTCCGCGCGCCAGCGCCGGTCGTACGCCGTCCGGCCGGAGCGCCGCGTGCGCGCGCCGGCGCCCAGCGCGTCGTCGCGCGTGTCGTCGATGCGTCCCATGGCGCCGACGATAGGGACCGCGACCACGGGCGCCACCCTCCTTGACGCGACTCTGACGAGTCACCGCCGGTTCTTGACGCCCCACGTTCGCGCAGGTCACCGAGGGGGCGTAAGGGACGCGTCAAGGCGGTGCGGGTGGCCGTAAGGGACCCGTCAACGGGGGGTCGAATCCGGCCAGGGGACTGCTTCCCTTGACCCGTTCACGTCCTGCCCGAACCTCATTCCAGGAGTTCACGATGGCCGATCTGGCCTTCGTCGTCACCACGATCGCGTGCTTCGCGCTGGTGATCCTCGTCGCCAAGGGGGTGACGAAGCTGTGACCGCCGAGAACATCGTCGGCCTCGTCGTGGCCGTCGCCCTCCTGGGCTACCTCGTCCTCGCCCTGATCTTCCCGGAGAGGTTCTGAGAGCCATGGGTCCCGTACTCGACGGCGTGCTCCAACTGCTCGCCCTGATCGGCGCGCTGGCGCTCTGCTACGTCCCCCTCGGCACCTACATGGCCAAGGTCTACACCTCCGACCGGCATCTGCGGGTCGAGAAGTGGATCTACAAGGGCATCGGTGCCGACCCCGACGCCCAGATGCGCTGGCCGGCGTATCTGCGCGGCGTCCTCGCCTTCTCCGCGGTGAGTGTGCTGTTCCTCTATCTGCTCCAGCGGGCACAGGGCTTCCTGCCCGGCTCGCTCGGCTTCAGGGCCATCGACCCGGACCAGGCGTTCAACACCGCGGTGTCCTTCGTCACGAACACCAACTGGCAGTCGTACTACGGCGAGCAGGCCATGGGCCACGTCGTGCAGACCGCCGCTCTGGCCGTCCAGAACTTCGTCTCCGCGGCCGTCGGCATAGCCGTCGCCGTGGCGCTGGTGCGGGGGTTCGCGCGCTCGCGCACGGGTGAGCTCGGCAACTTCTGGGCGGACCTGGTCCGCGGCACCGTCCGCGTCCTGGTACCGCTCGCCGTCGTCGGCGCGGTCGTCCTGGTCGCCTGCGGCGCGATCCAGAACTTCTCCGGCATCCACGAGGTCGGGCAGTTCATGGGCGGCTCGCAGCAGTGGAACGGCGGCGCCGTCGCCTCCCAGGAGGCGATCAAGGAGATCGGCACCAACGGCGGCGGCTACTTCAACGCCAACAGCGCCCACCCCTTCGAGAACCCCACCCCGTTCTCGAACCTGCTGGAGATCTTCCTCATCCTGCTGATCCCGTTCGCCCTGACCCGCACCTTCGGTGTCATGGTCGGCTCGGTCAGGCAGGGCTACGCGATCCTCGCCACCATGGCCACCATCTGGATCGGCTTCACCGCCCTGATGATGTGGACCGAGTTCGCCCACCACGGGCCGGCGTTCCAGATCGCCGGCGGTGCGATGGAGGGCAAGGAGACCCGCTTCGGCGTCGGCGGTTCGTCGATCTTCGCGGTGGCGACGACGCTGACCTCGACCGGCGCGGTGGACTCCTTCCACTCCTCCTTCACCGGACTCGGCGGCGGCATCACGATGCTGGGCATGATGCTCGGCGAGATCGCGCCCGGCGGCACCGGATCCGGTCTCTACGGCATCCTGATCATGGCGATCATCGCGGTGTTCATCGCGGGCCTCATGGTGGGGCGCACGCCCGAGTACCTGGGCAAGAAGATCGGCTCCCGCGAGATCAAGCTCGCCGCCGTCTACATCCTGATCACCCCGGCGCTGGTCCTGGTGTTCACCGCCTTCGCGATGGCCCTGCCGACCCCCGTCCACTCGATGACCAACAGCGGGGCGCACGGGTTCTCCGAGATCCTGTACGCCTACACGTCCGCCGCCAACAACAACGGCTCGGCCTTCGCCGGCCTGAACGCGGACACCCAGTGGTTCAACAGCACCCTGGGCCTGGCGATGCTCTTCGGCCGCTTCCTGCCGATGGTCTTCGTCCTGGCGCTGGCCGGTTCGCTCGCCGAGCAGAAGCCGGTGCCGGTCACCGCGGGCACCCTGCGGACCGAGAAGCCGCTGTTCACCGGACTCCTGGTGGGCGCGATCCTGATCATCACCGGTCTGACCTACTTCCCGGCGCTGGCGCTGGGCCCGCTGGCCGAGGGGCTGGCGTCATGACCACCCGCACAGAGAAGAAGCACGAGGACTCCATGTCCACAGCCACGGGGCCCCGGGCGCCGCACAGCGACGTACCCACCGGGCACAAGTCCGCCGAGGGCCGCGTCGGCGCGGGCCTCTTCGACCCCAGGCAGCTGCTCAGGTCGCTGCCGGAGGCGTTCCGCAAGCTCGACCCGCGGGTGATGGTCACGTCCCCCGTGATGTTCGTGGTGTGGATCGGCTCCGTGCTGACCACGGTGTTCTCCTTCCAGCACCCGGGTGACTGGTTCGGCTGGACCATCAGCGTCTGGCTGTGGCTCACCGTCGTGTTCGCCAACCTCGCCGAGGCGGTCGCCGAGGGCCGTGGCAAGGCGCAGGCCGACACCCTGCGCAAGGCCAAGACCGACACGGTCGCCCGCCGGCTCCTCGCGGACGGCATGTCCGAGGAGCAGGTCGCGGGCACGGAGCTGACCATCGGCGACCTCGTCGTCTGCGAGGCCGGCGACACCATCCCCGGCGACGGTGACGTCGTCGAGGGGGTCGCCTCCGTCGACGAGTCGGCGATCACCGGTGAGTCGGCGCCCGTCATCCGGGAGTCCGGCGGCGACCGGTGCGCGGTGACCGGCGGCACCAAGGTGCTGTCGGACCGGATCGTCGTCAAGATCACGACGAAGCCGGGCGAGACGTTCATCGACCGGATGATCAACCTGGTCGAGGGCGCGTCCCGGCAGAAGACGCCGAACGAGATCGCGCTCAACATCCTGCTCGCGTCGCTGACGATCGTCTTCCTGCTGGCCTGCGCCACGCTGCCGCCGTTCGCGCACTACGCGGGCACGCATCTGACGCTGGTCGTCCTGGTCGCCCTGCTGGTCTGCCTCATCCCGACCACCATCGGCGCCCTGCTGTCGGCGATCGGTATCGCGGGCATGGACCGCCTGGTCCAGCGCAACGTGCTGGCGATGTCCGGCCGCGCGGTCGAGGCCGCCGGCGACGTCTCCACCCTGCTGCTCGACAAGACCGGCACCATCACGCTCGGCAACCGCCAGGCCGCCGAGTTCGTGCCGGTCAGGGGCACCACGGAGGCCGAGGTCGCGGACGCGGCCCAGCTCTCGTCGCTGGCCGACGAGACTCCCGAGGGCCGCTCGGTCGTCGTCCTCGCCAAGGAGAGGTACGGCCTGCGCGAGCGGCACCAGGGCGAGCTGGCCGGCGCCGAGTGGATCGCCTTCACCGCCCAGACCCGCATGTCGGGTGTGGACGTGGACGGCAGGAGGATCCGCAAGGGCGCGGCCGGGTCGATCATCGCCTGGGTCAAGGAGCAGGGCGGCACGGTCGCCGAGGACGCGGACACCAGCGCCGACCGCATCTCCGAGGCCGGCGGCACCCCGCTGCTCGTCGCGGTCCAGGACGGCCAGGGCGCCCGTGTCCTCGGGGTCGTCCACCTCAAGGACGTCGTCAAGGAGGGCATGCGGGAGCGGTTCGGCGAACTGCGCCGTATGGGCATCAAGACCGTCATGATCACGGGTGACAACCCGCTGACGGCCAAGGCGATAGCCGAGGAGGCGGGCGTCGACGACTTCCTCGCGGAGGCCACGCCCGAGGACAAGATGGCCCTCATCAAGCGGGAGCAGGCCGGCGGCAAGCTCGTCGCCATGACGGGTGACGGCACCAACGACGCCCCGGCCCTGGCCCAGGCGGACGTCGGAGTCGCGATGAACACCGGCACGTCGGCCGCCAAGGAGGCCGGCAACATGGTCGACCTCGACTCCAACCCGACCAAGCTCATCGAGATCGTGGAGATCGGCAAGCAACTGCTGATCACCCGCGGCGCGTTGACGACGTTCTCCATCGCCAACGACGTCGCGAAGTACTTCGCGATCATCCCCGCGCTGTTCGCCGCGGTCTACCCCGGCCTGGACAAGCTGAACATCATGCACCTGTCCTCGCCCGACTCCGCGATCCTGTCCGCGGTCGTCTTCAACGCGCTGATCATCATCGCGCTGGTGCCGCTCTCCCTCAAGGGCGTCAGGTACCGGCCGATGAGCGCCGACAAGCTGCTGCGCCGCAACCTCGGGATCTACGGTATCGGCGGGCTGATCGCCCCCTTCATCGGCATCAAGATCATCGACATGCTCATCTCCCTCATCCCCGGGATCGGCTGACCGCCATGAACAACTCCGTCACGAACACCGCCCGGCTGCTCTGGGCGGGCCTGCGCGCCCTCCTCGTGCTCACCCTGGTGACCGGCGTCGCCTACCCGCTGGCCGTCACCGGCATCGCCCAGGGGCTGTTCAGCGACCAGGCGAACGGCTCCGAGATCAAGGACTCCACCGGCAGGGTCGTCGGGTCCTCGCTCATCGGCCAGGCCTACGACCTGCCGCTGAAGAAGGGTCAGGAGACCCCGGACCCGGACTTGAAGTGGTTCCAGGGCCGCCCGCAGAACGGCCTCGGCACCAACAGCGTCAACACCCAGTACAAACTGATCCTGTCGGGCGCCACCAACCGCAGCGGTGACAACGCCGACCTGATCACCTGGGTCAAGGACGCCAAGGCCGCAGTCGTCAAGGACAACTCCGTCCCCGGCTACACCGTCCGCCCCTCCGACGTCCCCCCGGACGCGGTCACCTCCTCCGGCTCCGGCCTGGACCCCGACATCTCCCCGCGCTACGCCGGGATCCAGGTCCACCGGGTGGCCCAGCGGAACGGACTGCCCGTCGCCCGGGTGGAGAAGCTGGTCGCCGCGCACACCTCGGGCCGCACCCTCGGCTTCATCGGGGAGCCCCGGGTGAACGTCCTGGAACTCAACACGGCGCTCAAGGCCCTGCTGGCCAGGAGCTGACGGCGACACCGGACCGAGCGGCCGGCCCGGCCCGGGAGACCACCTCCCGGGCCGGGCCGGCTCCCGCTCGTGGACGACAGGACCCGCGGCTGGTACGGGCCCCTCGTGATCGACCTGCGGGCGCGCCGGTACGCGGTCGACGCGGCCCCCGACGGTGCCACGGCACCGCGCCTCGCCCCAGCGCTCCGGAGCGCTGGGGCGCAACAGTCCCCGGACAACACGAAAGCGTCATCTCCCGGCACCGGAGCAGGAGATGACGCTCCACGTCGAAGGGACCTCAGACCCCCGCTCGCCCCGGACGCCCCCGAAGCGCGCGGGCCGCCTCCTTCTCCAGGCGGCCCGTGTCCAGGCCCAGCCGCCACCGATTGCGGCGGTGCGCCGCCGCGAGTGCGGCCTCCAGCGGGGACGGGGGCACCGCGAGCACCGGGCACACCGCGTGCGCCAGGCAGTAGCGGCTCACCGAGCGGCGGCACGCGCGGCGCCACGGGCCGCGCCGCCCCGCGCCGACCACCAGCACGTCGCCCTCGCGGTCCGCCACCTCCAGCAGAGCCATGCCCGGCACCCCCCGGGCGACCAGGGCGTGCGTCGGCACCCCGGGGCCGCCGTCGCCGAACACCTCGCCGAGCGCGGTGACCAGCCGGGTGCGGGCCAGGTCCTGCCAGGCGTCGCACATCACGGCCGCGCCGGGGCCCCGGCGGGTCGCGACATCGCCGCCGGGCGGTTCCCAGGCCAGCACCGGCCACAGGGCGGCACCTCTGCGCCGCGCCTCCCCCTCCGCCCAGCGCAGGGCGGCGAGGCTGCCCGTCGAGCCGCTCACCCCGACGACGACCCGAGGACCTGACAGGGCGTCCGTACCGGACATGACTCCACCGTTTCCACATGTGCTGCGCCCCGCCCGCGAGGACGTCCCGCGGGCGGCCTCAGAGAGAGGCCGACCCATCCCAACTCCCCGGCCCCGCCCGAGAACAGCCCACGCCCGATCTCCTGACGCCTCCCTGACGGGCCGTCGCCGGGCCACCGAGGCCACGCGTCAGCATCCCGTCAGCGTCGTCCCCGCCGCCGTCAGCATCGCGTCAGGACACCTGCCGACCCCGGACCGTACGGGCATAGCGTCGGTGCCGCCCCCCGGTCCGCCTCCCCGCGTCCCGGGGGCCGTCACCTCAGCCGCGGCACCTCGGATCGGATCGATCCCGAAGGAGACACCCCCATGCACGACATCCTGTGTGGCGAAGACCCCGAACCCTGCGATCGGTACCCGGCCGGACCCCTGTTCGTCCCGGTCCGGCCGGGCCCGGCGGGCTTCCGCGCCCGGCTCTTCCGCACTCCCGCCGGCGGCCGCACGGCCGTCGGCTTCACCACCGAGGCCCGGCTGCGCGCCACCCTCGGCCCCGGTCAGCGGTGGATCAGGCTCGCCGGGCCCGCGCTGCACGCCCTGACCGCTCCCCTCGGCGTGCGGACCCTCACCGTGGACCCCCGGTTCTCCGCACCGGCTCCCGCGTCCGGCCACGTCGGCTCACCCACCTGGACGCCCGAGCGGACGGGCTCCGCGGACCGGCGCCGGAGCGGAGACCCGCAGGCCGTCGGCGTGCCGCGGGTGACCGGTGCCGCCGCCCTCGCCTCGCCCGCCCCGTGGATCGGTTGAGAGGGGACAACACCATGACCACCGTTCACGAACCCGCCGTCACCGCCCCCGCCGACCTGTCGGTGTGGCCCGCCTCCACGACCGAGCAGCCCGGGGGCGACCTCGCGGTCGGCGGGGTCGCGCTCGCCGAGATCGCGGACCGCTTCGCCACGCCCGTCTACGTCCTGGACGAGGCCGAGGTGCGCGACCGCTGCCGCACCTACCGGCACGCCTTCCCCGACAGTGAAATCCTCTACGCCGCCAAGGCGTTCCTGTGCCGGGCGATGGTCCACTGGATGGACGAGGAGGGCCTCGGGCTCGACGTGTGCTCCGCCGGTGAACTGGAACTCGCGGTCACCACGGGCTTCCCCGCCGAGCGGATCGTGCTGCACGGCAACGCCAAGTCCCCCCGCGACCTGGAGACCGCGCTGCTGCTCGGGGTCGGCCGTGTCGTCATCGACAGCCCCTCCGAGATCGCCCGGCTCGCCGCCGCGGTCGGACCCGGCGGCCACCAGAAGGTCATGGTCCGCGTCGTGCCCGGCATCAGCGCCGGCGGCCACGCCAAGATCCGAACCGGTACCGACGACCAGAAGTTCGGCCTCTCGATCTCCGACGGATACGCCCAGCACGCCGTCGCCCGGATCCTGGACCAGCCGCAGCTCCACCTGACCGGCCTGCACTGCCATCTGGGTTCGCAGATCACCAGCGCCAAGCCGTATCTGCTCGCCGTGCGCCGCATGGTGGGGCTGATGGCCCGCCTGCGCGAGCAGCACGGCCTTCAGCTGCGCGAACTCGACCTGGGCGGCGGCCACGGCATCGCCTACCGCCCAGGCGAGCACGCCCTGGACCTCACCACGCTGGCCCGCAGGGTCCGCGCGGAACTGAACGAGGCGTGCGCGGCGGCGGGCCTGCCGGTGCCCCGCCTCGTCATCGAACCGGGCCGGGCCATCGCGGGGCCCGCCGGGATCGCCCTGTACCGCGTCCTGTCCGTCAAGCGCACCGGCGCGCACACCTTCGTGGCCGTGGACGGCGGCATGAGCGACAACCCCCGCCCCGCCCTGTACGGGGTGCGGTACGCGCCGCGGCTGATCGGACGCCGCAGCACGGCGGCACCGGCCGCGGTCACCGTCGTCGGCCGGCACTGCGAGGCCGGTGACGTCCTCGCCGCCGACGTACCGCTGCCCGGTGACGTCCACCCCGGCGACCTGCTGGCCGTGCCCGTCGCGGGCGCCTACCACCTGTCCATGGCCTCCGGTTACAACCTGGTCGGGCGCCCGCCCGTGGTCGCCGTGGCGCACGGCAGGGCGCGCCTGCTGGTGCGCCGCGAGTCCCTGGAGGACATGCGCCGCCGCGACGTCGGTCTCTGACCCCGTCCCCGTCACCCGGACGGGCCGGCTCGCCCTCCCGCACGCCGGCCGACCCGCCCGGGCCATCACATGACGCGCGCCGACGGGCCCCGACGGACACTGGAGCCGACCGCCCGACCGGCCGTGGTGAGGTTCCGATGGTGTTTGGCCTGGCACGTCGTGAGCTGACCCCCAGGGTTCCGCTGCGCCCGGGAGAGGGCGAGAAGGGCCACCTCACCAGCCTGGAGGGGCTGGCGGCGCTGTCGCTGGACGCGCTCAGCTCGGTGGCGTACGGACCCGAGGCGATCGTGCTGGTCCTGGTCGCCGCGGGCACCGGGGCGTTGAACGCGACCCTGCCCATCACCCTGGCGATCGCCTTCCTGCTCGCCGTGCTGGTGGTGTCGTACACCCAGGTCATCGCCGTCCACCCGGACGGAGGAGGCGCCTACGCCGTCTCCAAGCACGATCTGGGCCCGGCCTTCAGCCAGCTGGCCGCGGCCAGCCTCGTCGTCGACTACGTGCTCACCGTCGCCGTCAGCCTCGCCGCCGGGGCCGACTCCCTCGTGTCCGCTTTCCCCTCGCTCGGCAAGGACAAGCTCGTCGTCTGCCTCGTCGGACTCGCCCTGCTGACGGCCGTGAACCTCAAGGGCGTCGCCGAGAGCGCCCGGGTGCTGATGCTGCCGATGGCGCTGTTCGTCGTCGCGATCCTCGGCGTCATCGCCTTCGGTCTGCTGCGCCCCCACCCGCTCGCCGTGGTGGGGGCCGCGCAGCCCGTCCACGCGAGCGAGGCGCTGGGAGTGCTGCTGATCCTCAAGGCGTTCTCATCCGGTTGCTCGGCGCTCACCGGTGTGGAGGCCATCGCCAACGCGGTACCGGCCTTCCGCACCCCCCGGGTCCCACGGGCCCAGCGCACCGAACTGATGCTCGGCGCGCTGCTCGGGCTCATGCTGGTGGGCCTCGCCGTGCTGATCCACCACCACCATGTGGCGCCGCGCGGCGGGGTCACCGTCCTCGCCCAGCTCACCGCGGCCGCCTTGGGGTCCGGCTGGCTCTACTACGCCGTGAACCTCATCGTCACCCTGGTCCTGCTGCTCGCCGCGAACACCAGCTTCGGCGGTCTGCCGGTGCTCATGAGCCTGCTGGCCCGCGACCACCGGCTGCCGCACCTGTTCGGCCTGCGCGCCGAACGGCCCGTGTACCGCTACGGAGTGGTCACCGTGGCGCTGGCGGCCGCGCTGCTGCTCCTCGCCGTCGACGCCGACACCCACCGGCTGATCCCGCTGTACGCGATCGGCGTGTTCATCGGCTTCACCCTCAGCCAGGTGGGTCTGGTCCGCTACTGGACCACCAGCAGACCCCCCGGATGGCGGCACCGCGCACCGGTCAACGCCATCGGGGCGCTGCTCACCACGGTGGCCCTGGTCATCCTTCTCACCACGAAGTTCCTGGAGGGCGCCTGGATCGTCGTCATCGTCGTCCCGCTGATGATGCTGCTGTTCTCCCGGATCCAGCGCTACTACACGAGGGTGGGGCGGGAGTTGGGCCTGGGCCGGATCCCCGGCCCACCGCGAGGGCGCGCCGGCAGCCTCGTGATCGTCCCGCTGGGGGAGGTCAGCAAGCTGGCCCAGCACGCGCTGAGCGCCGCCGTCGCCCTGGGGGACGAGGTCGTCGCGGTCGCCGTCCACCACGATCCGGACAAGACCCGCGCCCTGCGCGAGGCGTGGGAGCGCTGGGACCCGGGCGTACGCCTGGACGTCATCGACAGCCCGCACCGGTCCCTGGTGCAGCCGCTGGTCGAGTACGTGCGGGAGGCGGCCCGGGACGGACGCCAGATCGCGGTCCTCATCCCCGAGGTGGAACCCCGCCACCGCCGCTACGAGATCCTGCAGAACCAGCGCGGACTGCTGCTCGCCACGGTGCTGAGGGCCCGCACCGACGTGGTCGTGTGCATGCTGCCGTACCGGTTGACGGTGTGAGACCGGGCGCCGGACCAGGGCCACCGGACCACGGCGACCGTTTCCGGCCGATCAACCTCACGTCCCGGTTACGGAACTCTCAACCTCTGGTGTCCGCGCAGTGATGCGACGACGATAAGGGCCATGACTCTGGCCCAGCGCGCCCTGGAGCGACTCGACGCCTGGCCCGACCTCACGGCGGGTGCGGCAAGTTGCGGTACGGGGCGGGCGCTCCGTTCGCAGCACAGCGAGATCGTGCACTTCCACACCGGCCACGAGGCGGACCTGCACCTCACCGGCGGGGCCCTGCAGCGGATCTGCCACGACCTCGCGGAGTCCACCGCCATACGCATGGTGCCCGGTTCCCGGTGGGTGACCGTGC
Source organism: Streptomyces sp. NPDC048664 (assembly GCF_040650555.1). Taxonomy (NCBI): domain Bacteria; kingdom Bacillati; phylum Actinomycetota; class Actinomycetes; order Kitasatosporales; family Streptomycetaceae; genus Streptomyces; species Streptomyces sp. NPDC048664. The sequence continues at coordinate 29,968 of NZ_JBEZHK010000031.1, read as the reverse complement.
ACCTCGACTGCGACACCGACGTGGACCTGCTGCTCAGCCTCGTCAGCGTGGCGCTCAAGGCCGATCAGGCGCGCCCCGCCCGCGCCGGGAGCGCGCCCGAGGCGTGCAACTTCCACCGGGTGACGGTGCTGCCCCGCGCTCGCTAGCGCCGTCCCCTTCCGGGTGCGAGCGGGTGCTCGCGGGGGTACCCGTCACGGTCGGACGGCCGCGACCGATCCGGGAGGAGGCGCGGCGTGGCACGGATGACCGAGGACGAGGCACGGCGCAGGTTCGTCGAGGCGCGCGTCGCACGGCTGGCGACGGTGGATCCCGAGGGGCGCCCCCATCTCGTACCGGTGGTGTTCGCCCACCACGGTGGCGACGGCATCGTCATGGCCGTCGACCGCAAGCCCAAGAGCACCCGGCTCCTGAGGAGGCTCGCCAACATCGCCGTCACCCCGGCGGTGTCCCTGCTGGTGGACGTCTACGACGAGGACTGGGAGCGGCTGTGGTGGGTCCGGGCCGACGGCGGCGCCCGGGTCGTGCCACCCGACGCTCCGGGCGAGCGGGACCGCGCCGTGTACCGGTCGGCCGTCGGCCTGCTCACCGCGAAGTACGCCCAGTACGGGCACAGCCCGCCCGACGGACCGGTGACGGCGGTCGTCGTCAACCGGTGGAGCGGCTGGAGCGCCACCCCGTAGACCACGGGCCCTCGCACCCGTGGACCAAGGGCCCCGCACGGCCGCGGGGCCCGGCCGCCGAGTGCGCTCAGGCCGCCGGAGGCGGCGGGCCGGCATGTCCGACGTGGGCGCGGGCCCGGTGCCGGTGGTGCATCACCGCGCTCACCATCGCGGCCAGGCCCAGCGCGAACAGCAGCGCCAGGGCGAGACCGGAGGCGAAGATCGCGAGGGTGTTCATGGTGGCGATCGGCTGATCGAACATGGACACCGTGTAGTGGGGGCCACCGGACATGTTCCCGGCGATCGCCAGCACGGTGAAGGCGACGGTCGCCGCGACGAGCAGCAGTCCGAGGATCAGCATCCGAGTCATCTCCTCAGTGGGTCGTGACGACCCCCGGGTACCCCCACCGGCGCCCGGCTCACAGCGGTGTGACGCTCACCGTCACGACGTAGGCCCCGTAGGCGACCGAGACCGCGGCCAGCGCGCCGCCGAGCAGATAGGCGTGCCGGGGGCGGACCCGTCGACTGCGCGCGAAGGCGAGCGCCAGCGGGATCAGCAGCGGGAACGCGGGCACCAGGAACCGGGGCTTGGACGCGAACGGCCCCGACCCCGCCACCGTGACCAGCAGCAGGACGGCGGCGTAGACGACCAGGGCCAGGGGAGCGCGCTCGAAGCACAGCAGGCAGAACAGCAGCACGGCCGCCACGACGATCACCAGCGCCACCGTGAACACGACCCGGCCGCCGTTCAGCATCAGCCCCTTGAGGAACGTGAGGGACCCGGCGCCGAAGTCGAAGCGGGAGTCCCAGGCGCGCTGCACGGTGAAGTAGCCGCCCAGCAGATCGCCTCGGTGGGCGCCGACCCACAGCACGAAGCCCACCCACCCGAGGGGGGCCACCGCGGCACCCGTCCACAGGCGCCACGGCACGCGCCCGCGCCGCCTGACGATCTCGTACACCGCCGTGACACCCACCGCGGCGGCCACGGCGAACCCGGTGGGCCGGGACAGCCCCGCGAGCGCCGCGAGCACCCCCGCCCACAGCCACCGGCCCGTCAGCACGCAGTACAGGGACCAGACGGCGAGCGCGGTGAGCAGGGACTCCGTGTAGGCGATGTCGAGCACCACGGAGTGCGGCAGCGAGGCCCAGACCGCGACGAGCGCGGTGGCGGCCGCCGGCCCGTACAGGCGCAGCCCGATCGCGTACAGGCCGTAGGCGGCGACGGCCGCCGCGCTCCACGCGACCAGCAGGGCGGCGGAACCGGGGGAGACGGGCAGCACCGTGTACACGCCGCGGATGAGCGCCGGGTAGAGCGGGAAGAAGGCCCAGTCACGTTGGACGGCACCGTGGTAGACGTAGGTGTGGGTTCCGTAGCCGAACTGCGCGATGTGCAGGTACCAGCGCGCGTCCCACCGGTGCGCCAGGCCCCCGGCCAGCGGCCGGCCGGTCAGGTGGTTGACCAGCAGGACGGCCGCGACACCGGCGGCCCGGATGGCGGCGAACAGGGCGAGGGCCTGCCCGGCGCCGGGCAGGAGCCGGAAGGGGAGGTGCAGGCGGACGCGCCGGACTGCGCGCCCCGCGCGCTCGGTGACGGGGGCGGGCGGGAGTGCGCTCACACGTCGACTCTGTGGTGCGGCCGGACGGTCCGCAACGTGAGGGTTGGCCATGGATGGGTGATATACCAGGCTTGTACAAGACGCTGTCGTGCCCAAGTCATGAGGCGGGTGAAAGACGCCTGATGGGAGCCCCGGCGGGAGTGTCCGCGAGAACCCCGTGAGAGTGGGGCTTCGGCGCCGCGGTTCCCTCGTCGGAGTGGTCCGGGTGGTCCCGGCCGGCCTCGGCGCCCGCGACCGGCGAAGAGCCCTCAGTCCTCGCCGTCGATACGGAAGCCCACCTTCAGGCCGACCTGGTAGTGCTCGATCCGCCCGTTCTCGATATGACCCCTGACCTGGGTGACCTCGAACCAGTCCAGATTGCGCAGGGTCCGCGAGGCCCGGTCGACGCCGTTGCGGATCGCCTGGTCGACGCCCTCGGGCGAGCTGCCGACGATCTCGGTGACCCGGTAGGTGTGGTCGGTCATGGAGGTGCTCCTCTGCTGTGCCGTGCGTCCGCGGTGGCGGGTGCGCCACACGTCGAGTCCACGGTGCCGCACCGCACGGCCGCCCGCGAGGCAAGGGGCCGCCCCCGACGGGAGGCGGCCCCGGCGCGCTACCGCGGCGTGCTCAGGGACAGCGCGAACCTGCCCGCCGCGTCGGTCCACCAGTGCGTCAGCTCCAGCCCCGCCTCGGCCAGCTCCCGGCGCACACCCTGCTCGCGGAATTTCGAGGACACCTCCGTGCGCAGGAACTCGCCCTCGGCGAAGTCCACCACGAGGCCGAGCGCGGGAATCTTCACGGTCTGCGCGGCACGCGCCCGCAGCCGCATCTCGATCCACTCGTTCCCGGCGTCCCACACGGCCACATGGGTGAACGCGTCCAGGTCGAAGTCGCCGCCCAGCTCGCGGTTGATGACGGCCAGGACGTTCTTGTCGAACTCGGCGGTCACCCCCGACGCGTCGTCGTACGCCGCCACCAGCACCGACTCGTCCTTGACCAGGTCGGTGCCGAGCAGCAGCGCGTCGCCGGGCGCCAGCAGGGCCCGTACGGACTTCAGGAACGTCGCACGCTCGTGCGGCAGCAGGTTGCCGATGGTGCTGCCGAGGAACGCCACCAGCCGGGGCCCGGGCGTGTCCGGCAGGGTGAGACCGGCGGTGAAGTCGGCGATGAGCGCGTGGACGTGCAGACCGGGCCGCTCGGCGATCAGCGCCCGGCCCGCCTGGCTGAGCGCGCTCTCGCTCACGTCGACCGGCACATAGGTGTGCAGGTCGGTCAGCTCGTCCAGCAGGTGCCGGGTCTTCTCGGAGGACCCGGAGCCCAGCTCGACCACGGTGCGCGCGCCGGACGCGGCCGCGATCTCCCCGGCCCGGGCGATCAGGATCTCCCGCTCGGCCCGCGTCGGGTAGTACTCGGGCAGTTCGGTGATCCTCTCGAACAGGTCGCTGCCGCGGGCGTCGTAGAACCACTTGGGCGGCAGCGTCTTGGGGGTGGCCGCCAGGCCCTGGAGCACGTCGGCGCGCAGCGCGGCGTCCGTGGCGTCCTCGGGAAGGGTACGGGTGAGAGAGAACGGACTCACGTGCGGGTCTCCTCGGATGGTGCGGATGCCAGGTCGTCGCGGAGGTCCTTGAGCGGGGTCAGCAGGACCTCGGTGCGGGTGGCCGACAGCAGGGTGCGGTCGGGCACCTCCTGCCAGTGCGGGTCGTCGTCGCAGGGTTCGGAGGCGACGACGGTGAAGCGGCCGGGCTCGGTGAGGTACCAGAGCGTGTCGCCCCACGCGGTCGCCGTGATGGTCTCGCCGCCCGTGAGCAGCAGGTTGAGCCGGGAGTCGGGAGCCGCGCCGGCGACCTCCAGCACGGTGTCGGCCAGTGCCTGCGCGGGCTCGTCGCCGGAGCTGAGCCGGTTGAGGACCAGCGCCCACAGCAGCGCCGAGTCGCACCGGGCCTCCAGGGACAGCAGTTCGGCGGGCGGCAGGGTCCGGGCCACGGCGGCGACCGACCGGGGCCACCCGGACACGGCCCCGTTGTGGCTGAACAGCCAGCGGCCCGCGCCGAACGGCGCCGCGGCGGCCTCCCCGGCGGCGTTCCCCTCGGTCGCGTCCCGCACGGCGGCCAGGAAGGCCCCCGAGCGCACCACGCGCGCCAGGTCGGCGAAGGAGGCGTCGGCCCAGATGGGCCCGGCCCGGCGGTAGCGCGCCGGCACCGGGTCGCCCGGGGCGTACCAGCCCACCCCGAACCCGTCGGCGTTGACCGTCCCGTAGCGCTGTCTGCGCGGCGCCCAGGACTGCCGGTACAGGCTGTGCGCGGGCTCCACGATCAGGCGGCCGAGCGGTTCCTCGGCCCCCACGTAGGCCAGATGGCGGCACATCAGGCGTCCCGCGCGGTGCGGAAGCCGGAGAAGATCTGCCGGCGGATCGGATAGTCCCAGTTGCGGAACGTGCCCCGGCACGCCACCGCGTCCACGGCGAACGAACCGCCGCGCAGCACCTTGTGCTCGGGCCCGAAGAACACCTCCGAGTACTCCTTGTACGGGAAGGCCGCGAATCCCGGGTACGGCGCCAGGTCGCTGGACGTCCACTCCCACACGTCGCCGATCAACTGCCGCACGCCGAGCGGCGAGGCGCCCGCCGGGTAGCTGCCCGCCGGCGCGGGGCGCAGATGCCGCTGGCCGAGGTTGGCGTGCTCGGGCCCGGGATCGGCGTCGCCCCACGGGTAGCGCCGTGACCGGCCGCTCGCCGGGTCGTGGCGGGCCGCCTTCTCCCACTCGGCCTCCGTGGGCAGCCGGCGCCCGGCCCAGCGCGCGTAGGCGTCCGCCTCGTACCAGCACACGTGCAGGACGGGCTCGTCCGGCGGCACCACCTCGGTGACGCCGAAGCGGCGCCGCAGCCACTGCCCGCCCTCGTGCCGCCAGTACAGCGGGGCCACAAGGCCGTGCTCGCGGACGTGGTGCCAGCCCTGCGGGGTCCACCACCGCTCGTCCGTGTACCCGCCGTCCTCGACGAAGGCCAGGTAGGCGCCGTTGGTGACCGGCACGGTGTCGATGTGGAACGGGGCGACCAGCCGCTCGTGCGCGGGCCGCTCGTTGTCCAGTGCCCAGGGCTCGGTGGAGGTGCCCATCGTGAACGGGCCGCCGGGGACCAGCACTTCGGAGGGCCCCCGGTACGGCTCCACGGGCCCGGGATCGGGCGCGGTGAGCGCCTGCGGCCCCCTGCGGAGCTGATGGGTGATCAGCATCGTCTCGTCGTGCTGCTGTTCGTGCTGCGCGATCATGCCGAAGGCGAACCCCGCCTCCGTCAGCCGGTCCTCGCCCTCGAACGGGGCCTTCTCCAGGACGTCCAGGGCCCGGCCCCGGACCTCGGCCGCGTAGCGCCTCGCCTCGCCGGGCGCCAGCAGCGGCAGCGAGGGCCGCTCGGAGCGCGGGTGCTCGAAGGCGTCGTACAGGCCGTCGATCTCCGGCCGCATCGCCTCACGGCCGGCGACCCCGCGCAGCAGCCACAGCTCCTCCTGGTTGCCGATGTGCGCCAGGTCCCAGACGAGCGGCGACATCAGGGGCGAGTGCTGGGCCACCAGCTCGTGTTCGTCGACGCAGGAGGTCAGCAGCGCGGTCCGGTCGCGAGCCGTGGTCAGCGCGTCGAGCGCGCGCTCCCTGAGCCGCTCGGGATCCTCGGCGACTGCCGGTGAGCGGTCGTCGGTCATGTGGGGATGTCCTTCCCGTGGAACTGGAGCAGCAGATCGTCGGCGGGGCAGCGGCCCCGGGCCACATAGCGGTCGGTGAACGCGGCCACGGCACGCCGTACGGCGGTGCCGGCGCCGAGCCGGGGCAGTGCCCGGGCCGCCGCCGCGAAGCAGAGGACGGCGGCCTCGTGCAGTTCGGGATCGGCCAGGCCGTCGCGCGCGGCGGCCTCCCACAGCGGGTTGCACGGGGCGGGCAGGGACCCGGCCCGCTCCGCGAGGGGCTTCACCGTGCGGTAGGCGGTCTCGGCGGCCTCGGGGTCGTCGAAGAGCGCGGTGGTCACGGCGAGCGGCACGATCCATCCGTCGTCGCCCGGCTGGGCGTCGATCATCCGGAACTCGAGGTGGCCGCGGGGCCGGATCGGGGGGAAGAGGGTCGTGAGGTGGTAGTCCAGGTCGCCGCGTCCCGGCGGGTGGGCGGATCTGGACCAGTCCCTGAAGCTCATGCCCCGCGGCACGCCCCACGGGCCGCTGTCGGCCCGTACGCACATCACGGGCGCGTCCATGACGTGCCGGGCCCAGGAGGCGCGCGGGTCGCCGTCCAGGGGCGGCGCGCTGGAACGGCCGGGCTCCATGGCGGCCCACAGGGACTGCCGGGTCGAACGCAGGCCCGTGGGGCGGCCGGCGGCCAGGGGCGAGTTCGCGAACGCGGCGACCAGCACCGCGCCCAGATGGTGCGCCATCCACCAGCGCCGCCCGTGGCCGAGCGCGCCCGGCTCCTCGTAGCCGGCGTCCAGGCACACCTGGACGGAGGCGGAGGAGCACATCATGGACCGGCCCTCGGGGCCGGTGCGGTCGAGGTAGGACTCCATGGCGTCGTAGCGCGGCTCATGGAGGAAGCGGCGCGGGGGGTTCCAGGGGTCCTGGCCGTAGCCGCTGAGGCCGATGCCCGCCTCGCGCAGTACCGAGCGGACCGCGTCGAGGTCGGCGCGGACGGACTCCACGCACTCCATCAGTGAGGCGGCCGGAGCGGAGCTGAGCTCCAGTTGGCCGCCCGGTTCGACCGTCAGGGCCGAACTCAGGGTCAGGGTCCGCAGCGCGGCGTAGGCCGCACGCAGACGTTCGGGTGGGACGGGGAGCCGTGGCTCGCCCAGCTCGTGGACCAGCCATTCCACTTCGACACCGACGGTGCGGGGCGGCCCGGTCTTGAAGCAGATGCCTCGGACCAGCGCCTCCACCTCGGCGTCGGTGACGGCGGAGCGGTGCTCCGTACAGTCACTGACCGAATCGGACATGTCGGGGATCCTCCTGAGATTCCAGCATGCCGCCGCCCCGGGGTCGGATGAGCCGGGACGGCAATCGCTCGTCCCACCCAAGACCCTTGTGCGGCTTCGCACAAGGGAGCACCGTGTCATGTTTCGGACTGGTTCTTTTCCGTGCCCAGGGCGGGAGCGGTCGGCTGCCGGGGCCGGGAAACTCTGTTGCGGCCCAGGACCAGCATCGCTCACCATTCGTTCATGAGCACGACGGGGGAGCCCGGCCGGGTACCGGAGCAGGCCGTGCGCGACGCCTTCACGGCGCCCACGGGGGTGGCGCCGTGAGCGCGCGTCTTCGCGGGGTCGCGCGGGAGACGGTGGAGATCGTCGCGGCGGGCTCCTACCGCGCCCCGGGCGGGCACACGGTGACCATCGCCCCGGCGGTGGCCGCCGCCCGCGCCGGCACGCGGATGTTCGGCCCGGATGCCGTGCGCACACCGGCGATCGCCCTGCGTGCGACGGCCTTCGAGGTCACCGGCGAGAGCAGCCTCGAAGCCGCCCGCCGCCTGGTGAGCCGTTCGAGTGACCCGGTGGCCGTGCTCAACTTCGCCTCCGCCCGCAACCCGGGCGGCGGCTTCCTGAACGGAGCGCAGGCGCAGGAGGAGGCGCTGTGCCGGGCCTCCGCGCTGTACGCGTGCGTCCGTGAGGCCCCCGAGTTCTACGAGCACCACCGGGCGCATCGCGACCCGTTCTACACCGATCGTGTGATCCACACGCCGGGCGTGCCCGTCTTCCGCGACGACCGCGGGAATCTGCTCGACGCGCCGTACCAGGTGGGCTTCCTGACCGCCGCGGCGCCCAACGCGGGAGTGGTGCGGCAGCGGGCTCCGCAGCGCGTGCCCGAGGTGCCGCGTGCTCTGGCGGTGCGCGCCGAGCGGGTCCTGGAGACGGCCGTGGCCTGCGGCTACCGGCGCCTGGTGCTCGGTGCCTGGGGCTGCGGGGTGTTCATGAACGACCCGGCGACGGTGGCCGGGTCGTTCCACGGGCTGCTGGTGCGGGGGCGGTTCGAGGGACACTTCGACGAGGTCGTCCTCGGCGTCCTGGACCGCACGGCGGGGGCGACGACGCGGGGCGCGTTCGCACGCGCCTTCGCCGACGTCCGCGTGGCCTGATCCGAGCGGTGGCCCGGCCGGCCCCGGTGGTCAGTTCCAGCCGTAGCGTTCCCGCAGCCGGTGCACCACCAGGTTGAACCGCATCCGGTCCAGCGCGCACGCCTCGCGCCGCATCCCGTCCTCGTGCAGCCGCAGCACGCGGTCGACGTCGACCCAGGAGTCGCGTCCCGACCGGTCCCACGGTCCGCTCCCGATCGGCACCCACTCCCGGTCGCTGTCGTGCCGCTTGCTCGACAACTGCACGGCGAGCAGAGTGCCGGCGGCCTCGCGGGCGACCACGAGCACCGGGCGGTCCTTGCCCCGCCCGTCGTTCTCCTCGAAGGGCACCCAGGTCCACACGATCTCCCCGGGGTCGGGGTCGCCGTCGTGCGCGGGGGAGTACTCGGTGCGTACCCGTCCCACGTCCCGCGGGTCGGCCTCGGTGGTCGCCGAGGGGCCGTGGCGGCCGGCTATGCCGTCGGAGGGGTCGTCGTGGGTGTCATCGGGCTGATGGATGAAGGCAGTCACCCGGCTCACGGTAGAGCGTCCCCTCCGCCGGGCGCCGGGCGGGTCGGGGGCCGGTGAGACGGCATCAGTCCGCCACCCTGTGCCCCGGCTTGCTAGGGGCGTGGTGGGTTGTCCCGGTCCTGAGGGGAGCGCATCTGGTCCCGCAGCGCGTCCGGGCCCTTGTCGACCGGGCGTCCGGGGCCGCCCCGGACCGTGTCGTCCCTCCGGTCGCGCGCCGTGTCGGCCGTCTCGCGCGCCTGGTCCTCGTGCCCCTTCAGCATCCGCTTGAGCTTGTCCATCATGGACATGGTGGCCTCCTGGCGAGTCTGCCCCTGCCGTGCCTCGCCTTCAGGATCGGCGCCCCGGCTCCCGGGTGCATCCGCTGCGGCCCGAACGGTGCGGCCGGGCCGGGCCCGCTTCCGCGTGGTCCCCGGCCCGGCCGCCCGGCACCGCGCCCTCAGGCGGCGACGGCCTCGCCCATCTCCTCCTCGGCCAGCACCTCGGCCGAGTCCTGCTCCTCGTCCTCGCTCCTGTCCGGGGTCGGGCCGGGGCTCCCGGCCGGTGCGGCGGCGGTGCGGCGCTCGGTCAGTGCGGCCGCGGCCAGCAGCACCACCCCCGCGACCAGCCAGAGAGCCAGGGTGAGGACGTGTCCGCCCATGTCCCGCGAGCCGAAGTACAGCAGGCCGCGTACGCCCTCGATGAAGCCGGCGCCGTTCCAGAAGGCGTGCAGCGCGCCGAAGAAGCCGTTCTGCAGCGCGGGCTGGAAGATCCCGCCGGAACTGGTGAAGTTGAGCATCACGAACAGCACCATCATCCCCAGCGTCGTCCAGCGCCCCAGGAAGGTGTGCAGGGCGACACCGATGGTCAGGATCCCCGCCGAGTAGAGCAGGGCCATGCCCCACAGCCCGGCCAGGTGGTGGTCGGCGACATGGAAGACCGGCCCGGCCAGCACCGTCCCTATGACGCTGACCGCCAGCGCGGTGGCGAGGCCGATGGCGGCCCGGATGCCGATACGGAGCGTGGCGCCCCCGGCGCTGATGGCGGCGACGCTGGCGTAGGAGCCGATGCTCAGCGCGACCAGCAGGAAGAACAGGCCCTGGCCGGTGGGGTCACCGCTGGAGAGCCGGGACAGGTCGGTGACGTGCAGCGGGACGCCCTGCTGGTCCGCCACGGTCGTGAACACGGCCTGCGCGGCGGTCGCGGAGGTGTCCGAGCCCGCCTTGGCGACCAGGAGCTCGGGGTGCGTGGCGCTCGGCACATAGGCGCCGACCAGGTCGCGGTCCATGATCTGGTGCCGTGCCGCGGCCCGGTCGGGCACGGTGGTGACGTCCAGTGCGTCACCGGCCTTGTCCTTGATCGTCTGGGCCAGTACCTGCTGGCGCGGCGAGGTGCCGACGACGGCGACCTTCAGCCCGTGCGCGTGCGGGGCGTGGAAGGCCCCGAGGTAGGCCATGCCCATGCCCAGACACATCAGGAGCGGGGTGATCAGGAGGACCACCACATGGCGGACGGTGTGGCGGGTGGAGGTCGCCGCCGGCCGCTCCGTGGCCGGACCGTGGGTACTCATCGGGACTCCCCTTCCAAGTGGATGGTTGTAAACTACACCTTAATCTCGTTGTAGTCTACAACCATTGGTGGAGGAGGGGTGCCCGCCCCCCAGGGGAGACGGGGGGCGGGCGGCGGTCGCCGCGCCGACGCGAACAGACCGCTCCCGACCCGGCCGCGCTACCGTCGGACTGTCGGTGCGGTCGCCCGATCGTCCGGCTCCGCTCACACCCTCGACGGGGAGCCACGCATGACCACTGCACGGGACCTTCTGACCGTCGCCCTGGACACGGACCCGGGTCATCCCCCCGAGCAGGGTGACCTCTCGCTCGCGCTCGCCGGCGCCGAACTGCTCGACCTCCTCGACGCCCGTGCCCTCACCCTGGACGCGGAGCTGATCGTTCCGGGTGACCGGCCCACGACCGAGGACCGTCTGCTGGAGTCGGCCGCGGCCTCACTCCAACGGCAGACGCCCTACGAGCCCGTCGAGGAGTGGCTGTGGCGCAGGGGGCGCGGGCTCGCCTCGGCCTACCTGGCGGCGTTCGAGGAGGAGGGGCGGTTCGCCCGGCAGCGCCCCCGCCGGCTGCCGTCCTGGACCGGGGTCGCGACCCTGGTCGACTCGCCCGCCCGCCGGTGGGCGGGCGAGCGATGGGAGGCGCGGGAGCCCGTGCTCGCGACGCTCGCCTGCGCCGCCCGGATCGGGGGGACGCCGCAGGACGCGTCGCCCGTACTGCCCGAGGAGACCGACGAGGCCGTCGTGACCGTCCTCGCGGCGGTGGACGACGCGGTCACGGAGTTGACGGCCGTACGCCAGCGACGGGACATCGAGCAGGCCGCCTTCGACAACGTCTGGAGGGGCCCGGGCGGGTGAGCCCGCCGAGGTGTCTCAGGACGCCCCGGTCTCAGGACGCCCTGGTCTCAGAACGCCCCGGCCTTAGGGTGCCCCGGTCTCCGGAGGCCGGGACAGGGCGGCCTTGACCTGCCGCGTGCCCTCGTCGGCGAGAACCTCCGTCCGGTCCTCCTCCACCGCGCGCATGGTCTGCTCCGCCACGTCCTCGGCGGTGATCTTCGGCGCGTCCGTCCACGCCGCCAGGTCCGTCTCCACGAAGCCGGCGTGCACGCCGACCACCAGGGTGCCCTGGTCGCGCAGCCCCTCGCGCAGCGCGCCGGTCAGGGACCACTGCGCCGCCTTGGAGGCGGCGTATCCCGGCCAGCCGGGACGGCCGAGCCAGGAGGCCACCGACAGCATGTTCACCAGCGCGCCGCCCCCGTTGCGGGCGAGGACGGGGGCGAAGGCCCGGGAGACGGACCAGGTGCCGTAGAAGTTGACCTCCATCGCCTCGCGGGCCCCGTCGAGCGGACCGTCGAAGAGCCGGGTGCCCCAGCCGCCGACCCCGGCGTTGTTCACGAGGATCGAGACGTCGCCCGCCGCGCCGACCGCCTCGTCGATCTGGTCCTGCCGGGTGACGTCCAGGCGCAACGGCGTCAGGTCGCCGTCCATGACGTTCGCCGGGTCCCGCACCGCCGCGTACACCTTGCTCGCGCCGTGGTCGAGCAGGGCCCGGGCGAACGCCCTGCCGATGCCGCGGTTCGCTCCGGTGACCAGCGCCACCGCTCCGTTGATGTCCATCGCCTCTCCCTCGCCATGGGAATCGAGAATGCGGACCCGGGCCCAGACCCTTTCACCATCATGCGCGAGAGGGAACCGGGATTCCCCCGTGATGACGCTCGTCGCCCCGCTCGTTGTCCTGTGCCGCATCACCTGCCAGGATGGTGATGTGAATCCGGAGCATGCCTTTCCCTGCGGAAGCCCCGCTCTCGACTTCGCCGCCACCCTGCGCGCCCGCCGTACGGTCCGGTTCGAGATGTTCGGGTCGCCGGACCGGCTGGACGCCTGGTACGTCGAGTCGGGTCTGGTCGACGCCGTCAGCCCGAGCCGCGAAGCCGACGTCGAGCGTGCGATCGAGGTGCGTGAGGCCGTCTACGAGCTGGTCACGGCCCGGCTCGCCGGACAGGGGTACGACCGGGGGGCCCTCGCGACCGTGAACGGCGCGGCCCGCGGACCGGCCGCCACCCCGCAGCTGACGCCTTCGGGACGATGGACGGACGCGACGCCCGCCGAGGCCCTGTCCACCGTCGCGCGCCACGCCGTGGAACTCCTGAGCGGGCCGGACGTGCCGCTGATGAAGGAGTGCGGCAACCCGGAGTGCACCCGCGTCTACGTCGACCGGTCACGCGGCATGCGCCGCCACTGGTGCGGCATGGAGTCCTGCGGCAACAAGCTGAAGGCGCAGGCCTATCGCGCCCGCAGGAAGCAGGCCCGGGAGTCCGCCACCGCCTGACCGGCAGGCACCGCCCGCGCCCTCGCGTCACCAGGGCACGACCCCCTGGTCGTCGAACAGCTGACCGGTGGGGCCGTCGTCCGGCAGGGTCGCCAGCCGGACGGCGACGGCCGCGCCCTGCCGCGGGGTCTGCGTGCCGCTGAACCCGTTGAGATCGGTGGCCACATAGCCGGGGCAGGCGTTGTTGATCAGGATGGAGGTGCCGCTCAGCTCCTTCGCGTACTGGACGGTGACGGCGTTGAGATGGCTCTTCGTCGGCGCGTAGGCCCCGCTGATCCCGCCGAGATCGACACCGGGCGTCGTCTGCAGGGCCAGGGAGCCCACATGGCTGGACTGGTTGACGATCCGCGGGTGCGCCGAGCGGCGCAGCAGCGGAAGCATCGCGTTGGTGACCCGGATGACGCCGATGACGTTGGTCTCCACCAGCCGCCGCACGGTCTCCGGGGAGAGGGCCGAGGGTTCCTGGGGCCAGTCGCCCGCGATACCGGCGTTGTTGACCAGCACGTCCAGGCGCCCCGCCCGCTCCTCGACCAGCCGGGCCGCGGCGTTCACGCTTTCGTCGTCGGTCACGTCCAGGGGCACGCCGAACGCGTCGGCGCCCGCCGCCCGCAGCTTCGCGACGGCCTCCGTCCGGCGCCGCTCGTCCCGGGCGCCGACACCGACGCTCCACCCCAACGCGCCCAGCCCGGCCGCGATCTCGTACCCGATTCCCTTGTTCGCGCCGGTGACCAGCGCGATCGTCGTCTCGCTCATGACAGCGAGCATGGCCCCGCTTCGGCCGGGCACCAACACCGTCTCGGTGGTGCGGCGATACTCGGGCGGCATCGATCGGCCCCGCACGGCTACCGTGCGGGCATGGAGATGCGCGAGCTGCGGTACTTCGTGGCCGTCGCCGAGGAACTGCACTTCGGCAGGGCGGCCCAGCGTCTGGAGATGGCCCAGCCGCCCCTGTCGCGTGCCATCGCGCGCCTGGAACGACAGCTCGGGGTCACGCTGCTGGAGCGCACCAGCCGCACCGTCGCGCTCACCGAGGCCGGGGCCGTGCTGCTGTCGGAGGCGCGCTCGATCCTCGCCGCGGCGGCCGCGGCCGAGCGGCGTACCCGGCAGGCCGCGCAGGGCCGCTCCCGCCTCGTGCTCGCCGGGGCAGCCTTCAGGCGGCCTGCGCGTCCCCGGCCGCCGCGTGCGGCGGCGGCCACAGCTCGTGCCACCCGAGGTCGGCCTCCAACTGGGCGGCCAGCGAGACCAGAAGCGCCTCGCTGTGCGCCGGGCCGAGCAGTTGGGCGCCCACCGGGAGCGCGCCCGTGCCGCCCTGGGACACGTCGGAGTCGACGAACCCGGCGGGCACGTTGACCCCGGGCCAGCCCAGCACGTTCCACGGCCAGGCGTACGGGCAGGCGGCGATCATCGCGCGGTCGGTGTGCCAGCCGTTCATGCGGGCCAGGGTGCCGATGCGCGGTGGGGGAGCGGCGGTCGTCGGGGCCAGGACGACGTCGTGGTCCGTGAACAGCGCGCCCACCCTGCGCTGCAGCGCCGCCTCCGCGCGCCGCGCCACCCGCAGCGGCGCCCCGGCCAGGAGCCGGCCGAGGCGGGCGCTCTCGTGGGTGCGCCGGTCGAGCAGGGCCGGGTCCGGGGCGTCCCGGACCCACTCCGCGACGCCGGCGGTGGCCCGGGGCACGAAGGAGAGCCCGATCTGCCCGTAGCGGGGATCCGCCTCCTCGACCACGTGCCCGAGCGCGGCCAGCCGTTCACCGAGTGCGCGGACCCGCTCCCGGATGCGGGGGTCCAGCCGGACGGGCACCGCCGTGAAGGGCGGCTTCAGCGACAGCGCGATCCTCAGTCTTCCCGGGTCGCGCCCCACGGCCGCCGACACGTCGAGCGCGGGCGGTCGGTGCAGGTCGCCCGCGTGGTTGCCGCTCGCCGCGTCGAGGAGCAGCGCGGCGTCGGCCACGGTCCTCGCGAGCGTTCCGTTCACCGTGATGCCCTGGAAGGACTCGGCGCGCGGCCAGGTGGATATCCGGCCCCGCTGGGGCTTGATGCCGACCAGATGGGTCCAGGAGGCCGGGATGCGGACCGAGCCGGCGCCGTCGGAGCCGAGCGCGGCCGGCACGAGGCCCGCCGCGACGGCCGCGGCGGAACCGCCGGAGGAGCCGCCCGGGGTGTGTCCGAGGTGCCAGGGGTTGCGGGTGGCGCCGAAGGCGGGCCCCTCGGTGAACGGCCACTGCCCCAGTTCGCAGGTGTTGGTCTTGCCGACGACGACCGCACCCGCGGCCCGCAGCCTGCGGACCGCCTCACCGTCCTCGGCCGCCGGCGGGAAGTCACCCGCGCAGCCGAACGCGGTGGGCTCGCCCGCCACGTCCATGTCGTCCTTGACGGCCACCGGCACCCCGAGCAGCGGCAGGCGCGCGCCGGACGCCAACGCGCGGTCGGCGGCGTCCGCCTCGGCGAGCGCGGCCTCGGCGCGCACCAGACGGAAGGCGTTGACCGAGGGTTGCGCCGCCTCGATCCGGGCGAGCGCGCGTTCCACGAGATGACGGGACGTCATCTCGCCCTCGGCCAGGGCCCGTACGCAGTCGGCGAGTGAGGGGCTGCGGTCGAAGGTCATGGGGCGCCCTCCCTGAGTCCGTGGTCCACCGCGGAGTAACCTACGGTAACCTGTCACCGTGCCGCGCGGCAGACGACTCGCAACTGCCCCTGCACTGCCAGTGGTTGAGACGTGAAGAGCGGACGAACCCGGGACCCTCGGGGGAAGGATCGGTGTGCGGATTCTGCAAGGACGCGCCGCGTGAGGGTCCAGACGCCGGAGCCGCCCGCCCCCACCGTACCCGTGGCCCCCGCCACGCCGACGAGCGCCGACGTGGCACGCCTGGCCGGAGTCTCCCGCGCCACCGTCTCCTACGTCCTGAACAACTCCCGCGCCGTGCGCATCAGCGAGCCGACCCGGCGCCGGGTGCACGAGGCGGCGGAGGAACTCGGCTACGTGCCGCACGCGGCCGCCCGCAGCCTGCGCGTCGGGCACAGCCGCATGGTGCTCATGCCCGCCCCGAGCGTGCCGGCGGGCCCCCTCTACAGCCAGTTCCTCAACGACCTCCAATGGGCCCTGGGCCGTCTGGACTACACGGTCGTGCAGTACGGCGGCATGGGGCTGCGCGGCGACCAGGCCGCCCGGGCCTGGGCCGAACTGCGCCCCGTCGCGGTCGTCGTGCCCAGCGGCGGCCTCGGCCCCCAGGGCGTGCACGTCCTCAAGCGCTCGGGCGCGCGCGCCGTCGTCGTCATGGGCCCCGAGCGCATCGAGGGCGCCCACACGCTCCTGCTGGACCACCGCGAGGTCGGGCGCAGCGCCGGCGCGCACCTGGTGGCGGCCGGGCGGCGCCGGATCGGCGTGGTGATCCCCAGGGAAGCGGGGCACGAGGTCTTCTCCGTGCCCCGGCTGGAGGGGGTGCGGCGGGCGGTCGAGGGCACCGGCGCCACCGTCACGGAGCTGCCGCTCGGCTACCGGGAGGAAGCCGCCGCGCGCCTTGCCGGACGCTGGC
The DNA here is from genome assembly GCF_040650555.1 of Streptomyces sp. NPDC048664. Lineage (NCBI taxonomy): Bacteria > Bacillati > Actinomycetota > Actinomycetes > Kitasatosporales > Streptomycetaceae > Streptomyces > Streptomyces sp. NPDC048664. Next base: position 13,715 of record NZ_JBEZHK010000031.1, on the reverse strand, counting down.
GCTCCCTGCGTCTGGACGCCGTGTTCACGTACAACGACGAGTACGCGCAGCTGCTGCTGCGCGCGCTCCAGGACGAACGCGTGGGCGTTCCCGACGAGACCGCCCTGGTGGGCGCCGACGACCTGCTGCTGGGGCGGTTGCTGCGTCCCCGGCTGAGTACGGTCCGCATCGAACTGCCGTCCGGGAGGGAGCTCGCCGAGCTGGTCGACCGCGCGGTGCGCGATCCCGCGTGCGTGCCGCAGGTGCACAGCACGCTCGCGGCGCGCGTGGTGCCCCGGGAGTCCGGCTGAGCGGCGCGCGACCGTCCAGGACACGACGGCACGGTGACGCGGCAGGCACATCGCTGAGACGTGCCTGCCGCCTCACGGGCATCCGGGCATGTCGGCGGCGTGGACGCCGCCCCGCTCACGCCTCGTCCTGCCCACCCTGCGCCTGCTGCTCGGCCACCGCCTTGCGGACCTCGTCCATGTCCAGCCCGCGGGCCTGACCGATGACGTCGTCCAGCGCCTCCTGGGGCAGCGCGCCCGGCTGCGCGAACACGGCCACCTGGTCCCGGACGATCATCAGCGTGGGAATCGACTGGATGCCGAAGGCCGCCGCCAGCTCGGGCTGGGCCTCGGTGTCCACCTTGCCGAACACCAGGTCCGGGTTCGCCTCGGCGGCCTTCTCGTAGACCGGGGCGAACTGACGGCACGGCCCGCACCAGGACGCCCAGAAGTCGATCAGGACGAATTCGTTGTCCTTGACCGTCTCGTCGAAGTTCTCCTTGGTGAGCTCCACGGTCCTGCTCATGGCGTTGTCCCTACTTCCTGGTCTGCGGGGGTGAGCCGCTGTGCACAACGGCGGCCCGAAGTCGTGTATTCCACTCGGTATCCCCGCGCACGTACCCGATGTGGCGACCGCGCACACCAGCAACCACACTGGGCCCATGACGGAAACGGAATCCATCGCCTACGACGTAGTGGTGCTCGGTGCCGGACCCGTGGGGGAGAACGTGGCCGACCGCACCCGTGCGGCCGGCCTCTCCACGGCCATCGTGGAGAGTGAGCTGGTCGGCGGCGAGTGCTCGTACTGGGCGTGCATCCCCAGCAAGGCTCTCCTGCGCCCGGCCATCGCCCGCGCCGACGCCCGCCGCGTGCCCGGCCTCGCCCCCCTCGTGCAGGGCCCCCTCGACGTGTCCGCGGTCCTGGCCCACCGCGACTACGAGGTGTCCGGCTGGAAGGACGAGGGCCAGGTCGCCTGGCTCGACGGCATCGCGGCCGACCTCTACCGGGGCCAGGGGCGGCTCGCCGGGCCGCGCACGGTCACGGTGACCGGCCAGGACGGCGAGCGGCGGGTGCTCACCGCCCGGCACGCCGTGGTCGTGTGCACGGGCAGCGACGCCGTGCTGCCGGACCTGCCGGGACTCGCCGAGGTGAAGCCGTGGACGAGCCGTGAGGCGACCAGCGCCGCGTCCGCTCCCGGCCGGCTGGTCGTCGTGGGCGGCGGCGTGGTCGGCGTCGAGATGGCGACGGCGTGGCAGGCCCTGGGCTCCCGGGTGACCATGCTGGTGCGCGGCAAGGGCCTGCTGCCCCGTATGGAGCCCTTCGCCGGGGAACTCGTCGCCGAGGCACTCACCCAGGCGGGCGCCGACGTGCGCACCGGGACCTCGGTGGAGTCGGTGCGGCGCGAGGGCGGCACGGTCGTCGTCGTCACGGAGACCGGGGACCGCGTCGAGGCGGACGAGATCCTCTTCGCCACCGGACGCGCGCCCCGTACCGCGGACATCGGCCTGGAGACGGTCGGCCTTCAGCCCGGATCCTGGCTGTCGGTGGACGACACCCTGCGCGTGACGGACAGCGACTGGCTCTACGCCGTCGGCGATGTCAACCACCGGGCCCTCCTCACCCACCAGGGCAAGTACCAGGCGCGCATCGCGGGCGCGGTCATCGCCGCCCGCGCGGCCGGGGTCCCGCTGCTGGAGACGGACCGCTGGGGTGCCCACGCGGCGACCGCGGACCACGCCGCCGTACCGCAGGTGGTCTTCTCCGACCCGGAGGCCGCGGCCGTGGGCCTGTCCCTGGCGGAGGCCGAACGGGCGGGCCGCCGGGTGCGGGCCGTCGACGTCGACATGAGCTCGGCGGCGGGCGCGGGCCTGTACGCCGACGGCTACCGGGGCCGGGCCCGCATGGTCGTCGACCTCGACAGCCGGACGCTCGTCGGTGTCACGTTCGTCGGTCCCGGGGTCGGCGAGGTGATCCACTCCGCGACCGTCGCGCTGGCGGGCGAGGTGCCGATCGACCGGCTCTGGCACGCGGTGCCGTCGTTCCCGACGATCAGCGAGGTGTGGCTGCGCCTGCTGGAGGCCTACCGGGACTGAGAGCCCCCGCTCCCGGAGTCCCGGCCCTGCCCCCGCGCCGTGCAAGGCGTGGGGAGCGGGGCCTCCGGGTGTTCCGGGCGGCTCAGCCGGGCAGGCGGAAGCCCAGTGCCGAGGCGGCCCGTTCCGACGTCGGCTGGCCCCAGCGCGCCGCCACCGCCTCGTTGGACGACAGGGAGCGCGACTCCGCCCTGTCCAGGTACAGGGTGCCGTCGAGATGGTCCGTCTCGTGCTGGACGATGCGAGCGGGCCAACCGGTGAACTCCTCGTCCACCACGGTCCCCTCCTCGTCCAGCGCCCGGAGCCGCACCCGGGCGGGCCGCGCCACCACGGCCTGCCAGCCGGGCACACTGAGGCAGCCCTCGAAGAACGCCGCGCGTTCGGCGTCGAGCGCCTCGTAGGACGGGTTGACGAGCACCCGGAACGGCACGGGCACCCGCCCGCGCGCCACCCGCACCTCGTCGGACACCTTCGCCGGGTCCTCGATCACCGCGATCTGCAGGGGCACCCCGACCTGCGGCGCCGCGAGCCCGACCCCCGGCGCGGCCCGCATCGTCTCGCGCAGCGCGCCGACGAACCGGGCCAGGAGCGCGGGCGGGAGCTGGCCCTCGAAGGGCACCGCCGCGCGCCGCAGGACCGGATGCCCCGCGGTGACGATGGGCAACGGCCCCGAGGCGGCGAGGAGTTCCTCGACGCGTTCGGCGATCGCACGGGCGCTGGACTCAAGGAGGTCGGTGGGATCGACGTCGAATGTCATGCCCTCGATCTTCCCAGAGTCCGACGGCGCGGCGCGTACGACGGCGGGTCAGGACCCCTGGCTCGCCCGCGGGATCACCGGGATCACTCGGAGGTGAACTCACCGGCGAGCGCGGAGGCGATCCGCAGATGCGAGGCCGCCTCGTCGTGCCGCCCCTGGCGCTGAAGCGTGCGGCCCAGCAGCAACCGGGCGTAGTGCTCCACCGGGTCGCGCTCCACGAGCGCGGTCAACTCGGCCTCGGCGCGGCGCAACTGGGCCGAGTGGTAGTAGGCGCGCGCCAGCAGCAGCCGTGGCCCGGTCAGCTCGGGCGCCTCCTCGACCAGGTCCTTGAGGACCTTCGCCGCCGCGTAGTAGTCCTTGGCGTCGAAGAACATCCGCGCCCGCTCCCAGCGCTCCGCCGGAGCCCCGTGGCCGTAGTACGTCGTCTCCACTCCCGACCTCCTCACGGGCCCGACAACGGCACCGGGAGGTTGAATATTCCACCGGGTACTCCGGGGGAGTGGTGGGACTGACGCGGACAGGCGCGCGGGACTAGGTTGTGCGGCATGAGCAATCTTGATCGCGAGGCGGTGCCCGCCGTGTGCGGTGGCCGCGGGTTCGTGGTGGCGGAGCCGGTGCGCGAGCTCCTCAGCCCGCGCAAGGTCCAGCTCGGCGAGTCGACGGAGGTCCGCCGGCTGCTGCCCAACCTGGGTCGCCGCATGGTGGGTGCCTGGTGCTTCGTCGATCACTACGGCCCCGACGACATCGCGGACGAGCCGGGCATGCAGGTCCCGCCCCATCCGCACATCGGCCTGCAGACGGTCAGCTGGCTGCACGAGGGCGAGGTGCTGCACCGCGACTCGACCGGCAGCCGGCAGACCATCAGGCCGCGCGAACTGGGCCTCATGACCTCCGGTCGGGGGATCGGCCACTCGGAGGAGAGCCCCAGGTCCCACGCGCGGTTCCTGCACGGGGCGCAGCTGTGGGTGGCCCTGCCGGACAACCACCGGCACACCGAGCCGCACTTCGAACACCATGCCGACCTTCCCGTGGTCACCGCGCCCGGCCTCAGGGCCACGACGATCCTCGGCGAGATCGACGGGGCGGCCTCACCCGGAACGACGTACACCCCGATCGTGGGCGCCGATCTGGCCCTGACCCGCGGAGCGGACGTACGGCTGCCCCTGAACGGGGACTTCGAGTACGCGGTCCTGTCCATGTCCGGCGAGGCCCACGTGGACGGCGTGCCGATGGTGCCGGGCTCGATGCTCTACCTCGGCTGCGGCCGCACCGAACTCCCGCTGCGCGCCGAGTCGGACGCGGGCCTGATGCTCCTGGGCGGTGAGCCCTTCGAGGAGGAGCTCATCATGTGGTGGAACTTCGTCGCCCGGACCGGCGAGGAGGTCGCGCAGGCCCGCGAGGACTGGACGAAGGGCTCCCGCTTCGGCACGGTCACCGGCTACGACGGCCCCCCACTGCCCGCCCCCGACCTCCCCTCCACGTCCCTCAAGCCGCGCGGGCGGGTGCGCTGAGCGGACGACGAACCGGTGAGGGGCTCAAGCCGGCCTCCGCTTCGGGAACAGGGCGTACGAGGCGGCGATGAGCACGTTGACGCCGATCAGCCACACCATCCTCCACTGCCAGGCCCGCAGCGAGCCGGTTCCGCCGTTTCCGACGTACCAGATCGCGGCCTGGAGCAGGCCGATGGCCACCAGCGCGGCCACGAGCCAGCGGCCCGCGACCCTGCACTCGTGGACGGTGCGGGCCATGCCGTACCTCGGCGGCTTCACCGGCGGCGGACCACCGGCGAACCGGTGCGCGATCCGGGCGTCGGCCCATGCGATCGTGGAGTGCCCGAGGCCCACCGTGAAGCCGATGTAGACGGCCGCGAGGCCGTGCCGCCAGTCGGGCTCGGCGCCGTTCCTGAGGTCGACCGCCGTGACGACGAACAGCAGCAGCTCCAGGAGCGGCTCGCACAGCAGCAGGGCCAGTCCGGTGCGCGGCATCTTCAGCAGGTAGCGGAAGGCCAGTCCGGCCGCCAACAGCACCCAGAACGCCACCTCGCAGGCGATGATCAGTCCGACGATCACGGCTGGCTCCCTTCGCTCCGCGCCCAGCCTCCCCCGGGGCCGGCGCCCCGGGCGTCGTCATCGCGAGTGAAGTCCGCCTAAGCGAAAGTCGCAGCCCAGGACCGTTCCAGGGGAGCAGACACCAGGCGCGCGGGCCGTGTTGGATGGATTCATGCCCCCTGCCACCCCGTCCCGCCCGCACCGCGACGACTGGCGCATAGCCGCGGGCGGACTGGCCGGCGGTGTGCTGCTGTGGGCCCTCGGCGTCCACCCGCGCCTGGCCTCGGACCCCGTCGTGCTGTGGCCCGCGTCCTGGGCCCCGCTGCTGCCCCTCACGGTGGCCGTCCTCTGCGAGCCGCTGCGCCGCCTCCGGCCCCGCCTCGGTCTGCTGATCGGCACCGCCGGGCTCGCCCTGGACACGGTGACCCTCGGCAACCTCGCCACCCTCGTGCTGTACACCGACCTGGTGTACGCGGCGGTGCTGTACGGCGGCCCCGCCACCGCCCGCCGCATCCCCTGGGTCACCGGCATGCTCACGGTCCTGTGCGGCGTCGTACCCGCCGCTCTGTGGCGGGATCCGCAGGGCCTGCTGATCGGAGTGGGCGTGGGCGTGGTCGCCTACGCGCCCGCCTCCACCGCCTGGGTGGTGCGCAACCACCGCGACGCGGCCGAAGCCGCCCGGCTGCGCGCCGAACAGACGGCGCTGCTGGCCGAGATGGACCGCGCCCAGGCGGTCGTCAGGGAACGGGCCCGGTTCGCCCGGGAGTTGCACGACGTGGTCGCCAACCACCTGTCCGCCATCGCCATCCACTCCACGGCCGCGCTCTCCCTGGACGACCGGAAGACGTCGCGGAACGCCCTGGGCGTCATCCGGGAGAACAGCGTCGTGGGCCTGGCCGAGATGCGCCGGCTGATCGGGCTCCTGCGGGACAGCTCCGGTGACCACGAGCCCGCCGCCTCCCCCACCCTCGACGGCCTGGGCGCCCTGGTGGACGGCGCCCGGGCCAACGGCCTGGACGTCACCCTCGACGCCGGCCACGACGGTGTCCCCGCCCCGGTCGAACTGGCCGCCTATCGGATCGTGCAGGAGTCGTTGACCAACGCCCTCAAACACGCGGCGCCGGGGCGCGTGCACGTCGGGCTCGACGAGCGGGGCGGCATCCTGTACGTCCGGGTGAGCAGCCCCTACCGGCGCGGCGACACCCCCCGCGCACCCGGTTCCGGCTCCGGGCTCTCCGGGATGCGCGAGCGGACGGCGCTGCTCGGCGGCACCTTCGAGGCGGGTCCCGAGGACGGACTCTGGACCGTCCGCGCCACACTTCCCCTCAGCCAAGGAGACCCCTCATGAACCGCGCGATCCGCGTCCTCGTCGCGGAGGACCAGTCCGCCGTCCGCGCCGGTCTGGTCCTCATCCTGGACAGCGCCCCCGACATCGAGGTGGCCGGGGAGGCCGCCGACGGTCAGGCGGCGGTGGAGCTGGCCCGGGAACTGCGCCCCGACGTGGTGCTGATGGATGTGCAGATGCCCCGACTGGACGGGGTGTCGGCGACCCGGCAGATCGTCACCGAGGCGACCGCGGACGTGCTGGTGCTGACCACCTTCGACCTGGACGCATACGTGTTCGGGGCGCTGCGGGCCGGTGCCGCCGGGTTCCTGCTGAAGAACACCGAGGCGCGGGACCTGCTCCAGGCGGTGCGCACCGTGGCACGCGGGGAGGGCATGGTCGCCCCGGCGGTCACCCGGCGGCTGATCGCCGAGTTCGCCGCGACGCCGGTACGCGAGCCGGCGGCGGGACACACCGCGCTGCGGACGCTGACCCGACGCGAGCGCGAGGTGCTGTCCTGCGTCGGCGAGGGACTGTCGAACGCCGAGATCGCGCGCCGGTTGGAGATGGCGGAGGGCACGGTGAAGGCACACGTCAGCCGACTGCTGGCCAAGCTGGGGCTCCGCAGCCGGGTGCAAGCGGCCGTACTGGCCCTGGAGTCGGGGATCTAGCGCCGCGCCGGCGCCGCGCGGGAGTGTCCGCGGGAGTGTCTGCCCGTCGGGTCCCGAAAGTGTGCCCTCTTTCCTGTCGCGCCGGTGCATGCGCGTGCGGTCTCGTGAGAGGGACATCGACAGCCCGGCCCACCGGTGACGTGCAGGGGCCCTTGTGCGCCCCGACCACTGGATAGGGTGGTCGAGGTGGGGCGTGGCGCGGGCGTGTCGAAGTGGGGCGTGGTGCGGACGTGAGAGAACTCCCGTTACAGGGACCGGAGACGGTCCCCCACGAGCACGCGCCGACCGTCCGCCGGCTTGCACCCCACTCACCCCCACCCTCCACGCGCCGCCGGATCCCGCCCCGGCCGCCAGCCCCCGCGAGCAGCGGTGGCCCCTGCGCGCGCTCCGCCGCTCGACGACCCGGAGCACATGTCGTCCCAGCCGCCCGGACCCGCCATCGAGCCGCACCCGGCTGAGGACGGAAAAGGTTCTGTACCTCCCAGAAAGGCGACACGGAAATGGCCGACCTTCGTGGTGTCCAGCTTTGGAACTCGCTGACGATCGAGAGGCGATTGATTCCTGATCAGGGACGTATGACCTATCAGCCTCCCCGGGACCGGTTCACCATCGTGGCTCCGCTGCGAGGCCTGTGCCAGGTCGAGTACCCCGACGGGGCGGGCTGGCATCGGACCACCCTCGTCTCCGGGGACACCTCCCGCCTCGTCGGCCGGAGCACGGTGCGCCTGTGGCGGCAGCCGTCCGGGAAGCAGCGCGTCGAGGTGGCGTTCATGGCGCTGCCCACCCGGCACTTCCGGTACTACGTGGACGAACATCCCGAGGTGGCAGTGCGCGACCTGTCGGCCCTGGAGACCCCGCGGGCCTTCGACCCCGTGGCCGCGGCCATGGCCTCCGCGTTGCTGCGCGCCCAGGACGCGGGAGCGAGCGAGCACTACGCGTTCAGCGCGGCCCAGTACCTGACCGCCCATCTGCTCTACCCGCACCACGACCTGCCGCCGGGCGCTCCGGGCCTGAGCCCGGAGCGCCTGCTCGCGGTGACCGACTACATGCACGAGCACCTGGCGACCCACATCACGCTCGAGGACATGGCCAAGGAAGCCCTGCTCAGCCGCTACCACTTCTTACGTCAGTTCGCCGCCGCCACGGGGAAGACGCCCGTGCAGTACCTGACCGAGTTACGCGTGGAGACCGCGTGCCGCCTCCTCACCACGAGCAGCGAACTCGTCTCCCAGGTCGGCAGCCGGTGCGGTTTCCCCAACCCGGAGAACTTCGCCCGCGTCTTCAGAAGGCACCTGGGCTGCTCACCCCTCCAGTACCGGCAGCGGTCCCAGCCGGCGTGACCCCGATACCCCGCGGTCCCTCCGATCCCGGCGGGTGACCGCGAGGCGCTCCGGGACGGGTGGGTGCCCGCCACCGGCCCCGGAGCGCCTCGGCCCCGCCGGTCTCAGACGGCGATCGTGGCCTGCTCGATCCTGTCGACCACGTCCTGGACCGTGCGCAGCTCCTTCAGTTCCTCGTCGGGGAGGTCGATCCGGAAGGTCTCCGCCACGGCCACCGCCATCTCGATGAGGGCGAGCGAGTCGATGTCGAGGTCCTCCACCAGCCGTTGCCGCCCGGTCACCTGGTCCGCCGGGACGCCGCTGATGTCCTCGACGATGTCCGCGACCGACCCGAGGATCGTCTTCTTCCCGTTCACGTGTGCCTCCGCTGCTGGTTGACGGTGTTCCCCGTCGACGGTGTCCCTCATCGAAGGGCCCTGTTCCGGTCCGCGTTCCGGTCCGCTCCGGCGGCAGCGGCGGCGAAGTGCTCCCGCTGCCGCTCCGCCCGGAGGTTCAGCGCCTCCAGGTGGGCCGCGAGGCGCTCGCGCTCCCGCTCCGCCGCCCCGTCGAGCCCCTCCAGCTCGAACAGCTGCCAGTGCTTGAGCAGCGGACGCACCACTTCGTCGTGGTGGATGCGCAGGTCGTAGATGCCGGCCCGGGCGATCACCAGCGACTTGCGCCGGAAGTTCGGGATCACGGTGCCCGGCATCGCGAAGTCGACGACCTCCTTGACCAGGGCGCGGACCGTGGCGGAAGGATCGATCGCCATGCTCGCCGACACCAGCGACCGGTAGAAGAGCATGTGCAGGTTCTCGTCGGCGGCGACCCGGGCGAGCAGGAGGTCGGCGACGGGATCGTCCACGAGGCGGCCGGTGTTGCGGTGCGCGATCCGCGTGGCCAGCTCCTGGAACGACACGTAGGCCAGCGTCTCCAGCGGGCTGCGCCGGTCGTCGCGGTAGCCGGCCTGCACCACGGCCATGCGCGCGGCTTCCAGCCGGTCCGGGTCCAGCGCCCGGGTGACCAGCAGGTAGTCCCGTATGCACATGGCGTGGCGTCCCTCTTCGGCGGTCCAGCGGCCGATCCAGGTGCCCCAGGCGCTGTCGAGGCCGAAGCGCTGTGCGATCTCGCGGTGGTAGCTCGGCAGGTTGTCCTCGGTGAGCAGGTTGACCTCGAGGGCCGTCCGCGCCTGCGGGGTGAGCCGCGACTGGTCCGGGTGCCACGGCACCTCCCCGAAGTCACGGCCCTCCTCCCACGGCACGTACGCGTGGGGCATCCAGTCCTTGGCGATGGCCAGATGGCGGTCGAGGTTCCGGGCGACCACCGGTTCCAGCTCGGCCAGCAGGTCGATCGTCACACAGGTCTCCTGGGGGTTTCATGACGTCGTGAAGGACAGCACCACGTTGTGCCCGCCGAAGCCGAAGGACGTCGACAGGGCGGCCGCCGCAGCCGCCTCACGGGATCGGCCGGTGACGAGGTCGAGACCGATCCCGGGGGCCGCCTCGGCGAGGTTGCGGATGGCCGGGACCACGGCGTGCTCCAGGCTGAGCACCGTGAAGAGGGCCTCGACGGCACCCGCCGCGCCGATCAGATGCCCGGTGGCGGACTTGGTCGCCGTGACCAGGGGGTGGGTGCCGACGGCCCGGCGCAGGGCTTCGGCCTCGATGACGTCCCCGGTGGGCGTGCCCGTCGCGTGCGCGTTGACATGGGTGATGTCCTCGGGGCCGAGGTCCGCGTCCCGCAGGGCCTCCTCGATGGCCCTGACCTGCCCCTCGGGATCGGGTGTCGTCATGTCGTAGGCGTCCGACGTGACGCCGGCACCGGCGAGCCGGGCCCGGGGCCGTACGCCCCGGGCCGCCGCGAACTCGGCCCGCTCCAGGACGAGGACGCCCGCGCCCTCGGCCATGACGAAGCCGTCACGGTCCTTGTCGAAGGGCCTGGACGCCAGCTCGGGCGAGTCGTTGCGGGTGGACAGCGCTCCCATGCGGGCGAACCCGCTGATGGTCAACGGGTGCAGGCAGGCGTCCGTGCCCCCGGCCACGACGACGTCGGCGCGGCCCGCCCGGATCAGCATCGCCCCCAAGGCCAGCGCCTCCGCGCCCGAGGCGCAGGCACTGGTCGGCGCGTGTGTGCCGGCTCGCGCACCGAGGTCCAGACTCACCACCGCCGCCGCGCCGTTGGGCATCAGGCGCGGGACGGTGAAGGGCGACAGCAACCGCGGCCCGAGCTCCTCGAGCCGGTCGTCCTGGTCGAGCATCGTCAGGATCCCGCCGATGCCCGTGCCCACCACCACGGCCAGCCGTGCCGGATCCACGTCCGGAGCGCCCGCGTCCGCCCATGCCTCGCGGGCGGCGACGAGCGCGGCCTCCTGGCTGCGATCCAGGCGCCGCCGGTGGACGCGGTCCACGACGTCGGCCGGGTCCTTGCGCAGGACGCCGGCGATACGGACGGGCAGCCGGTCGGCCCAGGGCGCCTCCAGCGCGCACACGCCGGACTCACCGGCCAGGAGAGCGGACCAGGTCGACGGCACGTCGCCACCGAGCGGGGTGGTGGCGCCCAGGCCGGTGACCACGACGTCCGTCCTCGTCGAGGTGCCGCGGGCGGACCGGTCAGCCCGCATGGAAGGCGCGTTTCGCGAGGGCGTCCGCGGCCGTGTAGCCGCCGTCCACGGTGAGGTCGGCGCCGGTGACGAAGCGGGCGTCGTCGCCGAGCAGGAACGCCACCACCGAGGCGATGTCGTCCGGGAACGCGTTGCGCCCCAGGGGGGTCAGTCCGGCCGAGTCCGCGGGTGCGTCGACGTCGAGGTGGCAGGGCGAGACGGTGTTGACACGGATCCCGGACGGCCCCAGCACGTTGGCGAGGCTCTTGGTCAGATTGGTGAGCGCGGCCTTGCTCGCCGAGTAGGCGAGTGTGTCGAACGAGCCCGTCGCTGCCGCCGTGCTCGAGATGTTGACGATCGAGCCGCCGGGCGCCATGGCGGGTGCGAGCGCGATCGTGGTGGCCAGGGGGCCCCGGAGGTTGACGTCCACCACCCTGTCCCAGGAGTCCAGACTGGACTCCCAGGAGGCGAACTCGATCACCGCCGCGTTGTTCACGATCCCGTGGAACGGGCCGTCGGCGGCCAGCCGCTCCAGCGTGGCCGCCGCTCCCTCCCGGTCCAGGTGATCGAGGTGGACCATCTCCTTGAGGCCGAGGGCGAGGAGTTCCTCCGCCTCGGCCGCGCCGGTGTTGTACGTGCCGACGACGGTCGCTCCCCGCCCGGCCAGGTCGAGCGCGATGCCCCGGCCGATGTCCCGGGAGGCTCCGGTGACCAGGACGCGCTTGTCCGTGAGCGTCACGCGTCCACCTCCGGCGCCACCGAGGGTGCCTGGCCGTGGGCGGCGGCCAGGACGTGGGCCAGTCGCCGTGCGAGAGCCAGGGTCGTGAGCGAGGGATTGGCGGCCCCCATGCGGGGGAAGGTCGCCGGCCCGCAGGCGTAGAGGCCACGGACGGCGGCGAACGCGTGGCGGTCGTCGAGCACGTCCCCCAGCGGGAGCGTGCATCCCTCGTGGTCCTCGGTCCCCAGCGGGCTCGACCAGGTGAAGGGCCCCTCGGACGACTGGGCGCCGATCGCCTCCGGCAGCACGAACGCGTTGGTGCGAACCGGATGGTCGAAGTCGTCGAAGGCCAGGGGCGTGGCGGTCAGGCCGAGTTCGGCGGCCAGCAGGCGCCACACCTCGTCCAGCACCTCGCGCTGGCGCCCGATGACGTCCCGGTCGGCCGGGGCCGGTTCCGCCGTGACCCGGGTGCGCCACGGGTGGTCGTCGGACGGTTCGCACACGACGCGGCCGCCGGGGCCGGGCAGCTGCTCCCCGGTGAGCCGCACGTCGAACTGGAGGACGCCGGGCTCGGGCCGTCCGACGGTGAGGAACAGGTTCGACCGGACGGCGTCCTCGCAGGCCGTCACGTACGAACCGGGTACGACGTCCGACAGGCCGCCGGACGCCCCGTCGTCGCCCGTGTCGCGCACGCGCAGGAAGAAGCCCTGGACGATGTGGTCGGTCAGTCCCTCCAGCCGGGGCGGGCGGCCGGGGTCGATCGCGCACAGCGCCTGGATGGCCAGCCTGCTGCTCTCGATGGTCCCGGCGGCCAGGACCACCGCGTCCGCGGTGATACGGCGGGCCCGGGCCTCCGGGCCGGGTTCCCGGACGAGGACGCCGCGGGCCCGCCCGTCCTCGACGTCGACCGAGAGGACCTCTGTGCCGCACAGGAACCGGACGCCGCGCGGGCCGTCCAGCGGGGCGCCCGTCACCGGATGCCGCCAGTGATCCAGCGGGGAGTAGGCGTACCAGCGGCCGTCGTCACCGAACCGCTGGGTGGCCTGCGGGGTGCGGACGAGACGGAACCCGCCGACCTTCAGCACCGGTTGCTGCGCGTCGAGCCGGCTCGGGTCCACACCGAGGTCCGACGCGACCTGCTCGTAGAGCGATCCGCCCCCCTGCCACGTACCGCGCAGGTCCGCCACGACCGACCGCGGCCAGTCGGCCAGCGCCCAGTCCTCCACCGGCAGCGCCGCGCCGTACCAGTACAGCGAGCGCCCGCCCAGGCGTCTGCGCAGGCCGGCGTTGACGGCGTAGTGCGGAGCGGACCGCGGTGTCCAGCACCGCTGGAAGTACGGGTCGTCGGCGGGGTCGAGGAAGGCGCGCAGCGCCCGGTCGGGGTCGTGCGCGGCGTTGACGTGCAACAGGTCCCGCGCGGGGCCGGCTTCGACGACGAGGACGTCGTCGACACCGAGAGCGGCCAGGTGCCGGGCCACTTCGAGGCCGGCGAGCCCGCCTCCGGCGATCACCACCCGGCAGTGCGGTTCCTCGGTCCCCGCGGCCGTGGGCCACTGCCATGCTGCGAGATCCGGGGGGAGATCGGCTGTCGACACGGTGGTTCTCCCTTGGGTTCGTCGGGTTCGTGCACGCGGCCGGCGGCCGGCGGTCGGGGGGCCGCGGGGTGGACGGGGCGCGAAAGGCCGGCCTGAGCGCCGTCGAACGTGTCCGGGATTCGACGCGATTGGTCGCCGCCCGGAACGGTGCGGGTGAGTGGGGCGGGAATCCGTGACCCGGCGGAGTGCTCGCGCCGAATTCCTGATGAAGTCCGCCGGCCACGACAGCCGCATAGGCGCCCACTCCCCAGTTTAGGGAATCAAGTGGAAAGGAGTTGACCGGACTTGCGCAGTGCATGGCCGATGTTGCGCGTCACCCGCAACATCGGCC
>NZ_JBEZHK010000030.1:0-95339 GCF_040650555.1 Streptomyces sp. NPDC048664 | reverse complement strand
CACCAGGCGGTCGACGAATTCGAGCAGACCGCGCACCGCGTTCACCGGGGTGCCGCCCGCACGTGCACCGATCGACCGGCGATCAGCTGAAGGAGTCGCCGCAGGCGCAGGAGCCCGTCGCGTTCGGGTTGTCGATCGTGAAGCCCTGCTTCTCGATGGTGTCGACGAAGTCGATGGTGGCGCCGCCCAGGTACGGGGCGCTCATGCGGTCCGTGATGACCTTGACGCCGTCGAAGTCCTTCTCGACGTCGCCGTCGAGGGCACGCTCGTCGAAGAAGAGCTGGTAGCGCAGGCCGGAGCAGCCGCCGGGCTGGACCGCGACCCGCAGCGCCAGGTCCTCGCGGCCTTCCTGGTCGAGCAGGGCCTTGACCTTGGCCGCGGCGGCGTCGGTCAGGATGATGCCGTCGGTGACGGTGCTGGTCTCGTCCTGTACGGACATCTACATCTCTCCCGGGTTGTACGGAGACTGCTTGCCGACGAGTGCAACCGGCGTGGCCGCGGATTCATTCCGGGCCGAGCACGTTTCTTCTCGCCCCCTCCCTCATGCTCGCACACCTGGCGGAACACGCCCAGCGGCCTGTGGACAACCCCACGGACGGCCACCCGGCGGGGCTCGGACGGCCCGGGATTCACGTCACATCGACGCTATCGGCATCGTCAAACTGACGTGAAGCGGTTATGATAGATAACGTCAATTAGACGAAAAGGCTAGTCCGGATATCCCGCCGACCCGTCCGAGGGGTCGGCGAGCCGCAGAACAGAAAGGGTGCGTGTCGTGACCACCGCCCAGACCCAGGAGCTCGACGTACAGCCGACGCCCCTCGCCCTGCTGCTGCTCGGCCGCGAGGCCGACCCGAGGAGCGAACGGGGCGTCGAGTGCCCCGGCGACCTGCCCTCGCCGTCCGACCCGGACCTGGTGGAGCGCGCCCGCGCGGCCAAGGAGAAGCTCGGCGACAAGGTCTTCGTCCTGGGCCACCACTACCAGCGCGACGAGGTCATCCAGTTCGCGGACGTCACGGGCGACTCCTTCAAGCTGGCCAGGGACGCGGCGGCCCGGCCGGAGGCCGAGTACATCGTGTTCTGCGGTGTGCACTTCATGGCCGAGTCGGCGGACATCCTGACCACCGACGACCAGAAGGTGATCCTGCCGGACCTGGCCGCGGGCTGCTCCATGGCCGACATGGCGACGGCCGAGCAGGTCGCCGAGTGCTGGGACGTGCTGACCGAGGCGGGCGTGGCCGAGCAGGTCGTGCCGGTGTCGTACATGAACTCGTCCGCGGACATCAAGGCGTTCACCGGCAAGCACGGCGGCACGATCTGCACCTCCTCCAACGCCCAGCGCGCCCTGGAGTGGGCCTTCGAGCAGGGCGAGAAGGTCCTGTTCCTGCCGGACCAGCACCTGGGGCGCAACACGGCGGTGCGGGACATGGGCATGTCGCTGGACGACTGCGTCCTGTACAACCCGCACAAGCCGAACGGCGGTCTCACGGCGGAGGAGTTGCGCGGCGCCAAGATGATCCTGTGGCGCGGCCACTGCTCGGTGCACGGCCGCTTCAGCCTCGACTCGGTCGATGACGTGCGCGCGCGCATCCCCGGGGTGAACGTGCTGGTCCACCCCGAGTGCCGGCACGAGGTCGTGGCCGCGGCGGACTACGTCGGTTCGACGGAGTACATCATCAAGGCCCTGGAGGCGGCTCCGGCGGGCTCCAAGTGGGCCATCGGGACGGAGCTGAACCTTGTGCGGCGGTTGGCGAACCGTTTCGCTCCGGAGGGCAAGGAGATCGTCTTCCTCGACAAGACGGTGTGCTTCTGCTCGACGATGAACCGGATCGACCTGCCGCATCTGGTGTGGGCGCTGGAGTCTCTGGCCGAGGGCAAGACGGTCAACCGGATCGAGGTCGACAAGGAGACCGAGGCGTTCGCGAAGCTGGCGCTTGAGCGGATGCTGGCGCTGCCGTAAGGCCGCCGGGCATGTCGCGCAGTTCCCCGCGCCCCTGGAAGCGGGGACTGCGCGTACGTCGTCGGCCGCGGGGCCGTGGCGGGGTTTTGCGCAGTTCCCCGCGCCCCTGGCAAGTGGCACCGCGCGTACGTCGTCGGCTGCGGGCTCGTCGTGGAGTTTTGCGCAGTTCCCCGCGCCCCTGAACCTGCGGTTCTCGGGGGTGCGGGGAACTGGGCGATCAATCTGCCGGGCCCCAGGGCCCCGTTTCCGGGGGCCCTGGGGGGGTGGGGTCAGACGGTGGCCGGCTCCGGGGTGTCGGAGTCGGTGGGTGTCGCGGAGCGGTCCCGCTTCGCCGCCCTCTTCTTCGCCCGGCGCTCCTTGCGAAGCTCCAGCATCGCGTAGAGCGTCGGCACCAGCAGAAGCGTCAGCAGCGTCGACGTGACCAGACCGCCGATCACCACCACCGCCAGCGGCTGCGCGATGAACCCGCCCTGGCCCGTGACGCCCAGAGCCATCGGCAGCAGCGCGAAGATCGTCGCCAGCGCCGTCATCAGGATCGGGCGCAGCCGGTGCCGGCCGCCCTCGATCACGGCCTCCACCACGCCGTACCCCTGCGCCCGGTACTGGTTGATCAGGTCGATCAGCACGATGGCGTTGGTGACCACGATGCCGATCAGCATCAGCATGCCGATCATCGCCGGAACCCCCATCGGGGTGCCCGTGGCGATCAGCAGACCGATCGCGCCGGTCGCCGCGAACGGGATGGACACCAGCAGGATCAGCGGCTGCGCCAGGCTCCGGAACGTGGCAACCAGCAGCATGAACACGATCGCGATCGCCGCCAGCATCGCCAGGCCCAGGTTCTTGAAGGCGCTGTCCTGGTCCTGCGAGACCCCGCCGATCTGCGCCTTGGCGCCCGCGGGCAGCTTCAGCGCGTCGACCTTCGCCTGGAGGTCCGCGCTCACCGCGCCGGTGTTGTCACCGGTCGGGCGCGCCGTGATCGTCGCCGCCCGCCTGCCGTCGATGCGGGTCATCGACACCGGTCCGTCGACCAGCTTCACCGTGGCGATGTCGCCCAGCCTCACCCGCCCGAGCGGCAACCGCTTCAGCTCCTGAAGGGTCTGCGCGGGCTTGGCCGCCCGGATGACGACGTCCCGCTCGGTGTCGTCCAGGACCGCCGTGCCGCTCTTGGAGCCCTGCACGGCCTCGGTGACCGCCGCGCCCAGCGTCTGGTCGTTGAAACCGGCCGCCGCCGCACGGGAGTCGGCCTTCACCGAGATGCGCGGGACGCTCTGCGACAGGTCGCTGGACACGTCCGTGACGTTCTTCATCCCCGCGACCGCGGAGCGGACCTGCTCGGACGCCTTGCGCAGCACATCCGCGTCGCCCGCCTTGACGACCACGCTCAGATCCTGGTTGCCGAAGCCGTCGCCGCCCGACACCGTGGTGGTGCCGATCCCGGACAGCCCGGCCAGACCGTGCTCGACGCGCTTCTGCACGTCCTCGTACTTCGCCGAGTCGTCCAGCATCACCGTGTACGACGCCTGGTTGCTGCCGGTGCCGCCGCCGAAGGCGGCCATGAAGCCGGACGAGCCGACCGTCACCTGGTAGTCCTTGACGCCCTTCACCCCGCCGAGCAGCTTCTCGACCTTGCGGGCCTGCTCGTCGGTCGCCGCCAGGCTGGTGCCCGGCTTCAGCTGCTGCTTGACGGTCAGGACCTGCTGCTCGCCCTGGTCGAAGAAGTTCGTCTTCAGCAGCGGCGCCATGCCGAAGGTGCCGATCAGGACGACCACGGCGATGGCCAGGCTGGTGAGCCGGCGGCGGGTCGCGAAGCGCAGCACGGGCACGTAGAGGCGCTGGAGGCGGCTTTGGGCCTCCTTCTCCTCGGCGACCCGCCGGGCCTCCTCCGCGTCCTCGGGCAGGGACTTCGGGGCGCGCAGGAACCAGTACGACAGCACCGGCACGACCGTCAGCGACACCAGCAGCGAGGCCAGCAGGGCCGCCGTCACCGTGAGGGAGAACGAGCTGAACAGCTCGCCCACCATGCCGCCGACCAGTCCGATCGGCAGGAAGACCGCCACCGTCGTCAGCGTGGAGGAGGTCACCGCCCCGGCCACCTCGCGGACCGCGGTGAGGATCGCGTCGCGCCGCTCCTCGCCGTAGCCGAGGTGCCGCTTGATGTTCTCCAGGACCACGATGGAGTCGTCCACGACGCGGCCGATGGCGATGGTCAGCGCGCCGAGCGTGAGCACGTTCAGCGACACGTCGCGCGTCCACAGGACGATCAGGGCGAGGACCACCGACAGCGGGATCGACACCGCGGTGACGAGGGTCGAGCGCACGGACGCCAGGAAGACCAGGATCACCAGGACCGCGAAGAGCAGGCCGAGCGCGCCCTCGGTGGTCAGACCGTCGATGGACTTGGAGACCGCCGGCCCCTGATCGCTGACCACGGTGATGGTGGCCCCGGAGCCCAGGTCCTTGCGCAGCCCGGGTAGCTTGTCCTTGACGGCCCGGGAGATGGCGACGGCGCTGCCGTCGTGGTCCATGGTGACGGCCACGGCGAGGCTCGGACGGCCGTCCGTACGGGTGATCGAGTCGGCCTTGGCCTCTTCCTGGCGGACCGTGGCGACGTCCCCGAGGCGTACGGGCTTCCCGGCCGCGCCGGCGCCGGCCGCACCGCCCGCCTGGCCCGTGACCATGAGGTCGCGGATCTGGTCGAGCGAGGTGAACCCGCCGCCGACCTGGACGGTCCGGTTGCCGCCGTTCTCGTCCAGGGAGCCCGCGGGCACGGTCGCGCCGCCCGCCTGCAGGGCCTGGCCGAGGGCGGCCGGGCTCAGGCCCGCCCGCGCGAGCTTCGCGTCGTCGGGGGTGACGGTGACCTGGAGGTCCCGTACGCCGTTGACGGTGACCTGGCCCACGCCGGAGATGTCCTTCAGCGCGGGCACGAGGCCGGCGTCGAGCTGGTCGGACAGGGCCTGCTGGTCCTTGTCCGAGGTGACGGCGAGGACGACGGTCGGGATGTCGTCCGTCGAACCGGCGATGACCTGCGGGTCGACCGAGTCGGGGAGCCTGACGCGGGCCCGGTTGACGGCCTGCTGGACGTCGGCGACGAGCTGCTTGGAGTCGTTGCCGTAGTCGAAGGACGCCATGATGACGGCGTTGCCCTCGCTCGCCGTGGAGGTGACGCCCTTGATGCCGGACACCGCCTGCAGGTTGTCCTCAAGGGGTTCGACGACCTGCTTTTCGACCACGTCGGGCGAGGCGCCCTGGTACGGGACCAGGACGGACACGACGGGCAGGTTGATGGTGGGCAGGAGCTGCTGCTTGAGCTGCGGGATCGCGATCGCACCGAAGACGAGCGCGACGACGGACATCAGCGCTATCAGGGCCCGTTGCGCGAGGCTGAATCGTGACAGCCAGGACATGGGTCGGCGTCTCTCTCTGTGGCTGAGCGGACGGTTCGGGGCGCGGGACCGCGCCCCCTTGCACCAGTTCGAGGCGCGCGTCGGCGCCCTCCCTACACCTTGAGCCATGGGAGAGGGTGGTTCCGCCGGCCCGAGGGCGATTTCCCCGTCCGGCGCCTACTGCGGGCGCAGTACGGCCCACCGGAGTCCGCTCCACCCACGGGTGTACCGGTGCGCGGTCGGGCTCACCCCACCCTGGGGCGGACCAGACCCGACTCGTAGGCGGTGACCACGAGTTGGGCGCGGTCGCGGGCGCCCAGCTTGGCCATGGCCCGGTTGACGTGGGTCTTCACCGTCAGCGGGCTGACCTCCAGGCGTTCGGCGATCTCGTCGTTGGAGTGGCCGCCCGCGACCTGCACCAGTACCTCGCGCTCCCGCCCCGTGAGCGTGCCCAGCCGCTCGGAGCGGGCCGGATCGCGTCCGTCGTCCGCCGCGCCCTGCGCCAGGAACCGGGCGATGAGCCCCTTGGTGGCGGCGGGCGACAGCAGTGCCTCGCCGCCGGCCGCGACGCGGATGGCGTTCAGCAGTTCCTCGGGCTCGGAGCCCTTGCCGAGGAAGCCGGACGCCCCGGCCCGCAGGGACTGCACGACGTAGTCGTCCACCTCGAAGGTCGTCAGGATCACCACCCTGACCTGGGCCAGCGCGGGGTCGGCGCAGATCAGGCGGGTGGCGGCGAGGCCGTCGGTGCCGGGCATCCGGATGTCCATGAGGACCACGTCCGGTCGCTGCTCCGCCGCCAGCCGTACCGCCTGCGCCCCGTCGGCCGCCTCGCCGACCACCTCCATGTCCGGCTCGGAGTCGACCAGCACCCGGAAGGCGCTGCGCAGCAGCGCCTGGTCGTCGGCGAGCAGGACGCGGATGGTCATGGGGCCCTCCCGGGCGGTGCGGGCTGCGGTCGGTCGGGATGCGGTCGGCCGGGACGCGTCCACGGTCACACCGGTTCGTCGACGGTCGGCGCGGTGGTCTTGCGGCTGTCGGCCGGAAGGATCGCGTGGACGCGGAAGCCGCCTCCGTAGCGGGGGGCGGCGGTGAGGGTCCCACCGAGTGCGGTGACCCGCTCGCGCATGCCCAGGAGGCCGTGGCCGCCGCGGCCGGCGGCGCCCGGCCCGGGGGGTTCGGGGGCGGCGGGTGCGGGCACGGTGGGTGCGCTCGCGCCGTCGTCCAGGACGGTGATCTCCAGGGTCGGGCCCACGCGGACGACGCTCACCTCCGCCTTGGCCCGCTCCCCCGCGTGTTTGCGCACATTGGTGAGCGCCTCCTGGATGACCCGGTAGGCGGCCAGGTCGACGGCCGCGGGCAGCACGGTGCCGTCGTCCGCGCGGGCGACCTCCACGGGCAGGCCCGCGTTGCGGAACGTGTCGGCGAGCTCGTCGAGGCGGGCGAGCCCGGGGGCCGGCTCGGTGGGCGCCTCCGGGTCCCCCGACTGCCGCAGCAGCCCCACCGTGGCGCGCAGTTCGTTCAGCGCCGAGCGGCTGGCCTCGCGGACGTGGGCGAGCGCCTCCTTGGCCTGGTCGGGGCGCCGGTCCATCACATGCGCGGCGACCCCGGCCTGCACATTGACCAGGGCGATGTGATGGGCCACGACATCGTGCAGATCGCGGGCGATGCGCAGCCGCTCCTCGGCGACCCGGCGGCGCGCCTCCTCCTCGCGGGTGCGTTCCGCCCGCTCGGCGCGCTCCCTGATGGCGTGGATCACGGCACGGCGGCTGCGCACGGCGTCGCCCGCCGCCGCGGCCATGCCGGTCCAGGCGAACAGGCCGAGGTTCTCCTGGGCGTACCAGGGGAACAGGCCGGCCAGCATGGCGGCCCCGGTCAGCACGGTCATGGTGGCCAGGCCGACCCGCCAGGTGGTGGGCCGGTCGGTGGTGGAGGCCACGGTGTACAGCGCGATCACCGCGGACATGGCGACCGGGGCGCGGGGGTCGGCGGTGACGATCTCCACCAGGGAGAGGCCGACGGTGGCCCCGAGGACGGGCAGCGGGGCGCGGCGCCGGAACACCAGCGCGGCGGCGCCGAGCCCCATGAGGGTGAGGCTGAGGGCGCCGGGGGCGCGGGTGGTCCAGGTGGGGCCGTCGTGTCCGTGGGGGTCGACGAAGGAGCCCGCCACCATGCAGACGAGGACGCCGCAGGCCAGGGCTGCGTCCAGGAGCAGGGGGTGGGCCCGCAGGCCGTCCCGGGTGCGTTCCAGCGTGGTCATGTCTCTCGGTCGCGTCCTCACCGGGGCCGCCGCCCCCGGCCCCCGCCCGGACGCGGGGCCCCGTTCAGCCGGGGATCAGGCCGTCGTCGTCCAGCATGGCCCTGACCTCGGCCAGGCTCGCGTCCGGCGACGGGAGGATCAGCTCGGACGGCTCCAGGGAGTCGTCGGGCAAGGGGGTGCCCAGGCGGCGGACCTCGTCCAGCAGGGCGCCCAGGGTGCGGCGGAAGCCCTGCTCGTCGCCGCTCCGGGTCTCCCGCAGCAGTTCGTCGTCCAGCTTGTTCAGCTCGGTGAGGTGGCCGTCGTCAGCTCCACCTGACCCTCCCCCATGATCCGTACGATCATGTCGCCCTCCTCGGACGGTGTGCGGACAGACAGGGCTCCTGCTTGTCGCTACTGCTTGTCGAAGCGCGGGGTGTCCTGCGGCTGGGTCTTGGCCTGCCCCTGGCCGTCGCCGCCCTCGATGGCCTGGCGCCCGCCGGAGGAGCCGCCGGCCAGCTCCGCCTTCATGCGCTGCAGCTCCAGCTCGACGTCCGTGCCGCCGGAGAGCCGGTCCAGCTCGGCCTGGATGTCGTCCTTGGCCATGCCGGAGGGGTCGTCCAGGGCACCGGAGGCGAGGAGCTCGTCGATCGCGCCGGCGCGGGCCTGGAGCTGTGCCGTCTTGTCCTCGGCACGCTGGATGGCCAGACCGACGTCGCCCATCTCCTCCGAGATGCCGGAGAACGCCTCTCCGATACGGGTCTGCGCCTGCGCCGCGGTGTACGTGGCCTTGATGGTCTCCTTCTTCGTGCGGAAGGCGTCCACCTTGGCCTGGAGGCGCTGGGCCGCCAGGGTGAGCTTCTCCTCCTCGCCCTGGAGCGTCTGGTGCTGGCTCTCCAGGTCGGTCACCTGCTGCTGCAGCGCGGCGCGCCGGGACAGCGCCTCGCGGGCCAGGTCCTCGCGGCCGAGCGCGAGCGCCTTGCGGCCCTGGTCCTCCAGCTTGCCGGACTGGCTCTGCAGCTGGTTGAGCTGCAGCTCCAGGCGCTTGCGGCTGGTCGCCACGTCCGCGACACCGCGCCGCACCTTCTGCAGCAGCTCCAGCTGCTTCTGGTACGAGTAATCGAGGGTCTCGCGCGGGTCCTCGGCCCGGTCAAGGGCCTTGTTCGCCTTCGCGCGGAAGATCATCCCCATACGCTTCATGACACCGCTCATGGGCTTCGCGCGCCCCCTTCTGACGGACTCCAGCTCACAGGTCTGCTGCAGAACCCACAGTACGGGCCCCACATCCATTACCGCACTGTCCGGGAGCGGATGCGGTCATCCCCGAGGACGACTGTGGATCGCGCCGCTCCGGCGTAGGGAGGAGGTGTCCCCCGGGGTTGCGGGGGCGGGTCCTGGGCGTGGGGTCGGTTTGCGGTTCTCTGTCCCCCTGAACGACGTCCGGCGTTGCCGGATCGTTCCCGGCTGAGCTGGGTCCATGCGGATAAACCCCGTACCCTTGGATGTTGTGTTCCGTAGCCGTGCCAAGGAAGAGAAGGCCCCGGTAGCCGACAAGGCCCAGGTGACCGACTCCAAGCAGCCCCGTGACCCGCAGGCCAAGAAGGGTCGCCCCACGCCCAAGCGCAGTGAGGCCCAGTCCCAGCGCCGCAGCGTCGCCAGCACCCCGACGACGCGCAAGGACGCCGCCAAGCGGCAGCGCGAGGAGCGGCGCGTCAACCTGGAGAGGCAGCGCCAGGCGCTGGCCAACGGTGACGAGCGGTACCTCCCGGCCCGGGACAAGGGCCCGGTCCGCAAGTTCGCGCGCAACCACGTCGACTCGCGTTTCAACGTCGCGGAGTTCTTCCTCCCGCTGGCCGTGGTCATCCTGATCCTGACCGTGGTGCGCATCCCCCAGGTGCAGAACATCGCGCTGCTGCTGTGGCTGGTCGTGATCGTGCTGATCGTGCTCGACTCGATCCTGTCCGCGTTCCGGTTGCGCAAGCGGCTGAACGAGCGTTTCGCGGGCCAGAACACGCGGGGCGCGGTCGCCTACGCGCTGATGCGCTCCCTGCAGATGCGCCGGCTCCGGCTGCCGAAGCCGCAGCTCAAGCGCGGAGAGAAGTTCTGAGCGCGGAGGCCCTCGCACCGGGCGCGGTCGAGACCGGGCCCAGCGGTCCGGACGGGCCGCCCGAAGCCGTCGGACTGCCCGAAGCCGTCGGTCTGCGTGATGTCGTACGGCAGGAGCTGGTGGCCCGGCAGCTCGACGAGCAGATGGCCGGGCGCTTCCCCGTCGGACAGCGGCTGCGCGTCCTCGACGTGGGCATGGGCCGCGGCGCCCAGGCACTGCGCCTGGCGCGGGCCGGGCACCGGGTCACCGGGCTCGAACAGGAAGCGGGGTCGGTCTCCGCGGCCCGCGACGCCCTGTCCCGCGAGCCCGAGGGCATCCGGGAGCGGATGCGGATCATCGAGGGGGACGGTCGGGACACCGGCGTGCACTTCCTGCCGGGCAGCTTCGACGTGGTGCTGTGCCACGGGGTCCTCATGTACGTCGAGGAGCCCGATCCGCTGGTGGCGGGGCTGGCGCGGATGCTGGCGCCCGGGGGCCTGCTGTCGCTGCTCGTGCGCAACGGGGACGCCCTGGCCATGCGCCCGGGGCTGGACGGCGACTGGGCGGGCGCGCTGGGCGCGTTCGACTGCGCGGACCACGCCGACCGGCCCGGGCACGACGGGCGCGCGGACCGGCTGCGGACGCTGACCGCCACGCTCGCGGGCATCGGCGCGCCCCTGCACACGTGGTACGGGGTGCGGGTCTTCACCGACACGGTGGCGGACGACGCCGTGCCGCCCACCGATCTGGGACCGCTGCTGGCGGCGGAGGAGCGGGCCGGCAGGACGGACCCCTATCGGGCGGTCGCGGCACTGCTGCACCTGTGCGGCGTGCGGGGCTGAGGTCCCCCGGCCGAGTGATGCCGCGCGGCATCATTCGGGTGTACTGGGGCAGCGGGGCGGACGGTCCGAACCGAGACTCGGGGCATGGACCCTTCCCGAATACGCGTCCTTCGCCGACTGTGGGGGCCGCTGCTGCTCTCGTCGCTGATGCTGCTCGCGGGCACCGGCTGCACCGGGTCCGGGGCCTCCGCTCCCCGGCGCGCCTCCGCGAGCCCGCGGGCCACCGTGCCCTCCACGGCGAACGACCTGCAGAGCGAGTACCAGAGGGTCATCAAGAACGTGCTCCCCTCGGTGGTGCAGGTGCAGGCCGGTGACTCCCTGGGATCCGGCGTCGTCTACGACGACAAGGGGCACATCGTCACCAACGCGCACGTGGTCGGGGACGAGAAGACCTTCCAGGTGATCACCGCGGGCAGTGTGTCCCCGCTGACCGCGCGCCTCGTCCACTCCTACCCCGAGCAGGATCTCGCCGTCGTCAAGCTCGACAAGGTGCCGAGCGGGCTGCGGGCCGCCGCGTTCGGGGACTCCTCGACGGTGGCGGTGGGGCAGATCGTCCTGGCCATGGGGTCGCCGCTCGGACTGTCGTCCAGCGTGACCCAGGGCATCGTCTCGGCGACCGGCCGGACCGTCAGCGAGGGCGGATCGCAGAGCGGCGGTACGGGCGCCACCATCGCGAACATGGTGCAGACCTCGGCGGCGATCAACCCGGGGAACAGCGGCGGGGCACTGGTCGACCTGAACGGCCAGGTCATCGGCATCCCCACGCTCGCGGCGGTCGATCCGGACCTCGGAGGGAGCGCGGCGCCCGGCATCGGGTTCGCGATTCCGGCGTCCACGGTGAGGACCATCGCCGACCAGATCATCAAGAGCGGCAGGGTGACCAACTCCGGGCGGGCGGCGCTCGGCATCACCGGCCGCACCGTGGTGAACGGCGCCTACCGGCCCGCGGGGGTCGGGGTGGTCGAGGTCCAGCGGGGCGGGGCGGCCGAGAGGGCGGGGCTGCGGTCGGGGGATGTCATCACCCGGCTGGGTGACACGAGCATCACCACGATCACCTCGTTGGCGGAGGCCTTGGCCGGGGACAAGCCGGGGCAGCGGACCACGCTCACGTATGTGCGGGGCGGGCGGCAGCGGACGGGTGACGTCGTGCTGGGCGAGCAGTAGCCGCGAAAGGGGCGAGGGCGGGGCCCTCGCCTCGCTCTTCTCGCGCTGGCTCGCTCTCGCTACGCCTCGTCCGCGTGCAGGTTCATCGGACCGTAGATCTCCGTGGTGTCCTCGAACAGGCGGACCTGGTCGGCGCCTCCCTCCAGGAGCTCCCGCCAGTGCTCTCCGACCCAGGATTCGGCGTCGCCCTGCGTGGTGAAGTCCTCGGGTGCGACCGCGGGGGGGACCTCGGTGCCGTCGGACTTCTCGAACCGCCACGTCCAGGTCGTCATGTGTGCCTCCAAAGTACGAGCGGGGCAGCCGGGGTTGGGGGCTGCGGATGCGAGCGTACGTGGTCGGGTGCGGGTGCGTCGTGGTTGTTCGCGCAGTTCCCCGCGCCCCTGGGGGGTGGGCGGTGCCGCGTGTGCGTGGGCGAGTGCCGGTACGTCGTGGTTGATCGCGCAGTTCCCCGCGCCCCTGGGGGGTGGAGGCTGAGCCTGCGTGGGCGAGTACCGGTACGTCGTGGTTGATCGCGCGGTTCCCCGCGCCCCTGGGGGGGTGGGGGCCGGGCGTGCGTGGGCTGGTGCCGGTACGTCGTGGTTGATCGCGCAGTTCCCCGCGCCCCTGAGGGGGGTGGGGGCCGGGCGTGCGTGGGCTGGTGCCGGTGCGTCGTGGTTGATCGCGCAGTTCCCCGCGCCCCTGGGGGGGGTGGGGGCGGGCCTGTGTGAGCTGGTACGGGTGCTTCGTGGTTGATCGCGCAGTTCCCCGCGCCCCTTCAGGAGCTTCCTGCGTGGTCGGGGGCGCGGTTGGGTGGGGGAGGCGGGAAGATCTATGGCGTGGACACTACGTTGCTCGGCACCGGCGCCCCCGAGGGGCTGCCCCGCCCCGACTGCCCCTGTGCCGCCTGCGCCCGAGCGCTGGGGGAGGACGCGCGCGCCGCGACCTCCGTCCTGGTGGACGGGACGCTGCTGCTGGACCTGACCCCCGGCGCGGCGTTCGCCGCGGCGCGGGCCGGGCGGTCGCTGAGCGGTGTGCGCCAGGTGCTGCTGACGCATCCGCACGACGGTCCCCCCATCGAGGTCCCGGCAGGGCTGCCCGCCCCCGTACGGGTGCCGGACGGGCGGGAGTTGACGCTGCTGACGGGGCACAAGGTGCGCGCCCTGGCGATGGACGCCCCGGGCACGGGCTACGCGGTGACCGGCCCGGACGGGCTGCGGCTGCTGTATCTGCCGCCGGGCGGCGCGCCCGCCGGCCTGGAGGAGCCGACGGCGCCGTACGACATGGTGCTCGCCGACGCCGTGGGGCGGCCGGACGCGCTGGCCAGGCTGCGGGCGGTCGGCGCCCTGGCACCCACGACCGACGTCGTCGCCGTCCACCTCGGCCACGACGTGCCGCCGGGCGCCGAACTGCGGCGCAGGCTCGCGGCGGCGGGCGCGCGGGCGGTGCCGGACGGCACGACGCTGGAGGTGGGCTCGTACGAGGACGTGCCGGACGTGCCGCGGCGCACCCTGGTGCTGGGCGGTGCCCGCTCGGGCAAGTCGGTGGAGGCCGAACGCCGCCTGGAGGCGTTCCCCGACGTGCTGTACGTGGCGACGGGCGGTACGCGCGGCGGGGACACGGAGTGGGCGGCGCGGGTGGCCACGCACCAGGATCGGCGCCCCGGCTCCTGGCGCACCACCGAGACCTGCGACCTGGTGCCGCTGCTGAAGGCCGACGGACCGCCGCTGCTGATCGACTGCCTGTCGCTGTGGCTGACCGACGCGATGGACGCGGTGGGCGCGTGGGACGACGCGGAGTGGGCCGGTGGCGGGGAACGGGCGCTGCGGGCGCGGGTGGAGGAACTCACGACGGCGGTCCGCGACACGCGTCGCACGGTGGTCGCCGTCTCGAACGAGGTCGGCTCGGGCATCGTCCCGGCGACCGCCTCCGGCCGCCGCTACCGCGACGAACTCGGCCGTCTGAACGCCGCGTTCGCGGTGGAGTGCGAGCAGGTGCTGCTGGTGGTCGCCGGGCAGGCGCTGGCGCTACGGGGATGACGGCGCGAGGCTCGCGACGATCCGGACGCGGCGCGCCGCGGGCGGGCCGCAGCGCCGCACCGCCACCGTCAGGCAGCCGAGCGCCCGCAGGTCCCCGGCGGGCGGCACGGCGGCGCCGTCCGGGGCCTCGATCAGCAGATGCCCCTCCGGGCGCAGCAGCATCAGCGCCGCGCGCAGTTCGGCGCGCGGGTCGGGGACGTGCTCCAGATGGCGGAACATGCTGACGACGTCGTAGCGGGCGCGCAGCCGGGCGAGGATCCTCGGGTCCGTGAGGTGCCCGTGGTGGGCCTCCTCGATACGGCCCGCGGCCCGGGCCTCGTGCACGAGCGGCGTGGGGTCCAGGCCGTCGAAGGCGGTGTAGGGGTGGATCTCCCGGGCCGTCTCGGGGAAGTGGCCGTGCCCGGTGCCCACGTCGAGCCAGCTCTCCGGCTCCGGGAAGGGCAGCATCGCGCGGGCCGCGGCCCGGTGCCGGCGGGCGGCGCGGCGGGTGCGCAGGCGCCCCGAGCCGCACCAGGGGCAGTTCTCGGGAGGCGGGGTGATGGGCATGGGCGACTCCTGGGGCGGGCGACGACGCAAGTCCATATGTGCCCAAAAGGTACGTACGGGAAAGCGCCCGCGGCCGCAATGACGTGCCGTCGATGTGGCGCCTCGGCGTTCGATCACTGCCGGTACTGTTCGGGCAATGAGCTCGCTTAATCTCGACGACTTCACCGATCTGATCGAGCGTCCCGACGGCGGGGTGCGCCGCGACGCGGAGGCCCGCAGGGAGCGTCAGATCGTGCCGCCCGGCGCGCTCGGCCGCCTGGACGACCTGGGCGAGTGGCTGGCGGCAGCGCAGGGCTCCGTGCCGGTGCGTCCGATCGAGCGACCGCGCGCGGTGCTGTTCGCGGGCGACCACGGCATCGCCGGGCTCGGCGTGTCGGCGCGACCCGCGGGCGGCGCGGCGGAGTTGGTGCGGGCGGTGCTGGAGGGCGGCAGCCCGGTGGCGGTCCTGGCGCGGCAGCTGAACGTGCCCGTGCGCGTGGTGGACATGGCGCTCGACTGCGATCCCGCCTCCCTCCCGGAGGAGGTCGGCCGCCACCGGGTGCGGCGCGGCAGCGGCCGGATCGACGTCGAGGACGCGCTGACGCTCCAGGAGGCCGAGGCGGCGTTCCTGGCGGGGGTCGCCGTCGCGGACGAGGAGGCCGACGCCGGGACGGACCTGGTGGTCCTCGGCGATGTGAGCGTCGGCGGCACGACCTCGGCTGCGGTGCTGATCGCGGCACTGTGCGGGACGGACGCGTCGGTGGTGACCGGGCGCGGGGGCCTCGCGATCGACGACCTGGCGTGGATGCGCAAGTGCGCGGCCGTACGGGACGCGCTGCGGCGGGCCCGGCCGGTGCTCGGCGATCAGCTGCAGCTGCTGGCGGCGGTGGGCGGGGCCGATCTGGCCGCGATGACGGGCTTCCTGCTCCAGTGCGCCGTGCGCAAGACGCCGGTGATCCTGGACGGGGTCGTCACGGCGGCGTGCGCGCTGGTCGGTCAGCGCGTCGCGTTCCGCGCCCCGGACTGGTGGCTGGCCGGGCAGAACAGTGGGGAGCCCGCGCAGGCCAAGGCGCTGGACCGGATGGCGCTGGAGCCGCTGCTCGACCAGGGCGTGACGGTCGGCGAGGGGGCCGGCGCCCTGCTCGCGCTGCCGCTCGTCAGGGCGGCGGCGGCCCTGTCCGCCGAACTCCCCGAGAAGCCCCAGGCTCCCGCCCTCCCCGAGTAGCGGGCTCCCCGAGCAGCGGGCTCCGGCGGTGCGGCCGGCGGCCGGCGGCCGGGCCGCGACCGCCCTCCGCACCGCTCCCCCGCACGCCCTCCATCGACCCATATCATCAACCTTCATGGGAGATGCCCGTTTTCATGCGGAACAGGAGCGTACGGTCGAGCCGGAGAGCGGGGCGCGGCGGTCCGGCCCGCTGTCCCGGCGGGCCGCCGCGTTCACCGTCTGGTACCTGCGCGCCGTCGCGTTCATCAACTTCCTGTCCGCCGTGTGGGTCACCCTCGGGCAGGACGTACGGCGGCACAACCAGCAGGACCTCTTCACGCCCTACCTGCTGACCGCGGGCTTCGCCTCCGGCGTCTTCACCATGTTCCTGGCCATCACCATGCGGCGGCGCAAACGGGCGGCGTGGATCCTCGACCTCGTGCTCAGCGGGCCGTTCCTGCTGCTGTTCTGCGTCGCCATGACCTTCCCGGAGATCCGGCGCCACCCCCAGAACTGGGTGTCCCTGATCCTCACCGCGGCCTTCGTCGGCTCGCTGCTCGCCGGGCGGCGGGAGTTCTACGCCAAGGGCGACCGCGCCAACCCCAAGCTCGCCGCCGCCGTCGCCGTCGGGGGCCTGCTGATCACCTCGACCCTCGCCGCGCTGCTGGTCACCGTCACCAACTCGGCCCCGGACGCCTCCCGTTCGACCTACCTGGAGCGCTGGCGCTACGGCACGCTGCGGCTGGTCTCGGTCGCCGTGGACGAGAGGCGCCACCCGTGGATCGCGACCCCCAACTGGGTCAACGTCGTCATCAACGTGTTCAGCACCCTGCTCGTCCTCGCCGTGCTGTACGCCGCCTTCCGGTCGCGGCGCGCGGTCGACGCGATCAGCGAGGAGGACGAGCAACGGCTGCGGACGCTGCTGGAGCGGCACGGCGAGCGGGACTCGCTCGGCTACTTCGCGCTGCGCCGGGAGAAGAGCGTGATCTGGTCGCCCACCGGGAAGGCGGCGGTGGCGTACCGCGTGCTCGGCGGGGTGTCCCTGGCCTCGGGCGACCCGCTGGGCGATCCGGAGGCATGGCCCGGCGCCATCGAGCCCTGGCTCGCCGAGGCCCGGGAGCACGGGTGGATCCCGGCGGTGATGGGCGCGAGCGAGGAGGCCGGCACCGTGTACGCGCGGCACGGCCTGGACGCGCTCGAACTCGGTGACGAGGCGATCGTGGACGTCGACGAGTTCACCCTCGACGGCCGTGCCATGCGCACGGTCCGCCAGGCGTGCAACCGGGTCAGGCGCGCCGGGTACACGGTCCGGGTGCGGCGCCACGCCGAGATTCCCGCCGACGAGATGCGGTTCCTGCTGGAGAAGGCCGACGACTGGCGTGACGGGGCCACCGAGCGCGGCTTCAGCATGGCGCTGGGGCGGCTGGGCGATCCCGACGACGGCCAGTGCGTGATGCTCGAGTGCACGGACGAGGACGGTGCGCTGCGGGCGCTGCTGTCCTTCGTGCCCTGGGGGCCCCACGGGCTCTCGCTGGATCTGATGCGCCGGGACCGCGACACCGAGAACGGGCTCATGGAGTTCATGGTGATCGAACTGCTGGGCCGCGCCCGGGAGATCGGGATCACCCAGGTCTCGCTCAACTTCGCCGTGTTCCGCTCCGTCTTCGAACGTGGGGCGCGCCTTGGCGCGGGACCGGTGCTGCGACTGTGGCGCTCGCTGCTGAGCTTCTTCTCCCGCTGGTGGCAGATCGAGTCGCTGTACCGGGCCAATGCCAAGTACCGCCCGATCTGGGAGCCCAGGTTCCTGCTCTTCGAGAAGAGCGCGGACCTGCTGCGCATCGGCGTCGCCGCGGCACGCGCCGAGGGCTTCCTCGAGGCACCGGGACTGCCGAAGTGGCTGCACCGCAGGCACCTGCAGTCCCACCGGTGACACCCATCGGACGGACCAGGACCGCAGGAGGACCCCCGGATGAGACCCCTCGCCCGCCTGGCCCGCGCCGAATGGGGACCCCCGTACGCCACCGTCCGCGCGGCCCTCGTCCGGCGCGGGCCGCGGGCGATCCCGATGACGCTCGCCGCCGTGTGCCTGACCTCGGTCCTGCAGTTCACCCAGAACCAGGCGTGGGGCTTCGACCTCGTGCAGCGGATCGGGTCCGTGCGGGCCGAGGAGCCGCTCGGGCTCGCGCTGCTGCGTACCCCGCTCTCGCTGTTCGTACCGGCCCTGGACCTGCCGGTGTGGGGGGCGCTGGCGCAGATCCTGTTCGTCTTCGGGGTCGCCGAGATCTGTCTGGGCTGGTGGCGCACGCTCGTGATCGCGTACGCGGCCACGCTCGCGGGGACGCTCTACGCGCGGCTCGCCATCGGCCTGGGCGCCGGCCATCCGCTGGGGCTGCCGCCGGCGGACGCGCTGGTCGTGGACACCGGTCCGTCGGCGGCGGTGGTCGGACTCGCCCTGTTCCTGTGCCGGCGCCACCGCGCGTACGCGACCGCGGGCGTGCTGAGCGTGGTGATGGTCGGGGAACTGGTGGTGAAGGAGAACCTCGCGGGCAAGGAGCACATCGCCGCGATCGCGGCGGTCGTGGTGCTGTGCGCGGCGGCCGAGGTGCGCCGAGGGCGGCCCGGGGCGCGGTCGGCGCTACGGGTACGGCGTCTCCGCCTTCAGGGGCGGGGCTCGGTCGGCGGAAGCGTCCACGGATCCGACGTACCCCCGGCCGGATCCGGCCCCTTCCCGACGGAGTCCGGTCTCCTCCCGGCAAGGTCCGGTCCGCCACCCACCGAACCCGGCGCCCGCCCGGCCGAACCCCGCTTCCCGACCACCGGGCCCAGGGCCCTCCCGGTGGAGTCCCGATTCCCACCGGCCGGGTCCCGATCCCTCCCGGTCGAAACCCCGTTCCCACCCGCCGAATCCGGAGCCCTCCCGGCAGAGCCCTGATCCCCGCCCGGCGAGTCCGGCGCCCTCCTGGCGGAGCCCCGATCCCCGGCCGCCGCATCCAGGGCCCTCCCGGCGGAGCCCCGATTCTCGCTCTCCGAACCCGGCGCCCCCTCGGTTGACTCCCGGTTCGCGCCCGGCGAGTCCGGCGCCCTCCCAGTCGACTCCCGATCCCCGCCCGCCGAATCCGGAGCCCTCCCGGTCGAGTCTCCGTTCCCGCTCGCCGAACCCACGGCCCTCCCGGCGGAGCCCCGGCTCCCGCCCTGCGAACCCGGCGTCCCCTCGGCGGAGCCCCTGTTCCGGCCCACCGAACCCGGCGCCCCCTCGATCGAGTCCCGGGCGCCGGTCGTCGCGTCCGGTTTGCCGCCGATCCAGTCCTGGAGTCTGCGGGCCGGAGTGGCCCAGCGGCGGTCGTGGTGGTAGGCACGCAGCCCGGCCCGGGCGCGGGCGCGGGGGCGGCTTCGGTAGAAGCGTCGGGCCCACACGGAGTCGGGGCGGGCCAGGCGGACGGCGCCGACCAGGGCGATCAGCGGGACGATCACGCCGAAGACCGCGGTGCGGGCCTTGCCCTTGCTCAGGGCCAGCAGGGAGAAGAGGAAGTTCACGACGACGCCCAGGATGACCGCGCCGCGGTCGCTCAGCTCGTCCGCGGACAGGTTGTTGACGCCGAACGGCGAGAAGCCGGCGAGGACCAGGCCGACAAGGGCCGCGGTCAGGGCGACGGCCTCGACGCTCTGCCGCCCCTGCTCGGTCCAGTACACGTCCGCCAGGTGCAGGATCAGGGCGAACTCGTCCAGCACGAGCCCCGCGCCCATCCCGAAGACGACCGCGAAGATCCCGGCGCCGACACCGTGGCGGCCCGTGAGGGCGCCGAAGCCGCCGACGATGGTGAGGATGACGCCGGGGACCACGTGGTGGATGTGCAGCCCGCCCGCCCTGACGTTCCCGAAGGGCCCCCGGCCCGCGCGGATGAGACGGGTGATGACCCGGGTGACCGCGAACGTCAGCACGAAGGCGGTGAGCGCGAGCAGCAGCGGCAGCTTGCCCGGCTCGATGATGTTCCGCTCCAGCCAGTGGCCCATAGGTGCAGTGTGCCCAGGGTGCGGCGCGGGTGCCCGCCCGCAGGGCGCCACGGGGTGACCCGCGGGAGCGGGTCCGGGTGCCCCGGGCTACCCTGCCGCCGTGCCCGAGACCCCCTCCGCCCTGCCCCCGCCGTCGCCTTCGTCCTCGCTGCCCGGCCTGCGGTTCGCCTTCGGCACCCTCACCGTCCTGCCCGTGCGGGTGACCCGCTGGGACCGCCCGGCCGCGCGTGCCGGGATGCTGTGCGCGCCCCTGGTCGGAGTCGTGGCCGGCGGCGCGGCCGGTCTGCTCGGCGCGGTGCTGCTCCTGCTGGGCGCGGGCCCGCTGCTCGCCGCGGTCGGCGCCGCCGCCGTACCGGCCCTGCTGACCCGGGGACTTCATCTGGACGGGCTCGCCGACACCGCCGACGGACTCGGCAGCGGGAAGCCCGCCGACGACGCGCTGCGGATCATGAAGCAGTCGGACATCGGGCCGTTCGGTGTGCTCACCCTGGTCCTGGTGCTGCTCGCGCAGGTGGCGGCGCTCGCCGAGGCCTACGACGGTTCGTGGGCCCAGGGCGTGCTGGCCGCCGTCGTCTCGGGTGCCTCGGCCCGGCTGGCCATGACGCTGGCCGCGCGCCGCGGGACACCGGCCGCGCGGCCGGAGGGGCTGGGAGCGGCGGTCGCCCAGACGGTCCCGGTCGCCGGGGCGCTGGCGCTCGCCGCCCTGCTCACCGCCCTGGCGGCGCTCGCCGGGGGCGCGCTGCTGGGGACGTACGGCGCGGTGCGCGCGGCCGCCGCGGTGGTGGTGGCCGTGGCCACCGCGCAGTCGCTGCTGCGCCGGTGCGTCCGCCGCTTCGGCGGGGTGACGGGCGATGTGTTCGGCGCGCTCGCGGAGACGGCCGCGACGGCGGCGCTCGTCGTCCTGGCCCTGGGCTGAGGCCGGGCGGGCCCGGCGGAAGGAGCCATCACCGCCGGATGAACACCCGGTTGACGACCCGGGGCCACGAACCGGTGCCGTACCGGGCGTAGTCTCGTGGCGGGTGTGTCCAGGCCCAGGTGGAACCGAACGTTCGGAACAATCCAGGTCGGCGCCCGGGCCGGCCGACCCATCCGTTCGGCCACCGAAAATCGATTTGGAAGCGAGAAATCACTACCGTGACTGCTCTCACTCTCAGCACCGCCGCCGTGTCCGGCCTCCGGGCCGACGCGATCGTCGTCGGTGTCGCGAAGAGCGCCGAGGGCCCGGTCGTCGCACCGGGCGCCGAAGCCGTGGACCAGGCGTACGACGGCAGGCTCGCCGCCATCCTGGAGACCCTGGGCGCCACGGGCGCCGAGGGCGAGGTGACCAAGCTCCCCGCCCCCTCCGGCTTCAAGGCCCCCGTCGTGGTCGCGGTGGGCCTCGGCACCCCGTCCGAGGACGCCGGTGACACCGAGGACGAGGGCGCCCGCGTGTTCGGCGCCGAGGCGCTGCGCCGTGCCGCCGGTTGCGCGGCCCGCGCGCTCTCCGGTTCGAAGAAGGCCGTCCTCGCGCTGCCGGTCGCGGACGCCGCGGACGCCGCCGCCGTCGGCGAGGGCGCCCTGCTCGGCGCGTACTCCTTCGACACCTACAAGGAGAACGGCAGGAACGGCAAGAAGGCCGGAGCCGGCAAGGCCCCGCTCGCCGACGTCGTCCTGCTCGGCGGCAAGCCCCGGGACAAGGCGTACAAGGCGGCCGTCGAGCGCGCCCTCGCCGTCGCCGAGGAGATGAACCGCGCCCGCGACCTCATCAACACCCCGCCGAACGACCTCAACCCGGCGTCCTTCGCGGCCCTCGCGCAGAACGCGGCGAAGGACCACGGCCTCAAGGTGCAGGTGCTCGACGAGAAGGCGCTCGCCAAGGGCGGCTACGGCGGCATCCTGGGCGTCGGCGCGGGCTCGGCCGCCGGCCCCCGGCTGGTGAAGCTGTCGTACACGCACCCGGACGCGGACAAGCACCTGGCCTTCGTGGGCAAGGGCATCACGTACGACTCGGGCGGCATCTCGCTCAAGCCCGCGGGCCACAACGAGACCATGAAGTGCGACATGAGCGGCGCGGCCGCCGTCTTCGCCGCGGTCGTGGCCGCCGCCCGCCTGGGTCTGGAGGTCAACGTCACCGGCTGGCTCGCGCTCGCCGAGAACATGCCCTCGGGCTCGGCCACCCGCCCCGGCGACGTGCTGCACATGTACAGCGGCAAGACCGTCGAGGTCCTCAACACCGACGCCGAGGGCCGCCTGGTGCTCGCGGACGCGCTGTGGGCGGCCTCCCTGGAGGAGCCGGACGCGATCATCGACGTGGCGACCCTGACCGGTGCGATGGTGCTGGCGCTCGGCAGCCGCACGTTCGGGATCATGGCCAACGACGACGCGTTCCGCGCCGCGATCCACGCGGTCGCCGACGAGGTCGGCGAGGACTCCTGGCCGATGCCGATGCCGGAGCACCTGCGCAAGGGCATGGACTCCCCCACGGCCGACATCGCCAACATGGGTGAGCGGATGGGCGGTGGCCTGGTCGCCGGCCTGTTCCTGAAGGAGTTCGTCGGCGAGGGCATCACCTGGGCCCACCTCGACATCGCGGGCCCGGCCTTCAACGAGGGCGGCGCCTTCGGCTACACCCCCAAGGGCGGCACGGGTTCGGCGGTGCGCACCCTGGTGCGGCTCGCCGAGGTCACCGCGGCGGGCGACCTGGGCTGAGCGGACCGGCCGTGAGGGTGGGCCCGGGCCGGACCCGGCCCGGGCCCACCTCGCGGCCGCGCGCCCCGGGGCGCGTGCTCTCAGGGGCGCCCCGGGGTTACGCCCTTGACGAAATCCGCGGGATCCGGGCGTGGTGCGACCACCCGACGTGATGGATCAGACGTCGCGGACGAGCGGCCCCGCGTCTCCTCCGCCTCCGACAGGTGCGAAGATGGGGCACGGCAGGACAGGGCCCCACCGAAGGGCCGAAGCAAAGCGGCCGGACACCCGCCGCCTGCCGGTCGTCTCCTGACCGGCGCACGGCGCACATGCATGGAGGACGTGACGTGGCGAACGACGCCAGCACCGTTTTCGACCTAGTGATCCTCGGCGGTGGTAGCGGTGGTTACGCCGCGGCCCTGCGCGGGGCGCAGCTGGGCCTGGACGTCGCCCTGATCGAGAAGGACAAGGTCGGCGGCACCTGCCTGCACCGGGGCTGCATCCCCACCAAGGCCCTGCTGCACGCGGGCGAGATCGCCGACCAGGCCCGCGAGAGCGCGCAGTTCGGCGTCAGGACCACGTTCGAGGGCATCGACGTACCGGCCGTCCACAAGTACAAGGACGACGTCATCTCCGGCCTGTACAAGGGCCTGCAGGGTCTGGTCGCCTCCCGCAAGGTGACCTACATCGAGGGTGAGGGCCGGCTGTCCTCCCCCACCTCCGTGGACGTGAACGGATCGCGGATCCAGGGCCGCCACATCCTCCTGGCGACCGGCTCCGTGCCGAAGTCGCTGCCGGGCCTGGAGATCGACGGCGACCGGATCATCTCCTCCGACCACGCCCTGGTCCTGGACCGCGTGCCGCAGTCCGCGATCATCCTGGGCGGCGGCGTCATCGGCGTCGAGTTCGCCTCCGCGTGGAAGTCCTTCGGCGCGGACGTCACGGTCATCGAGGGCCTGAAGCACCTCGTCCCGGTCGAGGACGAGAACTCCTCCAAGCTGCTGGAGCGCGCCTTCCGCAAGCGCGGCATCAAGTTCAACCTGGGCACCTTCTTCCAGAAGGCGGAGTACACCCAGAACGGCGTCAAGGTCACCCTCGCCGACGGCAAGGAGTACGAGGCCGAGGTCCTGCTCGTGGCCGTGGGCCGCGGACCGGTCTCGCAGGGGCTCGGCTACGAGGAGGCCGGGGTCGCCATGGAGCGCGGCTACGTCCTGGTCGACGAGTACATGCGCACGAACGTCCCGACCATCTCCGCCGTCGGCGACCTGGTCCCCACCCTCCAGCTCGCGCACGTCGGCTTCGCCGAGGGCATCCTGGTGGCGGAGCGCCTGGCCGGTCTGAAGACCGTGCCGATCGACTACGACGGTGTGCCGCGGGTCACCTACTGCCACCCCGAGGTCGCCTCCGTGGGCATCACCGAGGCCAAGGCCAAGGAGCTCTACGGCGCGGACAAGGTCGTCGCTCTCAAGTACAGCCTGGCGGGCAACGGCAAGAGCAAGATCCTCAAGACCGCGGGCGAGATCAAGCTCGTCCAGGTCAAGGACGGTGCCGTCGTCGGCGTCCACATGGTCGGCGACCGCATGGGCGAGCAGGTCGGCGAGGCCCAGCTGATCTACAACTGGGAGGCGCTGCCGGCCGAGGTCGCGCAGCTGATCCACGCCCACCCGACGCAGAACGAGGCTCTCGGCGAGGCCCACCTGGCCCTGGCCGGCAAGCCGCTGCACGCCCACGACTGACGCCTTCAGCTTCGGGCACGACGACACAGACTTCCGCAATTCGTTAGGAGCAACCGAAACCATGGCGGTTTCCGTAACCCTTCCGGCGCTCGGCGAGAGCGTCACCGAGGGCACTGTCACCCGCTGGCTGAAGGCCGAGGGCGAGCGCGTCGAGGCCGACGAGCCGCTGCTCGAGGTCTCGACCGACAAGGTCGACACCGAGATCCCGGCCCCCGCCGCGGGCGTGCTGACCTCGATCAAGGTCGCCGAGGACGAGACGGTCGAGGTCGGCGCCGAGCTCGCCGTCATCGACGACGGCACGGGTGCGCCCGCCGCCGAGGCCCCCGCCGCGGCCGAGCAGCCCGCCCCGGCCGCCGAGCCGGCTCCGGCGCCCGCCGCCGAGGCCCCGGCCGCCCCGGCTCAGGCCGAGCAGGCCGCCCCCGCCGCTCCGGCCGGTGGCGCCGAGGGCACGGACGTGGTCCTGCCCGCGCTCGGTGAGTCCGTCACCGAGGGCACCGTCACCCGCTGGCTGAAGTCGGTGGGCGACAGCGTCGACGAGGACGAGCCGCTGCTCGAGGTCTCGACCGACAAGGTCGACACCGAGATCCCGGCCCCCACGGCCGGTGTGCTGCTGGAGATCGTGGTCGGCGAGGACGAGACGGCCGAGGTCGGCGCCAAGCTGGCCGTCATCGGTCAGCCGGGCGCCGCGCCCGCCGCCGCCCCGGCCCCCGCCGCCCCGGCGCCCGCCGCCGCTCCCGCCCCCGCCGCTCCGGCTCCGGCTCCGGCTCCGGCTGCCCCGGCCGAGCCCGCGGCTCCGGCTCCGGCGCCCGCCGCCGCTCCGGCCCCGGCCCCGGCCGCCACTCCGGCTCCGGCCCGGCCCGCGGCCCCCGCGCCCGCTCCGGCCGCCCCGGCTCCGGCTCCGGCCGCCGCCCCGGCTCCCGCCGCGCAGGCCACCGACGAGGGTGCGTACGTCACCCCGCTGGTGCGCAAGCTGGCCGCCGAGAACGGCGTCGACCTCGCCACCGTCAAGGGCACCGGCGTCGGTGGCCGGATCCGCAAGCAGGACGTCGTCGCCGCCGCCGAGGCCGCGAAGGCTCCCGCCCCGGCTCCGGCCGCGGCAGCCGCTCCGGCCGGCCGCAAGGCCCCGGTCCTGGAGGCCTCCCCGCTGCGCGGGCAGACCGTCAAGATGCCGCGCATCCGCAAGGTCATCGGCGACAACATGGTCAAGGCGCTGCACGAGCAGGCGCAGCTGTCCACCGTGGTCGAGGTCGACGTGACCCGCCTGATGCGCCTGCGCGCCCAGGCCAAGGACGCGTTCGCGGCCCGCGAGGGCGTCAAGCTCTCCCCGATGCCGTTCTTCGTGAAGGCGGCGGCCCAGGCGCTGAAGGCCCACCCGGTCATCAACGCCAAGATCAACGAGGCCGAGGGCACGATCACCTACTTCGACACCGAGAACGTCGGTATCGCGGTGGACTCCGAGAAGGGCCTGATGACCCCGGTCATCAAGCGTGCGGGCGACCTGAACATCGCCGGTATCGCCAAGGCCACGGCGGAGCTCGCGGGCAAGGTCCGCGCCAACAAGATCACGCCCGACGAGCTGTCCGGCGCGACCTTCACCATCTCCAACACCGGTTCGCGTGGCGCGCTGTTCGACACGATCATCGTGCCGCCGGGTCAGGTCGCGATCCTCGGTCTCGGCGCCACGGTCAAGCGTCCGGCCGTCCTCGAGACGGAGGAGGGCACGGTCATCGCCGTCCGCGACATGACCTACCTGACCCTGTCCTACGACCACCGCCTGGTGGACGGCGCCGACGCCGCCCGCTACCTGGGCGCGGTCAAGGAGATCCTGGAGGCCGGCGAGTTCGAGGTCGAGCTCGGCCTGTGACCAGGTGCCGCGACCGCCAGTCGGTCTGAACGCCACGACGCCCCCGTCCGGAGTCCTCCGGGCGGGGGCGTCGTGCTGCGGCGGCGGTGACCGCTGTTACGGGACGCGTGTAAGCCTCGTCTCACCTGCGCGAAAGCTCCCCCGTGCACCCTTACGGCAGGTGCATTCAGCCGTATCGTCTAACCGTCGAAGCCCTGGGGCCGTGGCGGCCCCCGCCTAAGGAGCGTCCATGACCGCGCCCGTCGTCCACTCGCTGCGCGAGCAGATCCGCGAGCACATCGTGGAGGGGATCGTCAGCGGGCGCTGGAAGCCGGGCGAGCGGATCGTGGAGCGGCGGATCGCCACCGAGCTGGAGGTCAGCCAGACTCCGGTGCGCGAGGCGCTGCGCGAGCTGGAGTCGCTGCGGCTGATCGAGTCGGCGCCCAACAAGGGCGTGCGGGTCAGGAACCTGACCGCCGCGGACCTGGAGGAGTCCTACCCCGTGCGGGCGGGCCTGGAGGCCATCGCGGCGGAACTCGCGGCCGAGCGCCTCGCGGACGACTGCTCGGCGCTGGAGCCGCATGTCGCGGCGCTGTACGAGGCGGACCGCGCGGCGGACGGTACGGGTCAGGTGCGGCACACCGTGGGGTTCCACCGGGAGCTGGTGCGGGCGGCCGGGAACTCGGTGCTGCTGCACACCTGGGAGGGGCTCGGCATCGAGGTGTTCACCGCGTTGTCGATCCGGTGGCTCGGGACGGTGCAGCAGTCGTATGCCGAGGAGCACGAGGAGCTGGTGGCCGCGTTCCGTCGGCGGGATCCGCGGATCGCGGACCTGGTGAAGGCCCACGTTCTGGGCTGCGCCCCGCAGGCCTGAGCATCCGGGGGGCCGGGGCGCGCTGCCCCTGCGGGTGCGTCGTGGGTTTTTGCGCAGTTCCCCGCGCCCCTGATCGCTCGTGCTCGGGGCCGGTTGTCGGCTGTGGGTGGGTTGTGGGGGTTTGCGTCGTTCCCCGCGCCCCCTCCAGGGGCGCGTGCAGTCGAGCGGGGGGTTGCTCGTTCGGGGGGGCACCTGCGGAAAGTGGGGGCGGAAGCGGCACCCGGTGTCTCAATCGAAGGCACCGCGTGCCGACTTTCTCGATATCAAGAGCTTTTGGCCTAGAAACCTTTGATCGATCATCGATCAGGGGGTTAGAGTCCGGACGGGCTTCCACCAGAGGCTCACGCCCTGTCCTGCCAAAGACCAAGGGCACCCCCTGACCCTTACCGATGAGGGCACCCCCTTCGACTGAGGAAGGCGGCGACATGACCGACCCCAACGCCATCCAGCCGAGCGAGCTCGACCAGCTCCCGGACCGTGACCCCGAGGAGACCGCCGAATGGCAGGCCTCCCTGGACGCCGTAGCCAAGGCGGCGGGTCCGCACCGGGCCGCGTATCTGATGCGGCGCACGCTGGAGCGCGCCGAGGGCAACGGCGTCGCCCTGCCCAAGCTCCTGGAGACGGACTACGTCAACACCATCCCCACCGCCGCCGAGCCGTCCCGGCCCGGTGACGAGGAGATGGAGAGCCGGATCACCGCCTGGAACCGCTGGAACGCGGCGGCGATGGTGACCCGGGGCAGCAAGCACGGCGTGGGCGGCCACATCGCCACCTTCGCCTCCGCCGCCTGGCTCTACGAGACCGGGTTCAACCACTTCTTCCAGGGCAAGGAGGGTGACGGCAGCGGCGACCAGCTCTACATCCAGGGCCACGCCGCCCCCGGCATCTACGCCCGCGCGTTCCTCGACGGCCGCCTGGACGAGTCCCACCTGGACAACTTCCGCCAGGAGTCCGGCGGGGCCGGCCTGCCCTCCTATCCGCACCCGCGCCGACTGCCCTGGCTGTGGGAGTTCCCCACCGTCTCCATGGGCCTCGGCCCGCTCTCCGCGATCTACCAGGCGCGCTTCAACCGCTACCTCACCAACCGCGGCATCAAGGACGTCTCGTCCTCGCACGTGTGGGCGTTCCTCGGCGACGGCGAGATGGACGAGCCCGAGTCGACGGCGGCGCTCGCGCTGGCCGCCCGCGAGGAGCTGGACAACCTCACCTTCGTGATCAACTGCAACCTGCAGCGCCTCGACGGCCCGGTCCGCGCCAACTTCAAGATCGTGCAGGAGCTGGAGGCCCAGTTCCGCGGCGCCGGCTGGAACGTGGTGAAGTCCCTGTGGGGCTCCGCCTGGGACGAGCTGTTCGCGCTCGACACCACGGGCGCCCTCGTACGGCGGCTGCGCGAGGTACCGGACGCGCAGGTGCAGACGTACCAGACGCGCGACGCCGCCTACATCCGCCAGGACTTCTTCGGCAAGGACCCGGCGCTCGCCGAGATGGCGAAGCTGCTGAGCGACGACAAGATCCTCGAGTGCTTCCACCTCTCGCGCGGCGGCCACGAGTCCCGCAAGGTCTACGCCGCGTACAAGGCGGCCGTGGAGCACAAGGGCGCGCCGACGGTGATCCTGGCCCAGACGGTCAAGGGCTTCACGCTCGGCACGGGCTTCGCCTCGAAGAACGCCAACCACCAGATGAAGAAGCTGTCGGTGGACGAGTTCAAGGCGATGCGCGACCTGCTCGACCTGCCCATCCCCGACAGCCGGTTCGAGGACGGCGTGGTGCCCTACGGCCACCCCGGCGCCGACTCCCCCGAGGTCCGCTACCTCCAGGAGCGCCGCGCGGCGCTCGGCGGCCCGGCCCCGGCCCGCCGCGTCCACCCGCTCGCCCCGCTGCCCGCGCCGGCCGACAAGGCGTTCACGTCGTTCGACAAGGGCTCGGGCACGCAGAACGTGGCCACCACGATGGCCTTCGTGCGCCTGGTCAAGGACCTGGTCCGCGACAAGGAGACCGGCCCGCGCTGGGTGCCGATCGTCCCCGACGAGGCGCGCACCTTCGGCATGGAGTCGCTCTTCCCCTCGCTCGGCATCTACTCGCCCAAGGGCCAGACGTACGAGCCGGTCGACCGCGACCAGCTGATGTACTACAAGGAGGCCACGAACGGCCAGATCCTCAACGAGGGGATCACCGAGGCCGGTTCGATGGCCGACTTCATCGCCGCGTCGACCGCGTACTCGACGCACGGCGAGGCGATGATCCCCTTCTACATCTTCTACTCGATGTTCGGCTGGCAGCGCACGGCCGACCAGATGTGGCAGCTGGCCGACCAGCTCGGGCGCGGCTTCCTGGTGGGCGCCACCGCCGGCCGCACCACGCTGACCGGTGAGGGGCTCCAGCACGCCGACGGCCACTCCCCCGTCATCGCCGCGACCAACCCGGCGGCGCTGACGTACGACCCGGCGTTCGCGTACGAGGTCGCGGTCATCGTGAAGGAGGGTCTGCGCCGGATGTTCGGCCAGGCGCTGCCGGACGAGGACCAGAACGTCTTCTACTACCTGACGGTCTACAACGAGCCGCTGCCGCAGCCCGCGAAGCCCGCGGCGCCCGGCGTGGACGAGGGCATCGTCAAGGGCCTGTACCGCTTCAACACGGCCGAGTCGGCGGGCCTCACGCCCGTCGCCAACGCCCCCCGCATCCAGCTGCTGGGCTCCGGCACCGCGATCCACTGGGCGCTGGACGCGCAGAAGCTGCTCGCGGAGGACTGGGGTGTCGCGGCGGACGTGTGGTCGGCGACGTCGTGGACCGAGCTGCGGCGTGACGCCATGGAGGCGGACGCGGCGCTGCTGCGGGGCGAGGAGCGCATCCCGTTCGTGCGCCGCGCGCTCCAGGGCGCCGAGGGCCCGGTGCTCGCGGTCTCCGACTACATGCGCCAGGTCCCGGACCAGATCGCGCAGTGGGTCCAGCAGGACTGGTCCTCGCTGGGCGCCGACGGTTTCGGCCTGTCGGACACCCGTGACGCGGCCCGCCGCCACTTCGGGGTCGACGCGCACTCGATCGTGGTCGCGGCGCTCGCCCAGCTCGCCGGGCGCGGCGAGGTCAAGGCGACCTCGGTGAAGGAGGCCCGCGAGCGGTACGGCCTGTGAGCCGCACGCGGTGAAGCACGCGGAGCAGGGGGTACGGCGCTCGCCGTGCCCCCTGCTCCGCTGTTCCGGTGCGCCCCGCGCACTCCGCGTGCGTCCCCCTCGCCGAGGGCCGATGCTGGTCGGGTGATGGACGAGACGCGGTTCTGGGAGCTGGTGGACGCGAGTCGTGAGGTCGCCGAGGGCGACCCCGACGAACAGGCGGACCAGCTCCTCGCGCGGTTGCTGCGGCTGGACCCCGAGTCCGTCCTGGACTTCGCCCGGCACTTCGAGGCCCGCTACAACCGCGCCTACCGCTGGGACCTGTGGGGCGCCTGCTGGGTTCTGCTCGACGGGGCAAGCGACGACGCGTTCGACTTCTTCCGGTGCTGGCTGATCGGCCAGGGCCGGTCGGTC
The DNA here is from genome assembly GCF_040650555.1 of Streptomyces sp. NPDC048664. NCBI lineage: Bacteria > Bacillati > Actinomycetota > Actinomycetes > Kitasatosporales > Streptomycetaceae > Streptomyces > Streptomyces sp. NPDC048664. The sequence goes on along the minus strand of NZ_JBEZHK010000030.1, from coordinate 65,272 downwards.
TTCGAGGGGGCCCTCGCCGACCCGGACTCGCTGGCCGACCTGCTGGAGGAGTTCGACGAGGATGTCGACGGGGACGGCGAGGAGCTCGGTTACGCGGCCGACGAGGCGTACGAGCAGCTCACCGGGACCGTGGCGCCCGACCTCGGCATCCCGCCCGGGCGTTCGGAGCCGGAGGGGACGGCGCTGGACCTGGAGGACGAGTCCGCGCTCGCGGCCCGCTATCCCCGGCTGTGGTCCCGGTTCAGGGGCTGACGGGGCCGGGGCGCTCCGCGCCGCTGTCAGCGCCTGCTCTCCAAGGGGCCCTGGAGGCCGCGGTGCAGGCGCCCCTGAAGGCGCGCCGCCTCCTGCCGGATCGACGGGAGGAGGGCGCTGAGGGCCGCTCCGGGGCAGCTCGTCATATAGCCGTCGTCGTGGCCCGCGAGGGCGGGCAGCAGGGCGGCGGCACCGACCTTGTAGCGGCTGAGGTTGTTGCTGGAGACGAGCCGTACCCGGCTGCGCGGGTCGATGCCGGCCAGGCCCAGCTTCCAGGCGGCGACCCGGGCGATCGCCTCGGTCATCGCCTTCGGCACGGGCACGCCCGCGGTGAAGGTGCCGATGGCGGCGATACCGGCCGTGCGGTGGTTGAAGCCCTGGGTGTGCGCGCCGGTGACGGGGCGGTCGACGCCGCCCGCGCGGCCCTCGTAGACGTTGCCGCAGCGGTCGACGAGGAAGTTGTAGCCGATGTCATCCCAATGGCGGTATCCCCTCTGACCGGTGTACAGGTACCGGATGATCCGCGGGGCCTCGGCGCACCGATAGGCGTTGGGCGAGTCGGTGTGGTGGACGAAGACGGCGATGACCTTGTCGTCGTAGCGGGGCGGCGGCTGGTCGCGGGTGCCGGCGTCCGACGCCCAGACCGAGCGGGGCACGATGTGCGGCTTGGCCGCCTCGTAGCGGACCGGGGCCCTGGCCACCATCGGCCGCGGGGCCGCGGGCCGCGCAACCGCCGGGCGCTCGACGCCGGCGGCGCACAGCACCAGCGCGAGGACGGCGGCGGTTCCGGGCACACAGCCGAGCAGCAGCACGGCCACGCCGCGCAACCGTGCCGCGCGTCCGCCGCGGTCGCCCCACGAACGCAGCATTCTGCGCATACTGCGCACACTTCTCGTACACCGCATGCTTCGCACGACACGCATGGAGCCACTGTCCGCCCCCCGCACGGCCCTCGCGATGTGTGGTGTGCCACCTGGTGGAACCATCGGCAGGGTCGGGGACGTTTCTACAGGTCGACGCGCACGGTCCCGTGTGAGGACACCGGGTGCGCGTGGCTGATCACTGGCCTCCCCTCGCGCGTACTAAGGGGTCCGAGAGAAAGGCGGCTCCGTGGACGTTCTCGACATCCTGCTCATGGTGGTGATCCTCGCCTACGCGGCCTCCGGCTACCGGCGCGGCCTGGTGGCCGGGTGTGTCTCGCTGGCCGGCTTCGTGGGCGGCGCGGCGATCGGCGTGTGGATCCTGCCGTGGGTGATGCGCCTGGTGACCCCGGGGACGACCGCGGCGACGGTGACCGCGGTGTGCACGGTGCTCGTCCCGGCCGTGGTGGTGCACGAGATGGCGGGGCGGCTCGCGCTGAAACTGCGCCGGGAACTGGACCGGGGGCCGCTGCGGGTGGCCGACGGGATCGGCGGTGCCGCGGCCAACACGGTGGCCGTGCTGATCGTGGCCTGGGTGGCCGCGAGCGTCCTGGGCGCCTCCTCGTCCCCGGTGGTCACCGAGGCGATCCGGGACTCCCGGCTGCTGGGCTCCGTGCAGAACGCGATGCCGGACACCACCCCCACCTGGTTCTCGCGCGCGACCTCCGCGCTCACCCAGGCGGGCTTCCCGCAGGTCTTCAACCCGTTCGAGAACGAGCCCTCGGCCGGGGTCGCCAAACCCTCGGGGGACAGTGTCACGGCGAGCGCGGCGCGCGCCGCCAAGCTCAGCACGGTGAAGATCGAGGGCGCCTCGGGCACGGAGGGCCGCGAGGGCAGCGGGTTCGTGTACGCCGAGCGGCATGTGATGACCAACGCGCACGTGGTGGCGGGCATATCCCACCCGTCGGTCCGGGTGGGCGGTGTCGGCACCGTGTATCCGGCGCGGGTGGTGCTGTTCGACCCCGACCGCGATGTGGCGGTGCTGTACGTGCCGGGGCTGCGCGCGCCGGTCCTGCCCTTCGACACCGGCGCCAAGCGCGGCAACGCGGCCGTGGTCGCGGGCTATCCGCAGGACGGCGACCTGACGCTGCGGGCCGCGACCGTCGCGAACCGGATCGACGCCACGGGGCAGAACATCTACAGCTCGGACACGGTGACCCGGGAGATCTACTCGATCCGCTCGACCGTGCTGCCGGGCAACTCGGGCGGCCCCCTGCTCACCACGGACGGCCGGGTGTACGGCGTGGTGTTCGCCCGTTCCACCTCGGACCACGAGACGGGCTACGTCCTGACGGCGGACGAGGTGGCGGGGGACGCGCGACGCGGGGCCGGGGCCACGCAGGCGGTGGACACGGGCGACCTGATCACGTCGTGAGCCGTGGGGCGGCGCCTCAGAGGGAGCGCCCCATGAGCACGTCGTCCACATACTCCCCCTCGATCAGGAACTCCTCCGGCAGAACCCCCTCCACCACGAACCCCTCGGACGCGTACAGCGTCCGTGCGGGGGTGTTGTGCCCGAGCACCCGCAGGGTCAGGCGCCGTGCTCCGCGTCGCCGCGCCTCCTGCCGGGCGGACCGCAGCAGTGCCCGCGCCACCCCGGCGCCCCGCGCCTCGCCGGCGACGGCGAGCCCCTGGATCTGCCGGACATGGGAGTTGGCCGCGAGCGGGGTCGCGAACGCCAGCCTGATGTATCCGACGACGGCGCCGTCGATCTCGGCGACCAGGTGGTCGCCCGGACCGGACCGCTCGCCGAAGAAGGGCGCGTAGGGCTCCCGGGGGCGCGGCTGCACGGAGTGCAGCGCGGACCAGGTCGCGCGGTCGAGCCGCCCGAGCGCCTCCTCGTCGCCGGGCGTGGCCGGGCGTATGAGCACAGAGGTCATACCGGTCACTGTACGGCGCGGGTCCGGGCGGGTCGGGTGCGGCGATCCGTCGGGGCGTTCCGGCGCCGTCGCCACGCGTCGGTGCGGGCGGGGCGGGCAGGATGGGATCATGGAACGTTCCCGAATCGCCGTGGCCGGTGCGTCCGGCCTCATCGGCAGCGCACTGGTGCGATCGCTCACCGCGGACGGGCACGAGGTGGTGCGCCTGGTGCGGCGTGCGGCCCGTGGGGCGGACGAGGTCTGCTGGGACCCGGAGGGGCGGTTCGTGGACGCGGCCGGGCTGGTCGGGTGCGACGCCGTGGTGAACCTCGCGGGGGCGGGCATCGGCGACCACCGCTGGACGGACGCGTACAAGAAGTCGCTGCGCGACAGCCGGGTGCTGGGCACGGCGGCGCTCGCGGAGGCCGTCGCCTCGCTGCCGGATGCCCCGCGCGTCTTCGTCTGCGGCAGCGCGATCGGCTACTACGGCGACACCGGGGACCGGGCGGTGGACGAACAGGCCCCGCCCGGCGACGGGTTCCTGTCCTCGCTGTGCGTGGAGTGGGAGGAGGCGGCGGCCGCGGCGCGGGAGGCGGGCGTGCGCACGGTGTTCACGCGGACGGGACTGGTGGTGGCGCGGGGCGGCGGGGCCTGGGGCCGGCTGTTCCCGGTGTTCAGGGCGGGTCTCGGCGGACGGATGGGCGACGGGCGCCAGTACTGGTCGTACATCTCGCTGCACGACGAGGTGGCGGCGATCCGGCATCTCATCGACTCCGACGGCCTGTCGGGGCCGTTCAACCTGACGGCTCCCCAGCCGCTGACCAACGGCGAGATCACCGCCGCCATGGGGCGTGTGCTGCACCGGCCCGCGGTCGTGCCGGCTCCCGCGCCCGCCCTGCGTCTGGCGCTCGGCGAGATGGCGGACGAGGTGCTGGGCAGCGCCCGGGTGCTGCCGAAGCGGCTGCTCGAGTCCGGTTTCTCCTTCGCCTTCCCGGGAATCGAGGAGGCGTTGCGGGCGGCGCTGAAGGAGTAGGGCGCGGGCGCGCGCGGGGAGAGGGGTGAGGGGGACGAGCGGGCGACCACCGAGACCGATGCTGCCCGAGATCGACCGTATGCGACCGCTGTGCGACCGTGCTCTGTCCATGCGCGACTTCTCCCGATCGGGAGCGGTCCTACGCTCGTCCCGAACCCGGGTATCCCGGACGCCTGTTGGGGGCATCACGTCTCCACCGGCCGCACAACCTCTAGGAGGGGCACGTGCCAGAGCCCGTGAATCAGGCGGACGTCGTCATCGTGGGGGCGGGGGTCGCCGGGCTGGCGGCGGCCCACCGGCTGACCAGCGCAGGAGTGACGACAGCGGTCCTGGAGGCCGCCCATGGCGTCGGCGGACGCATGTCGACGGAGAAGATCGACGGTTTCCGGCTGGACCGGATCGGACAGCTGCTGTCCACCGCGTACCCGGAACTGCGCCTGACCCCGGGGCTCGACGGGCTCGCCCTGCGCCCGTTCGCCCCGGGCGTCCTCGTGCACAGCGAGGGGCACCACCATCGCGCGAGCGTGCCGCCGCTCGGCGGCGGTGGGGGCGCGGGGGGCGCACGCAGCGCGCTCAATGTCGTACGCGCCCTGGCGAGCGCCCCTCGCACTCCCCGTGTCGTCCGCCCCGGCCCCCTGCCCCTGCAGGGAGCCGGCCGCGCGGCGGGGGCGCGCGGGACCGTGCCGCGGCCCGCCGCCCCGCTCGGCAGCCCCATGGACCAGGCCCGGCTCGGCGCCGCGCTCACCCGACTGGCCACCACCCCGGTGGAACGGCTGCTGGCGCGACCGGAGTCGAGCGCGCGGAGCGCCCTGTCGGCCCGCGGGCTGCCCGCCCGTACGGTCGAGGGGTTCCTGCGCCCTCTCCTGGCGGCCCTGCTGTGCGACCCGGAGCTGACCACGTCCAGCAGATGCGCCGATCTCGCGCTGCGCGCCTACGCGAGCGGACGGCTGTGCCTGCCCGAAGGCGGCGCCGACGCGCTGCCCGAACTGCTGGCGCGGACGCTGCCGCCGGGCACCGTGCACACCGGGGTCAAGGTCACCGCGGTCTCCACGACCTCGGTGACCACCGCGGACCACGGGGAACTGCGCTGCCGGGCCGTCCTCGTGGCGACCGACGCGCACCAGGCCGCCCGGCTGCTTCCCGGCCTGCGCGTACCGGACTTCCATCCGGTCACCGTCGTGCACCACACGATGGACGAGCCGCCCTCGACCGGCGCCTCCCTGCTGCTGGACGCGGACCGCGCCGGCCCGGTGACGCACACGGCGGTCGTCAGCCTGGTGGACCCGACCCGCGCCCCCGCGGGCCGGGCCCTGGTCTCCTCCACGGTGCTCGGCACACCCCCGGACGACGTGGACGACGCCGTACGCGCCCACCTCGCGCACCTGTTCGGCACGTCCACCAGGCGCTGGGAGACGCTCGCCGTCCGGCACACGGCGCGCGCCGTCCCGTCGATGCGGCCGCCGCACGACCTGCGCCGTCCGGTACGCCTGCTGGCCGGGCTGTACGTGTGCGGCGACCACCGGGAGACGAGCACGGTGCAGGGGGCCCTGCACTCGGGCCACCGGGCCGCCACCGCTCTGCTCACCGACCTCGGCATGGGCCCGGTGCACGGCACGCAGCGGCTGTCCAGAGCGGCGTAGCACCCCGCGCGGTCACTGGAGCGCGGCGACCTTGTCCCGGTAGCCGCGCACCGGTGCCGCGTCCTTGTACGGCTCCAGGCGGCGCTCGAAGTCCCGTACGTACTCCGTCGCCCGCAGCGACCGCATCTCGGCGGCCTGCCCCGCCGCCTCGGCCCCGAGCTGGCAGGCCTGGTCCAGCTCGCCGAGGCCGAGGCGTGCCGTGGCGAGCACCACCCGGCAGAACAGCCGGCTGCGGGCGTAGCCGGGCGCCCGCAGCTGGAGCGAGCGCTCGGCGTGCTGGGCCGCCGCCCGGTACTGCTGGAGGTCGCGGTGGCAGTGCCCGAACTCGTCGGCGATCTGGGCCTCGTCGAAGAAGCGCGCCCAGGGCGGCACCTCGTCGCCGGGCCGGGCGGTCTCCAGGGCGCGCTCGGCCCGTACGAGCGAGGCCGTGCACGCGCGCACCTCCCCGAGGACGCCGTGGCCGCGCGCCTCGACGGCGTGCAGCATCGCCTGGACGGCGGGCGGCGCCGCGGTGCCGACGCCCTGCTGGGCCACGCGCGCCAGCTGCACGGCCTCCCGGCCGTGGCCGAGGTAGACGGCCTGGCGGCTCATGGTGAGCAGGACGTACGCCCCGTACAGCCGGTCCCCGGCCGCCTGCGTGAGGCGCAGCGCCTGGACGAAGTACCGCTGGGCCAGGCCGTGCGCGCCGATGTCGTACGACGTCCAGCCCGCGAGCCGGGTCAGGTCGGCGGCCGCCGCGAACAGCCGGCGTCCCGTCTGCTCGCCGTAGGTGCCGCGCAGCATCGGCTCGGCCTCGTGCTCCAGATACCGCACGAGCGCCTGGCGGGCGTGACCGCCGCCGTAGGCGTTGTCGAGGGCGCGGAAGAGCTCGCCGACCGAGCGCAGCGCGGCGATGTCGCCCCCGCTGACCTTCTGGCCGGGGCCGCGCTCGGACTGGGTGCGCTGGCGGGGCACGGCGGGCCGGCCCTGGGCCGGGATGCGCGGGATCGCCTCACCGTGGCCCACCCGGTCGTCCGCGCGGCCGATCAGCCAGTCGCGGCTGGGCACGACGAGCCCGGCCGGGGTGAACGCGATCTTGCGCAGTTCGGCGTGGCTGCCCGAGTCCTTGCGCCACAGGCCGCTGACGATGTCGACGGCCTCCTCGGGGGTCGCGGCGAACTCCAGCCCCGCGTACACGGGGGCACAGGCGTCGAGCCCGAGGTCCTGCGCCGTCAGCCGGCGCCCGAGCCGCCGGGTGAACACCTCGGCGATGAGCGCGGGGGTGGTGCCGCGCGGCTGCTGGCCGCGCAGCCACCGGGTGACCGAGGTCTTGTCGTATCTGAGGTCAAGCCCGTGTTCGAGGCCCAGCTGGTCGACGCGACGGGCCAGACCGGCGTTGGAGAACCCCGCTTCTGCGATGAGCGCGGCGAGCTGTCGGTTGGGGGTGCGCTGCGCGGGTCGTTCCGTCATCTGCGGTGCGGTCTCCTTAAGGCCTTGTCAACGGCGTGAATGTAGCTGAGAGTGAGCGCCCGATTGCGGAGATTGGAGACCGTTCATCCGATCGTGTGAGGATTGACCATCGGGCTGACGGAAGGGGCGCGCGGCGGTGGACGTACAGTGGCGTGGGCGCCTTTCGCGCCTTACGAAGCTGCTAGGAGGCGGTTGCCGTGAGTGAGCTGCGGTTCGTCCGGATGGGGTTCGGGGCCGAGGCCGTCGAGTACCAGGAGGCGTGGGACGAGCAGCGCCGCGTGCACGCCGCCCGCTTCACCGACGAGATCCCCGACACCTGCCTGCTCCTGGAGCACCCGCCGGTCTACACCGCCGGCCGGCGCACGACCCAGGACGAGCGCCCCCTGGACGGCACTCCGGTGATCGACGTGGACCGCGGCGGCAAGATCACCTGGCACGGCCCGGGCCAGCTCGTCGGCTACCCGATCCAGAAGCTCCCGCGCCCGGTCGACGTCGTCGCCCATGTGCGCCGCCTGGAGGAGGCCCTGATCCGCACCTGCGCGGAGTTCGGTCTGGAGACCACCCGGGTCGAGGGCCGCAGCGGGGTCTGGGTGCTCGGCGACCCGGTGGAGCAGCGCCCGGCGCTCGGCGGCCTCTCCCTGGACTTCGACCCGCGGCTGACCGACGAGGAGTTCGACCCCCGGCTCAACGGCCCGGAGTACGCCCCCTCCAACGCGGGCCAGCGCCGCGAGGACCGCAAGATCGCGGCCATCGGCATCCGCGTCGCCAAGGGCGTCACCATGCACGGCTTCGCGCTGAACGTGAACCCGGACAACGCCTGGTTCGACCGCATCATCCCCTGCGGCATCCGCGACGCGGGCGTCACGTCCCTGGCCTACGAGCTGGGCCGCGACGTGACCATCGCCCAGGTGCTGCCGGTGGTGGAGCGGCATCTGCGGGAGATCCTGGAGCACGCGGAGCTGAAGCCGCGCGTCGTCGAACAGGCTCCGGCGGCACTCGCCCCGGCACCGTCCGGCGGGTGAGGACCGGGCCCGTCCAGGGCCGCAGCAGGGATCCGGAGGCGACAGCCCCCGGCAGCCCTCAGCCATAGAATCAACGGGCGTACCCTGGGGAACGCCGAAGAATCAACACTAGGGAGCCGGCCGTGTCCGCAGTCGCACCCGACGGACGCAAGATGCTGCGCCTGGAGGTCCGTAACAGTCAGACCCCCATCGAGCGCAAGCCCGAGTGGATCAAGACCCGGGCGAAAATGGGCCCCGAGTACACGAAGATGCAGAACCTCGTGAAGAGCGAGGGCCTGCACACGGTCTGCCAGGAAGCCGGCTGCCCGAACATCTACGAGTGCTGGGAGGACCGCGAGGCCACCTTCCTCATCGGCGGCGACCAGTGCACCCGCCGCTGCGACTTCTGCCAGATCGACACCGGCAAGCCCGAGGCGCTCGACCGCGACGAGCCGCGCCGGGTCGGTGAGTCCGTCGTCACGATGGACCTGAACTACGCCACGATCACGGGCGTCGCACGCGACGACCTGGAGGACGGCGGCGCCTGGCTGTACGCGGAGACGGTCCGCCAGATCCACCGGCAGACCGCCGACCGCGAGGACGGCCGGACCAAGGTGGAACTCCTCGCCCCCGACTTCAACGCGGACCCGGAGCAGCTCGCCGAGGTCTTCTCGGCCCGGCCCGAGGTGTTCGCGCACAACGTGGAGACCGTCCCGCGGATCTTCAAGCGCATCCGCCCCGGCTTCCGCTACGAGCGCTCGCTGAAGGTCATCACCGAGGCCCGCGACGTCGGCCTGGTGACGAAGTCGAACCTGATCCTCGGCATGGGCGAGACCCGCGAGGAGGTCGGCGAGGCGCTGCGCCAGCTGCACGACGCGGGCTGCGAGCTGATCACGATCACGCAGTACCTGCGGCCGAGCGTGCGCCACCACCCGGTCGAGCGCTGGGTGAAGCCGCAGGAGTTCGTGGAGCTGAAGGAGGAGGCCGAGCAGATCGGCTTCTCCGGGGTCATGTCCGGACCGCTGGTGCGCTCGTCGTACCGCGCCGGGCGGCTGTACCGGATGGCGGTGGAGAAGCGGGGCGAGTACATCGCCACGCAGGCCGTCTGACCCGATCCCCCCTGCGGGCGGCACCGGGTGCCACTTCCCGCGTGTGAATCCGCACACAAGGAACTACCGACCGGTATGGCCGATTGGCGCGGTCCCGACCGTCCCCGCAGCTGGGGGGCGCGTCAGGGCCGCGTCAGGCTTTGGGCGCTCCGTATCAAGGTTTCATCGGCGTTTGACCGCTCCGTCACGCCCTGGTAACACCAAACAGTGACCCTGGACTTACGCCACGTACACCCCGGCCCCGAGCCGACGACCCGAGGGGGGTCCTCCACCATGCAGGCCGCGCCCGTTCGCGCCACCGCCATCCCGTCCTTCACCGATGCACTGCGTGCCATCGAATCGCTGCTCATGAGCAGCGGTCAGCGGACGGCCCGCCAGAACGCCTGGACCTCCGTCCTGGAGGACCGCCGCCGCGCGAAGGACCGCGTCGAGGCGCAGCGCGTCCTGGACGCGACCGTGCCCCACCCGTAGGCGTCGCGCGCACTCCTCGCGCGCGTTCCCCTCCGCCGTGGAGTCCGTCGTGGAGCGTCCCCACCGCTCCGACCCCACTGGCGTCGTCGCCGCTTCCCGCGCCACGTAGACTTCGTGGCATGGCGAGGAAGGAACCCGCAGCGGACGCTGCGAATGCCGGGCGACTGAAGCAGATCGCCCTGACTTACAAGATGACCAGCAAGGCCGACCCCAAGATCGGTCTTGTACTCGCGGCAGTCGGAATCGTCACCCTGGGTGTCTTCCTCGCGATCGGCTTCTTGATCGGCCACCCCGTCTATCTGGGGATCCTGGGCTTCCTGCTCGCCTTCCTCGCGATGGCGATCGTCTTCGGACGCCGGGCCGAGCGGGCCGCCTTCGGGCAGATGGAGGGCCAGCCCGGCGCCGCCGCGGCGGTGCTCGACAACATCGGCCGGGGCTGGACCACCACACCGGCGGTCGCGATGAACCGCAGCCAGGACGTGGTGCACCGCGCGGTCGGCAAGGCCGGGATCGTGCTGGTCGCCGAGGGCAACCCGAACCGGGTCAAGAGCCTGCTGGCCGCCGAGAAGAAGAAGATGGCCCGCATCGTCGCGGACGTCCCGGTGCACGACCTGATCGTGGGCACGGGCGAGGACCAGGTGGAGCTGAAGAAGCTCCGCACCACGATGCTGAAGTTCCCGCGCGTCCTGACCGGCCCCCAGGTGACGGCCACCAACGACCGGCTGCGCGCGCTCGGGGACCTGATGAGCAACATGCCCCTCCCGAAGGGCCCCCTGCCCAAGGGCATGCGCATGCCGAAGGGCGGCGGCGGCCGGACGCGCTGACGCTTCCGCCGGACCGCGCCCACACGAAGCACACCGGGCCCGGAAGACCTCACGGTCTTCCGGGCCCGGTTCGTTTCCCGCGGCGGTTCGTCTTTCGCGTCGTCGGGGGGCGGCGCGGCGGGGCTACGCGCGGACCTCCACCGTCCTCGCCAGGCGGTCGTGCAGGCCCCTGCCGTCGCGGTCCCAGATGAGGGCCGGGATCGCCAGGCACAGCAGGAGCGTGCGGACCAGGGCGCGCAGCGGGGCCACCCGGCCGGTGTCCACCGAGACCACGCGCAGGCCGAAGATCCGCTTGCCCGGGGTGAAGCCGAGCGTGCCGACCGTCACGACGCCGAGCACGAAGAAGATGAGCAGGGCCCAGTTCCCCGTCGACTGGTCGTAGCCGTCGGTGAGCAGGCCGTATGCGATCAGGACGCACAGGCCCCAGTCGACGGCCAGGGCGCCGAGGCGCCGGCCCGGGCGGGCGATGGAGCCCGGCCCCTCCTGCGGCAGACCGAGCTGCTCCCCCCGGTATCCGAGGTCCGCCCCGGCATCCTCCATCGCCGCGCGGGGACCGGAGAGCCACGATCCGATTGCTTGCCTGTTGTCCACCCGTCCACGGTACTGCGCCCCATATGCCGCACCCGGAGGTGGGGTGGCCGGGAGCCGGGCTGGTTAACCTGGGAGAAACAATCGGGTCACGCCCGGGAAATCCCCCGTCCCTAAGGTCAGCCGCAGAGTGTGCCACCGCACTGGCCGCACGAACGAACTACCACCCCGGCGAAGCCCGTCGGGAGTAGGAGGAGCTGGATGTTCCAGAACGCCGACGAAGCCAAGAAGTTCATCGCTGACGAGGACGTCAAGTTCGTCGATGTCCGGTTCTGCGACCTGCCGGGCGTCATGCAGCACTTCACGGTGCCCGTCGAGGCGTTCGACCCGGACGAGGAGCTGGCCTTCGACGGATCCTCGATCCGCGGGTTCCAGGCCATCCACGAGTCCGACATGGCGCTGCGCGCGGACCTGTCGACCGCCCGGGTCGACCCCTTCCGCCGCGACAAGACGCTGAACATCAACTTCTTCATCCACGACCCGATCACGGGCGAGCAGTACTCCCGCGACCCGCGCAACGTGGCCAAGAAGGCGGAGGCGTACCTGGCCTCCACCGGGATCGCCGACACCGCGTTCTTCGGTCCCGAGGCCGAGTTCTACGTCTTCGACAGCGTCCGCTTCGCGACCACCGCGAACGAGTCGTTCTACCACATCGACTCCGAGGCGGGTGCCTGGAACACCGGCGCCGTCGAGGACAACCGTGGTTACAAGGTCCGCTACAAGGGCGGCTACTTCCCGGTCCCGCCGGTCGACCACTTCGCCGACCTGCGCGCCGAGATCTCCCTCGAGCTGGAGAAGAACGGCCTGAAGGTCGAGCGCCAGCACCACGAGGTGGGCACCGCCGGCCAGGCCGAGATCAACTACAAGTTCAACACGCTGCTCGCCGCCGCCGACGACCTCCAGCTCTTCAAGTACATCGTGAAGAACGTCGCCTGGCGCAACGGCAAGACCGCGACCTTCATGCCGAAGCCGATCTTCGGCGACAACGGCTCGGGCATGCACGTCCACCAGTCGCTGTGGAGCAACGGCGACCCGCTGTTCTACGACGAGGCCGGGTACGCGGGCCTGTCGGACATGGCCCGCTACTACATCGGCGGCATCCTCAAGCACGCCCCGTCGCTGCTGGCCTTCACCAACCCGACGGTGAACTCCTACCACCGCCTGGTCCCGGGCTTCGAGGCGCCGATCAACCTGGTGTACTCGCAGCGCAACCGCTCCGCGGCCATGCGTATCCCGATCACGGGCTCGAACCCGAAGGCCAAGCGCGTCGAGTTCCGCGCGCCCGACTCCTCCGGCAACCCGTACCTGGCCTTCTCGGCCCTGCTGATGGCGGGCCTGGACGGCATCAAGAACAAGATCGAGCCGGCCGAGCCGATCGACAAGGACCTCTACGAGCTGGCTCCCGAGGAGCACGCCAACGTCGCGCAGGTCCCGACCTCGCTCCCGGCCGTCCTCGACTCGCTGGAGCGCGACCACGAGTTCCTCCTCCAGGGCGACGTCTTCACGTCCGACCTGATCGAGACGTGGATCGACTTCAAGCGCACCAACGAGATCGCCCCGCTCCAGCTCCGCCCGCACCCGCACGAGTTCGAGCTGTACTTCGACGTGTGATATCGCCCCAGGTCAGAGCGAGTATCCGCTCCCCTGGGCCGTCTCTGGGCCGTCGGCCGTGTTCTTCCTCCGCTGGAAGAGCCCGGCCGACGGCCTGTTTCGGGCCCAGCACCGCGGGCCGGTGTCGAGAGCTTCCGACCGCGCTGCCGCTCAGGTCAGTGCAGCGGCTTGGCCGGGGCCGCGCCCGCACTCGGCACGCCGAATGCGGCATCAATGGCCCTGCGGGCACGGTCCTGGCTGTTCGGCATGAGGTGCGTGTACGTCCGGAGCGTGAATCCCGGGTCGGAGTGACCGAGGTACTCGGCCAGGGCCTTGATGTTCTCCCCCGAGTCCAGCAAGACCGACGCGTAGTAGTGCCGCAACGCGTGCATACCGTGTTCGCGCGACTGTTTGAACCGCTCCCCTGGAGCCCGTTCCGGAATGACGCCGGCGGCGATCAGGGCCGGCTTCCACAGGTACATGTTGAAGTAGTTCCTGTTCAGCGCCTTCCGCTCCCGCGAGTAGAAAAGCAGTTTCGCCGTGACCGGCGGTCCGTCCGGGGTCTTCCACGGCAGAGTGACGTCGATGGGGGGCCGTCGGGTGATGTGCGCGGCGAGCGCACCCGACACCACGTCGGGCAGCGGCACGTCTCGCAGCTTGCCGCCCTTGGGTGGGGCGAACACCATGTGCGGGCCGACCAGCTTGACCTGTCGCACGACGTGCACCACTCCCCCGACGAAGTCAACTTCGTCCACGGCAAGCCCGAAGATCTCTCCTTGCCGCAAGCCGCACCCGGCACCGATGTCGGCGGTCGTCGCGTACTGGATCGGGAGTCCATCCCGGACGGCGACCACCCGGTCACGCGTCCACGGCTTGATCTTCCGCCGATCCAGTTTGGGTGCCCGCACTGACCCTGCACGGCAGGGGTTCCGGGTCAGAATGCCGTCGTCCACGGCAGCGCCGAACACAGCGGAGACGTTCGCGAAGACCGTCCGCTGATACGACGCTGCCATCCCGGAGTCTGCCAGGGCCCGTGCCCACGTGCGGATATGGGCAGGTTGGAACGCGCTCAGGGAGCGAGAACCGATGTAGGGGAAGGCGTGCAGCCGGAACCTCAGCTCCATGTTCACGATGGTGGAAGGGTCCGTGGTCTGGGATGCCAGCCACTGAGTGGCGAACTCCCTGAACGTCTCCTTGCCGGCCGACGGGTCAACGTACTGGCCACGGGTCATGTCAGCCGCGATCTGAGTCAGCCAGGCTTCCGCAAGTCGCTTCTGCTTGTCCGGGAAAGACTTGCTGCGTTCCGTCCCATCCGGCGCTACGTAGCGCGCTCGGTAGCGCAAGCCAGTCCCGTATCGGTCGGTCTTTGCCCTGCTCGTCTTGCCGTTGGATGCCGTCTCGGTCTTGTACCAACGGTCTTGGATATGGCCAGCCATACGGCGGCGGTCCTCTCGACATGCAGCAGGGAGAGCCGCACATGGCGGCTCTCCCTGCTGTCTGGGGGTGGTTGGCTACGCGGCGCCCTGGCAGGCGTTCTTGCGCTGAATGACATAGGCGCGCACGTCGGCCGGGTCGTAACGGAGGTGCTTGCCGATGCGGAAGCCGGGCGGTCCGGTGCGCTTCCTGCGCCACTGGTAGACGGTTTCGAGCGGCACGCCGAACATGTCGGCGATGTCGTCGGGGGTGAGGTAGCGGTCCGGGAGTCCGCCGCGAAGGGTGGCGCGGGGGTCGTCTCGGACGGAGGCGGGCGCGCTCACGGTCTCCTCCACGATTTGGAAATACATTGCTCTGAGTCGCGACTCATCGGCACTCAGCGGCTCTCAGAGGGCTCTTGAGACGCGATGAGTCGCGACTCAGGCAAATGTGGTTCGGACACGTTCAGCGTGATCCCGGTGTAGGTGACCACCTGCCGGCCGTACGCGTCGCGGGGCCGCGAGCGGCTGAGCTGGGGGACCACGGAGAGCAGGTTGCGGCCGAAGACTTGCTTCGTGCCGGGGCGGACGCCATTGTCCTCGGCCCACTCCCGCCAGACCGCCCACAGTGCGTCCACGGGGACGCTGCACGTGGGTCCAGTGGTGCAGCGTTCGCGGATGAATGCGGACGTGGGTGAGGCGGTGTCCTGCATGGTGGTGATCGCCTCGCGGCTGGATGCCGGTTCGGTGATCCGGCCGGTTCGCTGGAGGCGGGCGAGGCCGTCGAGGGCCCAGTTCAGGATCCCGGGCATCTCTGCCCTGAGCCGGTCGAACAGGGTGGGGTCCTCCCTGCCCAGCCACGACACGGTCATGTTGAGCAGCACGAACCGGCGGGCGATGACCCCGGAGGAGTCGCCAAAGTGTGGCAGTTCGTTGGACAGGATCATCAGCCGTGTGGGGAGCTTGCCGGTCCACACCTGGCGGTACTTGCGGTCGACGTCGATGGTGTCCTCACCGGAGATCGTCAGGAGCCGTTCCACGACCTGGCTGTTGTCATTGCCGGACAGCCGGGCATCGGCGATGACCGCCAGTGGCTTGCCGATCAGGGTGGACAGCCCGAAGTTCGTGCCGAGTCCGGCGAGGGTGGGGCCGGCGAGGTTGTCCTTGCCGACCAGCTCTTTCAGCACGCGGGCGATGGTGCCTTTGCCGGAGCGGGACGGGCCGACCATGAGCAGGATCTTTTGTTGGTCGGTGCGCCCGGACAGGATGTAGCCGAACCAGTCCTGTACCGCCTGGATGGCGTCCGGGTCGTTGGGCCAGACCTCCCGCAGGAACCATTCCCACGTCGGTGCGGTAGCGCCCGGGTCGTAGGCGAAGGGGACGGAGACGAAGTTGAAGAACCCCGGCCCGTGCGGCAGTAGCGCCCGGTCGCGGATCCTCAGCAGCCCGTTCTCACACGCCACGATGGGCCCGTGGTCCTGGTCGCTCGCGTTGCCGTTGGCGTCGAACCACGTGGGCGCGTCCAGGTCGGTGGGCAGGAGAGTGATGGATCCGAGCGCGTCGAGGAGGTTGCTGATTTTCGGCTTGGTCGGTGCCCAGTCGCGTTCCTCGGGCTGTCCGTCCTTGCCGGGTGCCTGGTAGACGGCGTGTTCGAGGCGCTCGTACATGCTCTTGCGTACCTGGGCTTCGTCCAGCTCCCGCCAGCAGGTACCCGTCCAGCGCATCCACGAGCCGCGCCAGCGCCGGTAGGCAAGCTGTCCGTCCTCGGTCTGCCAGTCCGGCAGGATGCGGCGGGCCACGGCGAGAGGGTTGGAGGGTCCGGGCAGTTCCTCGGCGGTCATGCGGCGTGCTCCTTGCCAGTGGCGAAGCCGTTGGCGACGGCTCGCCGGGCGTACGGCTCGGGGACGCCGACGGCGACGGCCGCGGCCACGATCTGCTGCCCGATCAGGTCCAGGCCGCACGGTCCGGGACACTGCGCGTGCTGGGCTGCCAGGAACCGGGCCACGCCGAACGCCTGTGATCCGGCGCCGGATTCGGTGTGGGCGGTGACCATGGCGAGGCCGCGTTCCAGGCCGGTGCGGATGTAGCGCTCGGTGTGGCGGCATCCGTGGGCCACGGACCGGTCCCAGGTGGCGCGCGGGGTGAGGGAAGAGGCCACCCCGGCGCGGGCGGGGGTGGCTTCTTCCTTCACCACCAGGGCGCGGACGGCGGACGGCAGGACGGTCATGGTGCCGGTGCCGCGACCCAGCCAGCGTGCGTAGACCATGCGCGATTTGATGTCCACACCTGGCCGGACGGCGTTGGCGGACTGCATGGTCCCCAGGTAGAGCCAGTGCTCGCCGCGCGTGGTGGGCACGGTCCGGGTGGCCGGGAGCGTCTGGCGTGCCCAGGCCACGGCGCGGGCGTTGTCCAGGTCCACGACAGTGAGCCCGCATCCGCCGGGGTGGTAGCCGACCACCCCGGCCGCACGCCATGCCGCAGCCCACGCGGGGGAGGTGATCACGCGGGGGTCGGTGGTCGCGGCGGCCCAGGCGTGGCACGGGGCGGGGCAGCAGCAGGTCCCTGCGCTCTTCATGTTGGGTCGGCCGCCGCAGGCCCCGTGGGTGCAGGCGCGGCAGTTGCCGAACGGTCCCTTGCCCTCCCGCAGGGGCAGCACCGGAACGCCCGCTTCTGCCAGGGCCAGGGCGGTCCGCAGGTGGCCACGGGCGCCGAGCGGGACGCGGAGGGGGGCGCGGCTCGTCTGGGTGGTTCGGGCCGATGGGCCCTCGCCGAATGCCGCGTGTTGGGTCATGCTGGGGGTCTCCTGATTCTCTGCGGAGGGACTGGAGAACCGGGGCGGGCGCAGGCTTGTGGTGAGACGGCGCCCGCCCCGGGCGTATCTAGAACGGCGGCTCGTCGCCCTGCCGCCGGTCGCCGGCGGGGGCGGCGGTGTTCCACGGGTCGGCGGCCGGGGTGGAGGCGGCGCCCTTGCGCTGGACGCGTTCGACCTTGGCCGTGGCGAACTGAAGCGAGGGGCCGATGTCGTCCACTTCCAGGGCGAGCATCGAGCGGTTCTCCCCCTGCTCGTTCTGCCAGTTGTGCTGACGCAGACGGCCCGCGACGACCACCCGCATTCCCTTGGTCAGACTGTCGGCGACATGCTCGGCGAGGTCGCGCCATGCGGTGCAGCGCAGGAACATCGCGGTCCCGTCCTGCCACTGGCCCGAGGCCTTGTCGTAGGTGCGCGGGGTGGAGGCGACGGAGAACTTGGCCAGCGCGGCGCCGGACGGGGTGAAGCGGAGTTCGGGGTCGTCGGTGAGGTTGCCGACGACGGTGATGGGGGTCTCTCCCACGGCCATGGGGATCACTCGCTCTCGGTGTTCAGTTCGGGGTCGTTGGCGATGGTCAGTAGGACGTCGGCGTGGCACGGTGTCCCGGGCGGGCACCAGCACATGAGGTCGCGTCCGGCCAGGTGTGCGCGGACGGCTGCACGCAGGTCCGGGCTGGCCTCGATGTGGGTGCGGAAGAGGCACACGGCCTGTTCCGCGTCGTGGTCCCTTACGGCGTACGGGTTGCCCCACCGGGAGGGACGGCCGACGTAGACCGCGCTCTGCGGGGCGCGCCATCCGGCGGTGCGTCGGCGCTGGATCCGGCGGGGCGGGTCGGCGTCGGTCATGCGGCGCTCTCCTCGGTCTCGCCCGCCATGTCGTCGATCTGCAAGAGCAGGTCTCCGAGTTGGCGCCGGGTGATGTCGCGGCTGTAGGTCTCCGGCAGCCATCCGCCGTTGTCCCAGCGCAGTTCGACGGTGACGATCTCGTCCGGGTCGATGTCCACGTCAGTGCTCCTTGCTCATGTCGAGGGCGGGCAGCCCGGCGGACTCCAAGGCGGTGGGGTCGAAGCCGGGCAGTGCGGCGCGGGTGATGAGCGCCTGGGCGAGCTGTTCGGCGTAAGCGGTGCCCGCTCGGGCCACCTCGATCTGAGCAGTGGCGCGGATGGTCTCCACACGCTCGACGTGGGCGTGTTCCTCGCGCCGCTCGCTCACGTGCCGCTCGTGGTCCAGGGCGTCGCGCCGGTCCTGACGCCAGTGGCGGGCGGCGAAGCAGTAGGCGAGCACGGTGGCCAGCGCCCACAGCAGCACCGGCAGGGACAGGCCGTCGGAGTATCCGGCGATGCCCGCGAGGGCGAGGCTGCCGGATACGGCGTAGCCGGTGGCGGCGAGCACGGGCTCTCCGGCTCGGGCCAGGGAGGCGCCGCCGGCCGCCGCTCCGGCCGCGAGGACCGCCATGAGGGCGGCGTTGCCGACGGAGTGTTCGGCGCCGTTGGCGTTCCAGATCCGGGCGAGGGCGAGCACGGTCGTGGTGGCGACGGCGGGCGCGGCCTTTGGCGCGGCGGTGGTCAGCCAGTGCCGCACGACGATGGGTTCGTTCACGGGATGCCTCCGGTCAGTGGCCGAGCTGGGACAGGAACCGGGCGAAGGACGCCACCAGGTCGTGAATCGGGCCGTAAGCGCCGGTCCCGGCGGTGAAGAACCCGAACAGGAACAGCAGCACCGCGGCGCCTCCACCGGTTGACCTGGTCTTGATGGCGAAGAACGAGGCGAGGCCGAACAGCAGCACGGCCGAGACGGTGAGGGTCACCGCGACACCTCCGGGCGGGTGTCGGTGCCTGCGCGGTAGATGCGGGCCCAGCGGTTGTAGAGCCAGCGACCGACGCGGATGCGCTTGCCGGTCGCGTGGCAGCGGCGGCAGTCCTTGCCGCGCTTGAGCCGTCCCTTGCGGTCGGTCTTGAGCTGGTGGCCCATGCCGCGGCACTTGCGGCAGTTGCCGAACGGCGAGGCCGCACACAGCCCGCCGTAACTCAGCGTGACTATGGACAGGCAGGCGATAGCAAGGAGGATGAGGGTCATGAGGGGCCCTTCCAGGCGGTTTCCGGGGGTTTCCGCAGGTGGGCCGCTATGTACTAGCGGCCTGATCAGAATGGGTTTGGGCCGCTAAGGGGGCCGCTAACGATAGCGGGGCGTACCGCTATCGATAGCAGCCCCCGGGCTTCAGCTCGCGTCCCGCTTTCCGTCACGCTCCGCAATCGCAGCGGTGATGTGGGAGCGGTCGACACCGCGCCGGTTGACGACCTTGCCGTCGATGCGGCGCCCCACCTGGATCGTGGAGATGCCGAGCGGCTTCAGCGCGGCGGCGAGGGTCTCGGGCTCCCAGCCCGTGTACACCTCGGGGCGTAGTTCGGCGAGCCGGGTCACGACCGTCTCGGACCATTCCTTGGCCTGCGCGGCGGGCACGACGGCGAGGATGTCGGCGAGCAAGTCGTAGGCCGGGCCCGTCACCGCTTCCGGTGCCTCCCCGGCCGCGTAGCCGGACAGGAGTCCGGCCTTCTCACGGACCCTGCGGGCGCGGGCGCCGATGGCGTCGGCGCCGGGGGCGTCCACGTAGACGGAGGAGACGATACGGGCGTCCGAGCCTTCACCGACGAAGTAGTGAATGCCCTTGTCGCCCCAGGCGAACATGGTCGCCCGCACCCCGCGCTTGTACGCGGACGTGCCCAGCACCATGTCGTTCTCCAGCTGGCCCATGACCTTCAGGCACCAGCGGGCCGACGCGTTCGCGCTGATCCCGGTCGGGAGTGCCTTGGCGTCCGGGCGCTGCGTGGCGAGCAGCAGCACGATGCCGGTGGCAGGGCCGCGCTTGACCAGGTCGGTGGCGATCTCCTCGAACTCCTTGGAGTGGTCGGGGTGCTCGAACAGCACCTGGCACTCATCCACCCCGATCACGATCGGGTGCAGCCCGAGTGAGCGCTTGTCGGCAAGCTGGCTGGTCACCTTCGACTCGGGGCAGATGTCGCGGGGCAGGGAGCGGATCACCTTGGTGCGGCGCCGCAGTTCCTCACGCAGGGCGCGGAAGTCGTTGAGCACGTAGCCGATGGCTTCGTCGTCGTCGCCGGCGGCGTGCCGGTGGGAGACGGCGTTGCCGACCGGGTCCAGGTCGCCGGTGCCCTTCATGTCGTAGGTGTGCAGTTCGGCGCGCGGGTCCAAGGCCGCGATGAGCAGCAGCAGACGCAGCAGGAACGTCTTGCCCATGCGCGGGATGGCGCCGATGATCCCCGCGATGTACATGAGCGTGACTTCGACCCAGCGTCCGCGCTGGTCGGTGCCGTAGGCGACGGGCTTGAACAGATCCACCGTCCCGGACTTGGCCAGCGGCCAAGCGGGCTTCTTGGCCTTGTTCATGTCCTGGTCGCCCACCCACAGCACCAAGTGCCCGGTGTGCTCGTCCGGGACCGCTTCGGGCCACACGCAGCCCAGCGGGCGGCGCAGGCCGGAGGCGAGCCGGTCGCGGCGCTCGATGACGTCGGTCACCGTGACGCCGAAGGGGAGGTTGCCCTCCGCCCTCCAGCCGGGCCCGTCGCGGGTGATCGGCGCCGTGAACTCGAACCCGTCCCGTCCCTTGCCCTGCGCCTGGTTGATCGCCGGGATGCCCAGGGCCCCGAGCGCCCGCAGCACGATGTCACTGGTGAGCTTGACCGCCTTGGGCAGTTCCACAGCCCTGTGGATAACCGGGGCGTCCGGGCGGCGGCCGGCGAACCCGAGCGCCATCACGACCGCACTCACCGACACCGCTTGAAGCCACTCGGGGGCGAGCACGTACAGGGCGAGCGCGGCACCGATTCCGAAGAACATCGCGAGCACCGTCACGAGGGTGCGCAACCGTACCCGGCCGTCACGCTGCCGCGACAGCTTCAGGTACTCGGCTGCGTCCTCGCGGCGCACGGCGGAGAGCCGGACCGGCTCACCCTCGCGGTCGGCCGCCCACCGCATGGTGCCGCCGATGAACCGGGCGGCGCCGGTCGGGGCCTGGAGGGTGAGGCGGGCGGCGTAGACCGGGGCGCGCAGTGCGTGGTAGCCGGTGGCGTGTGCGTAGTGGCGGGCCACCCACGCCGCGGCGGTCCGCAGTTCCGCCACCGACCGCAGCCACTCGGGAACGACCGCCCGGCGGTGCGCCCCGGCCAGCCGACCGAGGTAGCCCGGACCGGTGGCCCTCGGGGTCGGCTGGTCGACCATCACGCGGACGGTCGGGTCGGCCGACTCGGCACCCGACCGACCGGGCTCCGGGTCGGGCGACCGGTCGGCATCCGGTCGGGTGCTCGGGTCGGTCGACTCGGCGCGCGCGGATCGGGCCTTGTCGAGGTCGACCACCTCACCGCCCGAGTCGGGCCGGGGGCCGGCGGCCATTTCGGCTTCGAGCCGGTTGAAGAGTTCGTTGTCGTCGGGGTGGTTCACTGAGACTTCCTTCCGGAATGGCGGGAGGGAAGGCCCGGCCGACGCTGTAGGAGGTGGGCGGCCGGGCCCGTGCACAGAAGGGTCAGCCCTGGAGGGGCGCAGGAAGACGAACGATGTGTTCGCCTTGTGCGGCCGGGCTGGTGGTGCGTGCCCCGGGCCGGATTCGATCCGGCGGCATCACGCTGAAGCCGGGGCTGATGGAACGACCGCGCTCTAGGCGCGGATGTCGTAGACGAGGCCCAAGTCGTCGATCTCGACGACCGTGCCGCAGCAGCCGCACACGAACTCGCGGTAGCCGTCGTCGTCGGCGTCCTTGGCGGTCATCTCGTTGACGCAGCAGTCGGGCGCGGTGTCGTGCCCGAGTTCGTCACCGATCGACAGTTCGAGGTAGAAGATGCGGGGTCCCATGAGGATTCCTTGTCTCGGGCAGGAGCGCGGGGCCCGGCCGTACGCTGTGGGCGGT
The DNA here is from genome assembly GCF_040650555.1 of Streptomyces sp. NPDC048664. Classification (NCBI taxonomy): domain Bacteria; kingdom Bacillati; phylum Actinomycetota; class Actinomycetes; order Kitasatosporales; family Streptomycetaceae; genus Streptomyces; species Streptomyces sp. NPDC048664. The sequence goes on along the minus strand of NZ_JBEZHK010000030.1, from coordinate 43,397 downwards.
CGGGCCCCGCAGGGCGTGTCAGACGGCTTTGGCGTGCGCGGCGTCGAAGAGGCGGATGAGGACGGTGACACCGGCGTAGGAGCCGTAGGCGTCGATGACCTCAAGGCCGGGGGTGACGGCCCGGCGGGAGATCACCTCGTGGGCGGGGATGGCCAGGGCCGCCCGCCAGGCGTCGAGGTCGGCCCGCGTGTGGCCCATCGCCTCGTGCAGGGAGACCGCGATGCCCAGGGCCGCGCCGCGGGAGGTGATGATGCGGCCTACCTCGAAGTCGTGGCTGATCAGGTCGGGGTGCTCGGACAGGAGCCGGGACAGCGCGCGGATGGCGGGGCCTTGCTCCCGGACGGTCTGGACGGTCATGCGATGTTCCTTCCGAAATCGGCGGGAGGGTGGGGCCCGGCCGACGCTGTAGGAGGTGAGCGGCCGGGCCCGTTGGGTTACATGCCGGGCGGGAGTGCGCTGCCGGCGGGGAACTCGAAGACCGTGATCAGGACTTCAAGGCCGGGGTCGTCGGCGTAGGCAACGCGGGTGTAGACGACCGTGAACGGGGTGCCGTCGCGGCCGGTGGTCGGATAAGCGCGGACGTCGTGTCCCCACGCCCGGCGTCGGCTGACCGTGAAGCGGGCCCTTGACGCCGGGATCGCCCCGTGGATGCCGAAGTTGCTGCGCGACAGACAGACGAACCGCGCCGAGTCGGCGGGGAGCGGCTGACGGCGCGAGCCCCCCGGGCCGCGGAACAGATCAGTGATCCATTTGAGGGCGGTCACCACCAGCTCGACTCCCTCTTGGGCACGATGAAGGGGTGGCCGTTGCGCATGTGGTCCACACACTGCGGGCAGTCCTCGCGGGGCCGCAGCTTGCGGTGAATGCTGCGGTCGTGGGCGTGCTGCCAGCACTGCGGGCACTCGCCCGGAGGCGTCTCCCGTGCGGCCACGGTCACCACCATCCCGAAGACTTCTTCGCGGCCTTGGCGGTGGCGGCCTCGGTGACGATCCGCTGCCGCTCGGCCTGAAGCGCGGAGATCTCGGCGGACAGCCGGGTCTCGGCCGAGCCCCACGCGGTCTCCAGCTTCCGTTCGGCGCGCGCGGGGCTGTTCCCGCGTACGACCTTGTAGGAGCCGCCGGCCAGTGCGGCGAGGACGGCGCGGCGCTCGCGGCCGTTCAGCGGCCACATCTCGCGCTGTTGGACGGCCTTGAGCTTGCGGGTGGTGTTCTGGATCTCGCGGTCCAGGCGTCGGGTGTCGGGCTTGGCCATGGTCAACCCCTCCTCGGGGCGATGAGTCGTCCGGCGGGCTCGCAGCCCGCCGTGAGCAGATGGGGTCACAGGTCGAACAGGCCCGGCGCGTCGCCTACCGGGGCCGTGGTGCGAGCACGGCGGGCGGCGGCGGTGTGGCAGTCCGGGCACCAGGCGCGCAGCGCGCCCGCAGGGACGCGGGCGGCGGCGACGTCGGAGGCGAGCGGGTCGGCGGGCGCGGCCATGAGCCGCACCAGGCGCCCGTGCTTGCTGGTGTAGTGGTCGTGCTCGTGCGGGCACCGGCCCTCGCCCTTGGCGTGGGGGTTGCCGCACTCACCCGCGCACTGGCAGCGGTAGCCGGCCGCTTCCATCACCGTGCGGAAGAGCGCGGCGCCGACGATGGGCTGTGACTTCACGCCGCTGCCCTCCCCCACACCGGAGGTTCGGACCGGCTGAGCAGCAGGCGCAGGGCGGCAACGGCCTGGGGAGGCACCACGCCGTTGCCGAGCGCCTTGAGCTGCGCGGTGCGGGACAGGCCGGGCACGGCCGTGACGTGGCCGTCGTCCAGGGCCATCAGCCATTCCACGAAGGACGGGTTCAGCCGTCCCAGATCGTCAGTTGGCCCGGGGGCGGGGCGGCCGATGACCTGCGCCCACCTTTCGATCGCGGCGGCGTACTCGCCCCAATCCGGTGGGCCGCCGACGGCAGCGTGAGGTCCCCCTTGCTGCCGCGCTGGTTCGGTCCGCCCTTCTCCCCGTCCGTTGCGCGCGGGGTCGGCAGCAGCGAGCCCACCTCGGCGGCCAGGCTCTTGCCGTGCGTCCCGGCTTCCTGCGACGGGCTGCGCTTGGTCTGCCGGTTCTCGTTCGCCGACGCCCGCGGGGTGGGCAGCAGTGCCCCACTGAACGTCAGGTCCGTCAGCGTCGGTGAGCTGCTGCGGGGGTTCCGGGCCGTCGCCTGACGGGAACCCTTGGAGTCCCCGACCAACGGCGTCGGCAGCAGGGAGACGACGTGCCGCAGGTTCATCCCGCCCTGTGCCGCGTGCCCGGCCCCGGTGCTCTCCGAGGTCGACGGGGTCGGCAGCAGCGAGCCGACCACGGTGGGCAGTTGCCCTCTCTGCCCACCGCCGCGCCAGTCCCGGGCCGCCGGAGTCGGCAGGCCAGGCGTAGAAGAACAGGCGGTTGCGCCGGTGGGCGGCACCGATGTCCGACGCGCGTACACAGCACCAGTCCGCATCGAACCCGAGGGCGGCAAGGTCTCCAAGGACGGTGTCGAAGCCGAGTGAAAGGTGGCCTGCGACGTTTTCAAAGACCGCGAGCCGGGGTCGTAGAACCCCAAGGGCGCGGGCGATGTGCGGCCAGAGGTGCCGGGCATCCTTGGTTCCCTTCCGTTTGCCCGCGGTGCTGAACGGCTGGCACGGATAGCCGCCGATGTAGATGTCGACCGGTTCGACGCCGTGCCAGTCCAGGGCGGTGATGTCCCCGAGGTTGGGCACCTTGGGGTGGTGGTGGGCGAGGATGAGCGCGGCGCCGGGGTCGTTGTCCGCCACCCACGCCAGCTCCCCGCCGAACACCTGCTGTACGGCTTCGTCCAGGCCGCCGTATCCGGTGCACACCGAGCCGATCCGCGGGGCGCTCATGCAGCCACCCCCACGACCGGGGCGTCCGTGCGGGCGCCGGTCCGGCCGGCGCGGCGGCCGGTGACGGTGGCGAACAGCCGGCCGAGCCCGGCACGCCGGGTCCCGGCGCGGGCCTGCTTGGCCGCGTACATCGCCTCATCCGCCCGCCGCAGCAGCCCGGACAGGTCGTCGCCGGGGAAGTCCGCAGCGCGCACCCAGCCGAGAGAGACCGTGGTGCGCACGGCGGAGTCCTGGCCGTCGACCGGCCGGGCCAGCACGCCGTGCAGCACGGCGAGCAGGTCGGCGGCGGTGCCGTGGTCGTCGATGAGGACGGCGGCGAACTCATCGCCTCCGAGCCGCCCGGCGACCCCGGTACGGCCGACGTGGTGGGCGAGCCGGTCGGCCGTCGCCTTCAACAGGGCGTCCCCGGCCGCGTGCCCGTGGGTGTCGTTGATGTGCTTGAACTTGTCGACGTCGGCGAGCACAACGACCGCGCGCGGGTCCTTGAGCAGGGTTGTGGCGCGGCGGGTGAAGCCGTCGCGGGTGCGTAACCCGGTGAGCGGGTCACGCCGGGCGGTGTTCAGGCAGCCTCGCAGCCACCACACGTGAACCGCCCAACCGGCGGCCAGGGGCAGTACGGACAGCAGGACCGTGGCCAGGGTGTTCACGCGGCCACCCCCTCAGCGGCGCTCTCAGCCTCGTCGGCTGGTGCGAGGGTGGCGTGCAGGGGGTAGCTCGCGGCCCGCTCGTCGAGCAGGTCGTCACGCACCTGCCGGGCGGGACGGGCGCCGCAGTGCAGTGCCTTGCGGAGTGCTTCGGCGTTGACCTCGGCGTTCGTCCAGTCGGCCGTGATCGTGCGTGCCTCGGCGAGCAGTTCGGCCGCCGTGCGCTGTGGCGTCTTGGCCTTGCCCCTGGCGGGCCGCTTGCGGGGCGGCTTCGGCGCCACCTGCTCCGGCTCCTCCGGGACCTGTTCCGGCTCCGGCGTCGGGGCGGGCTTGATGTCGGCGGCGGCCGGGGCGAGTTCTCCCAGTCGCAGCAGGACGCGTTCGCGGCGCGGGGTCTGGCGACGCCACGTGCGGCCGTAGCGCTCCCGCAGATCCGCGCGGGCCAGCAGCCGTTCCTTCTCCAGCGCGAGGGCGTCGGCGTAGGAGGTGACCTCCCACAGCGTCATCCGACGCCACAGAGCGAACGTGGACGCCGGGGCCAGCAGCCAGCGAGAGAACCGGATCTTCTCCATACGCCGACCGGTGACGGCGCCAATGCGGACGGCGTAGACGTGCGCGCCGATCTCGGAAAAGACCACCCACAGCAGCGGCATCGTGCCGTGCGCCACCTTCGCCGACAGCGAGTGCCCGGCGGCGACGTTCAGGCCGCACGTGACCAGGGTGAGCACCCAGGGCACGAAGCGCACCCACGCCAACGCCATGTCCAGCCGGATCAGCAGCAGGTTGGCCAGCGTGAACACCGGAATGGCCACGTCAACGGCGACGGGCAGGATCTGAGGCTGAGTGAAACCCCAACGGGCAGCGGCCAGGGACACCGCATCGAAAGACGAGATCAGTCCCAGGGCACCGACAGCGGCGGCGGCGAACGCCCCGACCGCAGCAAGCCACACCTCGGGGAACGTCAGCGGCGGCACGGCCGGACGTTCCACGGCGGTCGTCTCGGTGGCGGTCATGACGCGTCATCCGCCTCAGAGGCCCGAAGCTGGGCGTCCATCAGCTCCGCCTGCACGTCGGTGACCGCTCCGTCGCAGATGCGCTGATAGACCGCCTCGCTCTCCAGGAACATGCGGTCCTCGAAGTTCACGCCCTCGCTCATGCCGCCGCTCCCTTCCGGGAGGGCCGCCGGCGCCGGGCCGGGCGGGTCAGCGGGACGACGTTGAACAGCTCCGGGGCGTGCGCCTCGATCACCTCGGCGACGACGTGGGACACGTCGTCCGGGAGCTCCGGGTTGTCGGCGAGGATGTCGCGGGCCGCGTCCAGCCGGGCCGCGCGCTCCTCGTCGGTCTCGCCCTCCACCCCGAGCCACAGCTCAGCCGGGGTGCCCAGGGCCAGTTCGATGAAGTCGTTCACGGAGACGGCCTGATGACCGCCGATGTACGTGCGCATGACAGCGCTCCTGATTCGGAGGGACTGGAAGAGCCGGAGGGGCCGCAGGCGTGTTGGTGAGACGGCGACCGCTCCGGAGTCCCCTGCCGCGAGCGCGGCGGGGAGAGTGCCCCGGGCCGGATTCGATCCGGCGCCCTCACGGCAAGATGCCGGGGCGGTGGTACAGGGTCAGACGGTGGCGATGATCAGTGCGGCGACCAGCAGCCACAGGTGGTGGAAGGACTGGTCAAGGGCGTAGGCGCCGGTCCCGATGTGCGGGTTGTCGTCCCGGCCGGCGCGCGGGGCACCGAGCCGGTAGAACTCACCCTTGCCGGTCACCCTGGCCAGCCACGCCAGCGTGCTGCGGCGGTCGGCCCACCAGTGCGTGACCGCGTCGATGCCGAGCCCGGCCACGATGCCGAGCGCGGACAGGTGCAGATCCAGCAGCCAGGCGACCGGCAGCAGAACCGCGCCCTTGGTAGCGGTCAGAGTGGCGACGTGCCGGGCGTCGGCGAGCCGACCGACCCATCCGGGACGGCCCTTGTGCGCAGACTGGTGGGAGGTCTGCACCCAGTGGTCGCCCACACTGTGAGCGACGTACAGGGCAACGAACACAGCGGCGAAGTTGGCAGCGTCCACGGCCATCACCGGCCGCCCCGGGCACGGGCGTTGTCCTCGCTGCGCTTGTTCGCCTCAGCGGCCTTCCGGGCCAGTTCCGCCCGTTCCGCCTCTGTCAGACTGGTGACCACAGGTGCCTCCTCAGTAGGTGCCTGTACGCGGTCCTCCGGGGTGCCACCCGGGGGACCGCTCTGGTTTCTCATCAAACGGGCAGGCCACCGACGTGATGCCGGCGCCCTGCCCGCATGACGAGTGACGGGAAAGCCCGTCACTGTCGTTTCGCGGCTCCCGTATGCGCCTTGCTCCGCCTCCCTTGGACGGCGCGCGGTCACCGCGTCACTCAGTCGTCACTCGCTGAGTCGATCTCCCTGGAATGGCTACCTGTCATGGACCGGGTGCAGCCCAATCACCGGGATCCCCGCCGATCCGGTCCCTGGGTCCACGCCCGAGGGTCAGACCAACGGCTTAGCCGATGACACCGATCAATCCGTGAAGACGACGGACTTCTACGTCTCCCCTGCCGCTCGAACCGCGTGTAAGCGGGTCCGGCGGGGTCCTTCGTGGTGCGTTCTTGCAGGTCAAGCACTTGCAGGCACGGCGAGGAAGTCCTTTCGGGCCTCTCGTTCCGGCGTGATTACAGATTGACCTAGGTCAATCTGGCTGTCAAGCGGGTCCACCGAAGGATCAGAGATTGACCTAGGTCCGGCTACTCTCGATGCCATGGACCAGAGCCCCGAAGCGCCCAAGCAGACGCCCACGGCCAAGGAGATTGCGGCGCAGTTCCGCGAGAAGATCACGGGCCCCGACCGCGAGTACGAGCCGGGCGATCAGCTGCCAGCCGCTCGCAAGCTCGCCAAGGAACTTGGCGTGCAGCTCATGACCGTTCAGAGCGCGTTCGGTCAGCTCCGTGACGAGGGGTTGGTTCTCACGCAGCAGGGCCGCGGGACGTTCGTCCGCGATCCTTCTGTGCCCCTCGGTAGCGAGCCGGGCAGTAGCCCGGCGTTCACTGCCCTGGCCACGGAACTCAGCACGATTCATGACGCCCTGCGCCAACTTGGCGAGCGGCTTGATCGCCTTGAGCGGCTTGTCGGTAGCGAGACTCCACCGTCGCCGTGAGTTCGTCCGCGCGCCTCAGCAGTCGTTCGACCTTGGCGCGGGCCTCGCTCAAACTCGCTTTGATCAAAGCGAGTTCGGCGGGAGTCATGCCTTCCAGCTCGCCGCTTTGCTCATTGATCCCTGACATGCCAATGAGCATGTGGCCCGGAACGGCAGAGGACCCGGACAGACTGTCCGGGTCCTCTTTCCTTGCAGGTCAGACGTGTTGACGAATCGTCATCGGGTGGCCGCATCCACTGTGTCGAGCACTGCCGACCAGGGGAGCGGGCGACCCGCCGGCGCCTCCCGAGGCTCGTACAGCGGCCATACATCCGGGCCGTAGACGACATGCACGCCCCCAGCCCGGAGGGTGTCGATGTGGTGCTGCCACGCCGGATGGCGAGCGTGCGCCGCGTTCACCCGGGGGAAGACGACGACCGGCAGGCCTAGGGTGCCGATGGCCTCGCCCACCTGTGTAAGGGCCTGGTTGTCCATCAGGCCGGTCGCGAGTTTGGCGACCATGTTCGCCGACGCGGGAGCGACGACATAGCAGTCAACCGGCGGGTGCGGGCGGGCCTCGCCGGGCAACCGCGGCTCATCGCGAACGGGCAGGCCGGTCAGTTTCTCCAGCCGCTCCGCCTCGCCACTGAGCCTCAGCCACTGAGCCGCGGTCGGCGTGAGCGTGATGGCCACCTGCCAGCCGCGTTCCATGGCGGGCTCCACCAGGCCGGTGCGCAGGGCCTCCACGCCTCCAGCTGCGGACCCGACGACCCCGAGCACTCCACGCTTGACTGAACTCACTGCACCGCCCTGCACCGCTGAGCCATCACGAACACTTCGGATGAGCGCGAGCCACCAGTGACCGGAGACTGTTTGATCAGGTCCCGCAGCGTCTCGCGCACCCTGGGATTGTTGCGCACGAGCTGTGGCGAGGTGCGCTCAGCCGTCCGAAGCTCCGTGAACGCCTCATCGCCCTGTCCGACGAGCGAAAGGGCGCGCGCGTAGTCGATCCGGTGCGAGACGCTGCGTTCCTGCGGCATGTGGTCGACGTTGATCCGTCCGTGCTCCACCACGTACGAAACGTTGTCGAGGTCCAGCTCAACGGACAGACGGTGAAGCAATACGTTCGTCGGCCCAAAGCCGGTCTGCCAGTAGTTCTCATCCGACCCGAGATCGTCCGCGAGTTCTTCGGCCCGGTTCAGCAAGCCGGTCGCGGTGGGTCGGTCCTGGTGACGTGCTGCCGCTACGGCGGCGCGTAGGTGGATCATGCCCAGCAGGCTCAGCGCCGCGGGGTCGCTCTCGGTGACCCGGGAGGACAGCCATGCGGCGGCCGTGTTGCCCAGCTCCAGCGCGTCGTCATACCGGCCGTTTGCCAGTAGGGCGTGTGTGCCGGAACGTGCGGCCGATGCCAGTACCAGGGGATCGTCTGACTCGTCAGCGGCCCGCATCGCACGCTCGGCGGCAAGCCATGAGATGTCTGACTCACCGATCTTTGCGAGCGTCGTAGCTGCGAGGTGGTGTGTGCGAGCCGACACAGCCCAGCAGTCGCTTCGGTCGTCGCCGCGGCGTGCCGCTCGCTCCTCCAGCTCCTGAGCGGTCTGCAAAAGCGTCGGGAGAGCCGCAATGACGCTGCCGAGTCGCCCGCCCTGGTAGTCGTTCCACGCCTGCTCCACGCGCACGGCCACGGGGGCCGGCGTCGGGAGCTGTACATCGGCCTCGGGGCCGAAGAGCAAACGCGACAGGCGCCGCGGGCTCATCAGCGCGTCGCGTACGGCCGGAACGTCGTCCTGGCGCCTCTCGTCCTCCATGAGCACGGTCTGACCGAGCAGGTCCCCGAGGGGCACGCGCAGGATGCGCGACAGCTCGGCAAGCATGTCGATACGCGGCGGCTTCCGGCGCCCCGTTTCGATCTTCGCCAACCAATCGGTGCTCCGGCCGACCAGGCCGGCCAAGACCTCTTGCGTGTAGCCGCGACGCTTGCGGTAAAACGCGATCCGCTCGCCGATGCTGAGGTGATCTCCGAGACCACGCATTGCGTGCTGCCTCCTGCTGCTTGTGAGGGGCCGGTTTCACGGTACAGAGCCAGTGGTGGGGCGGGTAGCGGGCCTTCTCCGCTACCCGACCAAGTACGAGCGTGACGGCCCTGGAGCGGCGCGGCCCGGACACTCTGTCCGAGTCTCTGATCTCGTGCTTTGTGGATGGGGCCGGGCCGTCCGTGGGCCGTCCGAGGGGGACCGGCGACGACCAACAACGACAGACAACGACGACGTTCTGACTGGTCAGAGGGACCCTGAGAACAGGGCTCCGAGGTAGCGCCGCTACAACATCACTTCTTCGACGTGTGACCGGTGGGCGGTCCGGCGACCGCCCGACCCTCTTCGGCCCCGTCTCTCACCTCGGTGAGCGGCGGGGCCCTCGTCATGTGTCCCCCGGCCCGCGGGCCGGGCCCGCCGTGTCACCCGGACGCCGTACCCGGCATGCGGGGCGGGCGCCTCTCGGTCTTGACTGGGAGGCGTGGTCCACGCGGGACGGAGAGGTGGCGGGACGATGGCGCGGCGGCGGATGCGGGGGGTGTGGGCGTCGGCGGCGGTCCTGGTGGGCGCCGTGCTCGGCGGATGCTCCGACGGCGGCGGGCCCTCCGGCACGGCGTCCCGGGCCGCGTCCGCCGCGGCCTCCGTCGGCTCCTCGCTCGCCTCGCAGGCCGCGTCCGCGCTGGCGTCGGCCACCGCCGCGGCGGGCCGCACGCTGGACGGGATCAAAGGCGGCACCGAGGCCAGGGGCGAGGCCCGGGTCGGCGCGACCGGCGGTGCCTCCGAGGGGCGCAAGGCGGTCGAGGTGACCGCCTCGAACCCGACCTCCAAGGCCCGCACCTACGCCGTGCAGATCGACTTCAGGGGCGCGGGCGGCGATCTCCTGGACGCGGTGGTCGTGACCATCGGCTCGGTCCCCCCGCACGGGTCGAAGAGCGGGACGGCGCTCAGCAACCGCAAGCTCTCCGGTGACGTCAAGGCCGACGTCGCCCGCGCGGTGCGGTACTGATCGCGGTGGCGCACCTCAAGCGGGCGCGATGCGGCGCGCGGCCCCCGGGACCGCGCGCGCCCCGGTCCGGTCCGCGCCCTCCGGGCCGCCGCCCGCCGCGCCCGGGGCCGAGTCCCGCCCGCCCGCTGCCCGTGCCCTGAACGGAAAATCGGATGCACGGCGAGTGACCGCTTTTCTACGCTGAGGACGCGTACCCCGGCGGCTCGCCCACCCCGGCAGGCCGCCGGCTCTCGTCGGCACAACCGTTCACCACGCCTCGGAGGCCCGTCATGGGCACCATTCTCATCGCCGCAACAGTCGTCCTCGTCATCCTCGGGTTCGGCGACCACACCTGGTGGATCGCCGCCGCGGCCCTGCTCCTCGTCCACGTCCGGTACGTGCGGCGCCCGTCCTCCGGGTCCTCGCCGGGAGCGGGCGGTGCCCCGGGAGCCGCGGCCACCTACCAGCAGTACCGCGCACGTCGTGACCAGCAGGCCAGGTGGGAGCGCCGCTACCGCCGCGAGCGTCCCTTCGAGTACCGCCGCCAGCAAAAGGGCGGGTAGCGGTCGGGGCGCCCGGTCACAGACCGGGCGCGCCCCAGATCGGGAACCAGCGGCCGAGGTCCTGCTCGACGCGCAGGTCGTCGGCGAGCATCGCCCTGACCTGGAGTTCCCGTGCGGTGTCGCGCCGCTCGCCCGCCCCGGCGAGCGGCGCGAACGGGTAGAACGTCCCGCGCTTGTACAGGTAGACCAGGCCGAGGCGCCGCCCGCGCGCGTCCTGGAAGGCGGCCACGGAGCACAGCAGCTGCGGTCCGAAGCCGTTGACCTCCATCGCGCTGTTGACCGCGTGCAGATCGTTGACCAGGGCGGGCAGTTCGGCGGGCGTCCGGCACGACACCAGCCAGGAGTAGCCGTACGCGTCCTGCCGCAGCTCCACGGGCGGTCCGCCGCGCTCCGCGTCCGCGTCCAGGAGCGCCTGGATCTCGCGGTTGGTCTGGGCGAAGGCGCCACCCTCGACCGAGGCGAAGCAGACCGCCCCGGTCCCGGTCGGGGTGAACCCGGCGGCGGCCTCGAGCGTGACCGCCGCCGAGGGCAGGGCGAAGAGCTGGTCCAGGTCGGGTGCGACCGGTTTCGTGCGGCCGAGCAGGATGTCCAGGAGACCCATCGGCCCTCAGCCCGTCCTTCCCGGCATCGCGGCCTCGCCCAGTTCGGCGGAGATCCGGGCGAGCTGCTCCAGCCGCTGCTCCAGTGTCGGGTGGGTCGAGAAGAGCCGGGACAGTCCCGGCTGGGCGCCGAACGCGGGCGTGAAGTAGAAGGCGTTGAAGGCCTGGGCCGTGCGCAGGTCCTCGGTCGGGATGCGGGCGATGTCGCCGCTGACCTTGGTCAGCGCGGACGCCAGGGCCGAGGGGCGCCCGGTGAGATGGGCCGCCGCGCGGTCGGCGGCCAGCTCCCGGTACCGGGACAGGGCCCTGATCAGCAGGAAGCTGAGGGCGTAGACGAGTGCCGAGACCACCATGACGGCGCCGAGGACGGCGACGGTGTTCTGGTCCTTGCGGCCCCGTCCGCCGAAGACCTCCGAGTAGAAGGCGAACCGTACGACGAGGCCGGCGATCACCCCGAGGAACGACGCCACCGTGATCACGGCGACGTCCTTGTGCGCGACGTGCGACAGCTCGTGCGCCAGCACGCCCTCGAGTTCCTCGGGTTCCAGCCGGCGCAGCAGTCCGCTGGTCACGCACAGCACGGCGTGGTCGGGGTCGCGGCCGGTCGCGAACGCGTTCGGCATGTCCATACCGGACACGGCGACGAGCGGTCTGGGCATGTCGGCGACCGCGCACAGCCGGTCCACCACACCGTGGAGCTGCGGATACTCCTCGCGCTCCACGACGCGCCCGTGCATGGCGTACAGCGCGATGCGGTCCGAGAACCAGTACTGGGCGCCGAGCACCAGCGCCGCGATCACGACGACCAGCACCCAGGATCTGAGCAGCGCGATCAGCGCGGCGACGAAGGCCACGTACAGCAGCCCGAGCAGGAAGAGCGTGACCGACATCCGTACGGTCAGGCGCCGGTCGCTCTGGAAACGGCTCCGCATATCGCATCACCCCGCGGTACCCGGTGGTAAGGCACTCGTCCCACCCCCATTGTGCGCCCGAGCCGGCCCATGAACCGGTTCCGAACATCCCCGCGGAAGGCAAAGACTGCCGGGACGCGACGCCGGGTGCCCCCGCACGAGGGGCACCCGGCGCGGGACGCGGGGGTCAGCGGCTGTAGCGGATCAGGGCGCGCACCATGTGGCAGGTCGTGGCCGACGGCGGGTGCACGCCGATCTGCTCGGCCGTGCCGCGTATCCGCTCGTCCTTCGCCTGGGTCGGCAGATACACCCCGGAGTCGAGCAGGGCGATCGCCAGACGCATCGCCTTCAGACGCCGGTTGTGCGTGACGTACCACTCGCGGGGCCGTCCGGGCGGCAGCGGCCGTTTGGCCACCGGGGCGTAGGGCAGGTCCAGCGGGACCTGGCGGCGGGCGGTGGACCGGGTGGGCTTCGGCTGGGTCGTGGTTGCGGCAGCGGGCACGAGCATCCTCCTGTCGCGGTCGGGGAAGCGGTCCGGACGCCCCGGAACCTCCCTCGAACACTGCTTCTATTCTACTGCCGCCCACTGACAAAAGCCGCTGGCCAAAGGGGCTTTGGGCCTGGTGGTGACAGCGGTGGCAGGGGGTGGGAGGAGGTGCCGGGCGGGGCCCGGACGCCCCACTACGGTGGTGCCATGGAGATCTGGATCAACCCCGCCTGCTCGAAGTGCCGCGGCGCGCTCACCCTGCTCGACGCCGAGGGCGCCGCGTACACGGTGCGCCGCTATCTGGAGGACGTGCCCACCGAGGACGAGATCCGCGACGTCCTGGGCCGGCTCGGTCTGGAGCCCTGGGACATCACCCGCACCCAGGAGCCGGAGGCCGAGGAGCTCGGCATGAAGGGCTGGGCGAGGGACGCCGGCGCCCGGGACCGCTGGGTGCGCGCGCTGGCCGAGCGTCCCCGGCTCATCCAGCGGCCGATCATCACCGCCGAGGACGGTACGGCGGTGGTCGGCCGCACGGAGGAGGCGGTGCGCGACGCCCTGTCCCGGTGAGGGTTTCCGGCGCGCTTCGAACGAGGCCGACTGCCGTGTGACCCAGGCCACTCAGGGGAATCCTGTGCGCCGCTGAGCAACGGCGGCCGGTTCTTCGTACCTAGCTGCGTACCCCATGGCGACCGGCCGGTCTCGACGGCCGGGAACAGGAGGCGCGCATGTCGCGTAGGAGAACTGTCAGTACCAGGAAGAAGGTCGCGCTGGCCGTGACCGCTCTCGCGGTGGCCGGAGGCGGGGCGTTCGCCCTCGCGGCCACCTCGAACGCGGCGAACGTGCAGACCGCGGCGACCTCGACGACCTGCAAGGGATTCGCCACCGCGCTCGGCAACAACGAGGCGTTCATCGCCGCCCAGAAGGCGCATCCGGACGCGCAGTCCGCCGCGCGGATCGCCAACCGCGACGCGGTCGTCAAGCTGATCAAGGTGCAGCAGCAGGACGCGGGCTGCCAGGTCGGTGAGGCCGCGCAGCCGGACGACCCGGCGCTGCCGGGCGGTGCCGCGCAGGCCGGGGGGTCGGCTCAGGACCCCCAAGCCTCGGGCTCCGCCTCCGCCGCGCCGACGATGAACGCCCCCGGCTCGAACACGGGCGGCAACGGCGACAAGGGGAACAACGGCAACGCCGGCACCGCGGGTGACGCCGGCGCCGCCTCGGGCCAGCAGGTCTGCAAGGGCTCGACGGTGACGCTCTCCGGCGAGGCCGGCGCGCCTGCGGCGTCCAGCGGTCAGTTCCCGACGGGCACGAAGCTGAAGGTCACCAACCTGGACAACAACAAGTCCACGACGGTGACGGTCACCGGCCCCTCCGGGAGCTGCGCCCTGCTCAACAACGCGGCCTTCGAACAGGTCCGCGAGCCGGGCAAGTTCCTGATCCGTCACGCCCTCATCGAGAAGGTGGGCTGACCCCGGCGGCGCGAGACGCCGCAGGGAGCGCGTCCTGGGTCCTGCTGTTCGCGGCCACGAACAGCAGGACCCTTGGCTTGTGCGCGGGGCGCCCGATGGTCTGGGACAGGACTCCTGCGGGCGGCCCGCGTCTGCTTCAATGGACGCATGGCCGACTTCCGGAAGCTCACCGCGTGCACCGCGACGGGTCGCCATGACCTCGAGCCCTTCTGGCCCTCCCGTCAGCACCACGACTTCGACCGGGTGTGTTGTCGCGCGACGCACGCGCCGGCCCTCTGACGCCGTACGGCTCTGCACAGCCAGAGCCGTAGCACCCGGCCATCGGCCAGCGCGCACGACGTACGTCCCTCCTGACGACCTCCTCGCGCGAAAGAGCTGACCTCTCATGGCGACCACTCGTTCCCTCCCGTCCGCCGCCCCCCTCTCCCCCGCCGTCCGGCTGCGTGCCGTGGGCCAGGACGAGACCGCCGCGGCACCGGACTTCCTGCCGCCCGGCGCCACCTGGCTGCCGGCACCCCCGCACGCCCTGCCCAGCCTGCCGGGCCGCCCGCCCATGATCGGCTACCTGGTGCTGGTGCCGGCCGGTGACCAGGCCGTGCCCACCGCGACGGTGGCACCCGCACCGGCGCCCACCGCCCTGCCCACCGAGGTCGAGGGCGCGAGCCCCGGCGGCGGCGAACGGGCCGTCCGCGTCGACACCGTGCAGCGCACCGCCCAGGTGGACGGCCGCGAACTCGACCTGACCTACCTGGAGTTCGAGCTGCTCGCGCATCTGGTGGCGCATCCGGGCCGGGTGCACAGCCGGGACCAGCTCGTGGCCACGGTCTGGGGCTACGGCCATGTCGGCGACGGCCGCACGGTGGACGTCCATGTCGCCCGGCTGCGGCGCAAGCTCGGCGCCGGGCACCGCGGGACGATCCAGACCGTGCGGCGCGTGGGCTACAAGTACGTGCCCTGAGCCGGGCGCCCCGCCTCTGCTGTCGGCAGAGCCGCGTGCCACGGCGCCGCCCGGGCGGGCACAGTGGTCGGCATGAGACTTCTGGTGCTGGGCGGTACGGAGTTCGTGGGGCGGGCCGTGGTGGACGCGGCGCTGCGGCGGGGCTGGCGGGTGACCGTCCTGAACCGGGGGCACCGCCCGCCCCCGCCCGGCGTGGAGGCGCTGCACGGCGACCGCACGGCGCCCGGCGGCCTCGCGGAGCTGGAGCGCGGCCCGGGGGCGGAATGGGACGCCGTGGTGGACACCTGGTCGGGGGCACCCCGCGCGGTGCGCGAGGCCGCCCGGCTGCTCGCCGGGCGGGCCGGCCGGTATGTGTACGTGTCCAGCTGCTCGGTGTACGCCTGGGCCCCGCCCGCCGACTACACCGAGGACGCGCCGCTCGTGACGGGCGCCGACGCGGGGGCCGGGGAGACCGACTACGTCCGGGACAAGCGGGGCGGTGAGCTGGCGGCCCTGGAGGCCTTCGGCGCGGACCGTTCGGTGTTCGTACGGGCGGGGCTCATCCTCGGACCGCACGAGAACATCGGACGGCTGCCGTGGTGGCTGAACCGGATGGCCCGGGGCGGCCCCGTCCTGGCCCCGGGCCCGCGTGAACTGCCCCTGCAGTACGTCGACGCCCGCGACCTCGCCGCGTGGGCCCTGGGGGCGGTGGAGCGGGAACTGCACGGCCCCTACAACCTGATCAGCCCGCAGGGCCACGCCACGACGGGGACGCTGCTCGACGCGTGCGCGGCGGTCACGGGGGGCGCGGCCGACCTGCGGTGGACCGAACCGGAGGTGATCCTCGACGCCGGTGTCCAGCCGTGGACGCAGCTGCCGGTGTGGGTGCCGCCGGGCACCGAGGGTCATGACGCCCTGCACCGCGCCGACGTGTCCCGGGCCGTGGCCACCGGGTTGGACTGCCGTCCGGTCCACGAGACCGTCGCCGACACCTGGCGGTGGCTGCGGAGCGTCGGCGGCACCGTACCCCCGCGGCCGGGCAGGCCGCCGGTGGGCCTCGATCCCGCGACCGAGGCGCGGGTGCTGCTCGACGGCGGGCGATCCGGCCGATAACCGAGCCACACGCGCTACCCGTCTCAACTACCCCTGAAACAAAGCCTTCTGTGGCTCTTGCGCCCGAAATGCCCCTGCGCGCGGGGAAGTTTTTTCGGCGGCTTCTGAACGCCCCACGAGCCCCTCGCGTATGGGATGGCGCCGCACACCCCCTGTCGGGCGCTTTGGCCCCGGAAGGAAGTCAGAGGAGTTCCATGGGACGCAATACACGCAAACGCCGTACGCCGCTGGCCACCAAGGCCATGGCCGCCTCGGCTGCCCTAGCGCTCGGCGGGGGCGGGCTGATCTGGGCCAACTTCTACGCGTCGGCGCACGAGACGAACTCGGCGCAGAACAGCACGAAGGCGTCGTGGGGCCAGGTCGCCACGATCTCCTGCCCGGACGTGGGCCAGCAGCTCTCCAACGTGCCGGGGCAGGCCCGCACCGAGGTCGACGGCGAGCTGGGCAACCTCGACAGCCAGATCACGGACGCCTACCAGCGTCTGGCGACCACGCGGTCCGCGCAGGCTCAGGACGCGAACTACGTGCAGAACTCGATCCTCCAGCCGCTCAAGGACCGGCGGACGGTGATCATCGGCCGTATCAGGCTGGAGATCACCCGGGTCGGGGGCCAGACACCCCGCAACCTGGACGCGATGGCGTCCTGCACCGGCATCCCGGCCAACCAGCCGAACACCGGCCAGCAGAACAACGGCGGGGGGCAGCAGCAGAACGGCGGCGGCCAGCAGAACAACGGCGCGGGCCAGCAGAACGGCGGCCAGAACGCCGGGCAGCAGCAGAACAACGGCGGACAGGCCGGCAACGGCCCGGCCGCGGCCGACTTCGTGGACATCACCAAGGTCCAGCGCAACGTCGCCGCGAAGGTGCGGGCCGGCCGGGGCGGCTCCACGGGGACCTTCCTCACCCAGTGCGGCGTGAACGCCAACAAGAACCACAACACCGACAACGTGATCGTGGCACCCGGCGTGACCAACGGCGCCCACCACCTGCACGACTACGTCGGCAACCAGAAGATCAACGCGTTCGCCAGCAACGACACGTTCCTCCAGGGCGGCACCAGCTGCCGGAACCGGAACGACCTGTCGTCGTACTACTGGCCGGTGGTCCGGGTCCAGGACGGCACGCAGGACTTCGACCAGAACGCGGACGGCGGCGGCAAGGAAGGCAACGTCGGCCGGATCCTGACCCCGGTGCAGGCCCAGATCAAGTACGTGGGCAACCCGCGCAGCAAGGTCGTGGCGATGCCTCAGTTCCTGCGCATCATCACCGGTGACGCCAAGACCACCACCAACGGCCTGGCGAACGCCAACGCGCACTGGAGCTGCACCGGCTTCGAGAACTCGGTCCAGCTGACGGACAAGTACCCGATCTGCCCGCAGGGCAGCAACGTGGTGCGCACGTTCGCCTTCCAGAGCTGCTGGGACGGCCAGAACATCGACAGCGCCAACCACCGCACGCATGTGGCGTTCGCCGACGCGGGCGGCAACTGCCAGAACGGCTTCAAGGCGATCCCGCAGCTCACGATGCGCCTGGTCTACAAGATCAACCCGCCGACCCTGCAGAACGGCCAGGTGAAGAACGCCTACGCCGTGGACGGCTTCCCGGAGCAGCTCCACAAGCCGGCCACCGACCACGACGACTTCATCAGCGTCACGACGGGCGGCCTCGCGAACAAGATCGCGAACTGCGTGAACACCGGCCGGCAGTGCCAGTGACCCGCTGAGTGCTCCACCGCGAAGGCCGGTGGCGGGAGTTCCCGCCACCGGCCTTCGCCTCTGGGCGGGGCGGTTCAGCCGGTGTGCGCGTGGTGGTCGGTCCCGATCTCGACGTCGCCGCCGAGCGTGCCGCGCAGCGCGTTGACCACCCCGTCGTCGCCGACAGCCACCCACTTGCGGCCCACCAGGTAGAAACCGCCGTAGTCCTTGGCGTCGTTGATCCACTCGCGCTGGCCGCGGTCGGTGGCGAAGGTGGCGAGCACGAACCTGCCGTCGGAGTTCCTGCAGATGGCCTGGCGGATCGTGTCCGCGTCCGTCTGGATCTGCGGCTTGCACCTGACGTCCGCCGCCAGGTCCTCCAGGCTGCCGGTCGCCGCCGGCGGGACCTTCTGCCGGGCCTTGTCCGCACCGTCCGCGCCGGCGCACCCGGTCAGCACCATCAGGGCGGCGGCCGCACCGGCCGCCAGCTTCTCGCGCGTCCACGTCATGTCGTCCTCCACTCGCTTCGGCCCACGCCGCTGGAAGCCCTCGCGAAGGCTCCGCCCTTCCCTACGGCTGCGGGGCGCCCCGCGCTCAACGGAACGAAAGACCCAGGTGCCGCGCCGGGCGAGGGGCGCCAGGTGACCAAACCGGGGCCGCGCTCGTTTGTCCTGCGTGCAGCCACAGCATGTCGCCCACCGCGCACCCCGCTCCGCCGGACCCGCCGTCGATGTCGAGCAGGCCGAGGCCGCGCTCGTCGAGCACTACCCCCGGCTCGTGCGGCTCGCCTATCTGATGCTGCCGGGCGATCTCGGCCGGCGCCGCCGGGTCCTGACCGCGCACTCCCTCGTCCAGCGCGCGCTGCCGCGCGGGCGGGCCGCGCTGCCCGCGATCCCGACCCAGGGCGGAAGGGGAGGCGGCGCACAGGCTCCGGGCGGCGCCGGGCGCGATCCCGGCCCCGGGTACGCGCTGCTGCGCCTGAAGGTGGTGCGCGCGGCGCTGGAGGCGAGCCGCCCGCTGCGGCGCGCGGCCTGGCCGAAGCGCTCGCAGCTGCCGCCGCTGCTGCCCCAGGTGTGGGGTCTGCGGCTGTTCCCGCGTTCCGGCGGCGCCGGTGAACTCGCCCTGGAGCAGCGCCTTTCGGCGCTCTCCGGCCCGGCGCGCGCGGCGTATGTGCTGCGGGGTCTGGAGCGCCTGCCCGAGGACGCGGTGCGCAAGGTGCTGCGGTCGGCGGGCGCGCCGGACCCGGCGGCGGCGATCCGCGAGGCCGCGCGGGTCCCGGCGCAGGACGCCCTGCTCGCCTCCCCCGAGTTCGACCCCTGCGCGCTCCAGGCGCTGCCGACCGACCTGATGCGGCGCAGGCACCACACCAAGGCCGTCCTGGCAGCCGCGGCGGCCGTCGTGGTGTGCGCGGCGCTGCTCGTGCGGCCGGACGGCGGGTGGGGTGCGGGCGCCTCCTCCTCGGCGGGCAATCCCGCCGTCGAGGCCGCCCTGGATCCGGCCCTGCTGACCAGGGTGCCGGCAGGCGCGTGGAAGACGTCCGCGCGCACCGACTTCTCCGTGTGGCCCGCGCGCGGCGAGCTGACCGGGGACCGGGCCTTCCTCGGCCGGGCGCTGGCCGCGTGGGCGGACCCCGGGCCGTCCGTCCGGTTCTCCGCCACCCCCGGCACCCCCTCCGGTCCCCCGGCCGGCCCGCCGCATCTGCTGTACGCCGGGCAGGTCGACACCGCCCGGGTGGCCGTCTTCTACGACGGCCTGCGCATCGCCCGGTACGCCGAGCCGACGGGCGGACGCGTCGGGGCCGCGCTCGACTTCGCCCGGGTCGACTCGGCCGCCGGCGCCGAGGCGGAGGCCGTGGTCCTGTACCGCGCGGACGGCGGCGTCCGCTATCTCACCGCGCCCTGGGTGACCAAGGCCGCCGCGCGGGACCTGCTCCGGCCCGTGCCGGCCACCCTGGGCCTGGGCCCCGAGGACGGGGTGACGGCGCCGCTGGCCGGCCCCTCCCGCCCGGACGCCCCCTGCACCGCGTGGAACGCGCTCCAGGTCACGGACGGCTCCGGAAGCACCCGGCTGCTGACCGACCTCGGGGAACTGGTCCCGGCGCATCTCACCGTGGGGCGGCCCGCCGCGCCCAAGGAGGTGACCGGTGACGAGGCACTGCGCACCTGGGCGCCGTTCGCCTGCTCGCTCGCGGCGGTGCGGGGGCAGGGCGTGCGGTCCGTGAACGCGTGGGGGTACGCGCGCCAGACCCTGCCGGACGGGTCCGGGGCCGCGGACTGGATGTGCGCGCGGGCGGAGACCTGGCGGGGGGACGAGCCCCGGGTCCTCGCCGAGTTCCACACGCCGGGCGGCCGGTTCGGCGCGGTGGCGGCGAAGGCGGAGGGGGTGGCCGCGTGCGGCGCGAAGGATCCCCATGTGCTGGCGGGCGTGCTGTGGAAGTCGGCGGGGGGCAGCTGGTATCTGCTCGCCGCGGGCAGCGAGGACACCGCGTCGATCCGTGCGAGCGGCGCGGTCGACGGCTCGGGGCGGGGCAACCTGCTCGCGCTGCGTACGAGCCGAGGGGCGAAGGCGGGACTGAAGGCGACGCTGGTGGACGGGAGGACGATCAGCGGGCTGCGGTAGCGCGATGGCGACCGTCGCGCGCGGCCCTGTGAACGACGGCCGGCGATCCGGCCGGTCCGAGGCTGGATTCGATCGGTAAGGTGTTCGTATGACTACCGGGGTACGCCGCAGGCTGGGAGTCGAGGAGCGGCGGCAGCAGTTGATCGGCGTCGCGCTCGAACTGTTCAGCCAGCGCTCCCCCGACGAGGTCTCCATCGATGAGATAGCGTCCGCGGCGGGCATCTCGCGCCCGCTGGTCTACCACTACTTCCCCGGCAAACGCAGCCTGTACGAAGCCGCGCTGAAGCGTGCCTCGCAGGATCTGGCGGACCGGTTCGTGGAGCCGTGCCAGGGGCCGCTGGGGCAGCGGCTGCTGCGGGTGATGGGCCGGTTCTTCGACTTCGTGGACGAACACGGGCCGGGTTTCTCGGCGTTGATGCGCGGGGGGCCGGCCGTGGGCTCGTCCCGGACGAACGCGCTGATCAGCTCGGTCCGGCAGGCCGCGTACGTCCAGATGCTGGTGCATCTGGACATCCAGGACCCGCCACCCGTGCGGCTCGAACTGGTGATCCGCTCCTGGATCTCGCTCTGCGAGTCCACGGCCCTGCTCTGGCTCGACGGGCGGCGCATCCCGCGCCGTGAGCTGGAGCGGCAGCTCGTGCACGACTTCGCGGCGCTGGCCGCGGTGAGCGCGGTGTACGACGACGAGATGAAGACGCTGCTGCGCCACGCGCTCAAGAACGAGCCGGTGGACGGCCCGTTCACCGAGCTGATGGCCCGGCTGCTCTCACTGGCCTCGTAACCGCGACCGACCGCACCGGCCGCACCGGGGGGGGACCGGCCCGGGGTGGCCCCGAACCGGTCCCGCTTCTCCGCGTGCGGCTCCCTACCGCCGGGCGAAGACCGCCACCGTGCGGCCGGGCACGGAGAACGTGCCGGATCCCACCGCGTACGACGACCGCTTGACGACCGGGTCCGCGCCCCGGGCCTGGACGGTGTGCAGCGCGTACCGTTCACCGGCGAGGGCAGCGACCGTCTGGGTCTGCCGCTGGGGGCTCGCGTTGAGGACCACGACCAGATCACCGAGCTTCATCGTGATCACGCCGGGGGTCTCGTCCCTGCCGGACAGCGGGAAGGACAGCGTCGACTGCACCTGGTCGGCGGTGGCGAGGGAGAAGGCGGGTTCGGTGGTACGGATCCTCAGCAGGTCCCGGTAGGCGGCCGAGGCCGAGCGGATCTGGTCGCAGCCGACCCTGACCGAGCGCAGCAACGGGGTGGCGTACGGCCACGCGGACCGGTTGTCGGCGGCGGGAGGCAGCCCGCGCCCGAAGCCGTTGCCGTCGCGGCAGTCCCAGTGGATCGCGTTGAACCAGTCGCCGCTGTCGAAGGAGTTGCGGTCCAGGGACTTGGACCGCAGCAGGTCGGTGCCCGCCTGGGAGAGCGACGGGCCCTGGGAGAGGGTGGCCGTGGCCATGGCCAGCACCTGTGCGCGGGCCCGGTCGGGGGCGCTGGTGGAGGCGGGCAGCTTGTAGGTGAGCGCGTCGAACAGCGTCTCGTTGTCGTGGGCGTCCACGTAGGCGAGGGCGTCGCCGGGCGCGTCGGCGTATCCGGCGGGCGCCCCGTTGTAGTCGACGCCGGCCCCGGTGACCTGCTTGCCGGCGCTGTCGGTGAAGCGGTAGGCGGCGAGATCGCCGGTCAGCCCGACCTTGATGAGGTCCTGCTGGTGCAGGAGGCGCGCCTTCTGCTCGGCCGTCGTCCCGTTGCCGGTGGCGGAGTTGGGGTCGGTGTACAGCCCGGACGCGAAGCCCTGAAGGCCGGGGTCGGAGTCGAAGGGGCTTCCGCCGCGTACGGCGTCCCGGGCCCGGTCGGAGAAGGTCGCGACGCCCGTCCCGGCCATGTTCGCCTGGGTGGCCTGGGTGAAGCGGGCGCCGTCGGCGACCTCCCCGAAGTTCCAGCCCTCCCCGTACAGGATGATCTTCTTGCCGTCGACGCCGTCCTTCTTCGGGGTGAGCCCGTCCAGGGCCTTTCTGACCGCGAGGATGTTCGCCTTCGGGTGGTGGCCCATGAGGTCGAAGCGGAAGCCGTCGACCTTGTACTCCTTGGCCCAGGTGACGATCGAGTCCACGACGAGCTTGCCCATCATGGCGTTCTCGGGCGCGGTGTCGGCGCAGCAGCTGGAGTCGGCCACGGATCCGTCGGCGAGCAGCCGCTGGTAGTAGCCGGGCACGATCCGGTCCAGTACGGAGGTGTCGGCCTGACCCGCGGCGGCGGTGTGGTTGTAGACGACGTCCATCACGACCCGCAGCCCGTCCTGGTTGAGCGACTGGACCATCCTGCGGAACTGGACCGTCCGGGCGGTGCCGTCCGGGTCGGTGGCGTAGGAGCCCTCGGGGACCGTGAAGTGGTAGGGGTCGTAGCCCCAGTTGTAGGCGTCCTTCGCGGCGGTCGCGGTGACGCACGCCTGCTGCCGGTCGGAGTCGGCGGGGTAGGCCGCGAGGTCGCAGGCGGGACCGGTCTGCGCGGACCTCCTCTCGGGGACGGTCGAGAAGTCGAACGCGGGCAGCAGATGGACGTACGACGTTCCCGCGCGGGCCAGTTCGCGCAGGTGCCGGGAGCCGTCGCTGTCCTTGGCGGTGAACGCGAGGTAGGTGCCCCGCTCCCCCGCCGGTACGGTGCCGTCCGCGACGGAGAAGTCACGGATGTGCAGTTCCTGGATCTGGGCGCTCCTGAGCGGCACCGCCTTGGGCTTGCGCAGGGCGGACCAGCCGCCGGGGGCCAGGGTCCTGTCGTCCAGGTCGACGGCCAGGCTGCGCGTGGAGTCGGCGCTCAGCGCCAGGGAGTAGGGATCGGTGACCTTGTTGGTGACGATCTTGTGGACGGTGGGCGCCCACACCTGGACGACGTAGCGGTAGGGCTTGTTCTTCCAGGACGCGGGGCCCGTCACGGACCAGACGCCGGTGGCGGCGTCGCGGTGCATGGCGGCGGTGGTGCCGCCGAGTTCCAGCCGCACCGACCGCGCGGTGGGCGCCCACACGGCGAGGGTGGGGCGGCCGTGGTCGAACGTCGGGCCCAGCCGGGCCGTTCGCGCGCCGGCGTAGAGGTCGTCGAGCACCCCGGCGCTCTGGACGCCGGTCGCGGCGAGCACGGCGCCGTTCTCGGCCCGCTGGCTCGCGACGAGTTGGCCGCGCAGCGCCTCGCGCACCCGGGTGCGGTCGCGCGGGTCGACGGACCAGGCGGTGTAGTCCTTGAGGTGCGGGAACTTCGCCTTCTGGGCGTCGGTGAGCGTGGTCCTGGTCAGCCGGAGCCAGCGCTCGTCGTCGCTCGTCAGTGTCCCGGCCCGGACGGCGATCGAGCCGTCGCGGGACGCGAGGAGCTGGGTGGAGGCGGCACCGTCGACGCCGTTCCAGGCCACGGTGTCCCGGTCGATCCAGATCGCCTTGGACGTGCTCAGGTCCAGGGCCGCGGCGCCGCCCGCCGGCTGCGGCAGCAGGTGTTCGTCCTGGCCGTCGAGCAGCCACACCTCATGGCCGTCCGCGGCCAGGTCGAGGGACTGGTCGGTGGGGAGGTCCTTGGTGTCCCCGCGGTGGACGATGTAGTCGAGGCTGGTGGCGCCGGCGGCCAGCGGCACCTCGAAGACCGCGCCGTACGCGTCGGTCCGTACCGGCTTCAGCGGGCTGGACCAGTCGGTGGGGTGTGCGGCGCCGGTCCACACGTGCAGGCCCCAGCCGTCGTAGTCGCCGTCGGCCCGGTGGTAGTGCAGGACCGCCTTCGCGGGGTCCGGGGCGGGGAGGTCGGGCCGCTGGGTCAGGACGTCGGGCCTGCCCTGCTCGATCCACACCTCACCGGTCCTGGTGACGTCGATGTTGCGGTCGGCCGAGACGTCCTTGTCGCCGTTCTTGTCGACGACGAGGAAGCCGACGCCGGCGGCGCCGGGCTTCAGCTTGACGTAGGCGAAGGCTCCGTACGCGTCGCGGCCGATGAAGGGGTGGCCGGCGGGCCAGGTGGTGGCCTCGCCGTCCGCGAGGTCGCCCCAGGCGTACAGGCTCCAGTCGGCGTAGTCGCCGTCGGGGCGCTTGTAGTGGACGATCGCGTGGTCGCGGGTGGAGGCCGTGGGGATCGGCGGGGCGGGCGGGGTGCCGGTGGTGCTCTGGGCCAGGGCGCTCGCCGTGCGGCCCGCCGAGTCGACCACCACCGCCTTGTAGCGCAGGGCGGTGCCGGCCGGGACGTTCGCGGCGATGGTCTGGGTGACCTTGTACGGGGCGTGGTCGGCGGAGCCGAGGACGCGCCAGGGGCCGTCGCCGGTCTGGGCGGCGAAGACCACGCGGTCGAGCCGGCCGCCGTCGGCGTCGGCGGAGACCTGCACGGTGCCGGTGGCGCCCGCGTCTGGGGCCTTCAGGGTGATCTCCGGCCTGGTGGCCGGTGCGGCCGGCGGGCGGGCGGCCTTGAGGACGACGGCGGAGTAGGCCGGGACGGTGACGGTGACCTTGGTGTCGGGGCCGGAGGTGACGGTGGCGCCGGTGCCGTGGATCCCCCGGTACACCATGCCCGCCGAGCTGGTCTCGAACGTCGCCCGCCGGGTGTCACCGGCGTTGTTCAGGGCCACCACGTAGTCGGCGCCGGAGGCCGCGTCCGTCCGGGAGAACGCGTAGATCCCGGGGCCGTCGGCCGCGTAGCGCTCGGTCTGGACGCCGTCGGTCAGGGCGGGGTTGTCCCGCCGCAGCTTCGCGAGAGCGCTGATCTGCTCGTAGAGCGGCGCTCTGGTGTCGTAGGAGTCGCTCGCGTGCGTCCGGTCGGTGCCGATCTCGTCGTCGTCGAGGTAGTCGGGCACCTTTGAGGCGAACATCGTCTGGCGGGCGTCCTTGTCGCCGCCGGCGCCGGTGAAGCCCTGCTCGTCGCCGTAGTAGACGACCGGGTTGCCCCGGCTGAGGAACATCAGCTCGTTGGCGAACTCGTCCTTGCGCAGCAGCTGCGCGTCGGACGCGGCGGGGTTGTCCTGCTTCAGGAAGGAGCCGATGCGGCCCATGTCGTGGTTGCCGAGGAAGGTGACCTGCTCGTACGCGTTGGCCTTGTCCGTCGTGTACCGGTAGTCGTCGGCGAACACGCTCGCCAGCCGGCGGGCGCTGCCGCCCTGGGAGGCGTAGGCGCGGGCCGCGTCCTGGAAGGGGAAGTCGAGTGTCGCGTCCAGGCGGCCCTGGGTGACGTAGGGGGAGGTGA
Organism: Streptomyces sp. NPDC048664; assembly: GCF_040650555.1. NCBI lineage: Bacteria > Bacillati > Actinomycetota > Actinomycetes > Kitasatosporales > Streptomycetaceae > Streptomyces > Streptomyces sp. NPDC048664. The sequence goes on along the minus strand of NZ_JBEZHK010000030.1, from coordinate 18,149 downwards.
CGGCCGGGTCGGCGGAGTACACCTCGCCGAACATGAAGAAGTGCTTGCGGCCGTGCGCGGCGGCGTAGCGGTCGAGGGCGGTCGCCCACTGGGTCCAGAACGGCATGTCGACGTGCTTGACGGTGTCGATGCGGAAGCCGTCGATGTCGAAGTCCCGCACCCAGCGCTGGTAGATCCTCTCCATGCCGCTGACGACCTCGGGGCGCTCGGTCCACAGGTCGTCCAGGCCCGAGAAGTCGCCGTAGGTCGCGTTCTCCCCGGTGTAGGTGGAGTCGCCGCGGTTGTGGTACATCGTCGGGTCGTTGAGCCAGGCCGGGACCTTGGTGTTCCGCTTCGCCGCCGGGACGCTCGGGGTGCGCGGGAAGGAGGCGGCGTCCACGGGCGGGAACCCGCTCCCGCCGTCCGCGTGGTCGGCGTCGTCGAAGGGCCGCCCGTCCCTGGTCAGATAGGGGAAGGCGCCCTTGGAGAGGTAGTCGTGGGACTGGCCCTTGTAGTCGACGACGTCGGCGGTGTGGTTGGTGATGACGTCGAAGAAGACCTTCATGCCCTTGGCGTGGGCCGTGGAGATGAGGGTCCTGAGGTCCGCGGCGGTCCCGAAGTGCGGGTCGACCCGGGTGAAGTCGGTGATCCAGTAGCCGTGGTACCCGGCGCTCGCGTCGCTCCCGCTTCCCTGCACGGGCTGGTTCTTGAAGATCGGGGCCATCCAGATGGCGGTGGTGCCGAGCCCCTTGATGTAGTCGAGGCGCCGGGTGAGGCCCTTGAGGTCGCCGCCCTGGTAGAAGCCCTTGTCGGTGGGGTCGTAGCCGGTGGCCAGGCGTGAACCGGTCAGTCCGCCGCGGTCGTTGCTCCTGTCACCGTTGGCGAACCGGTCCGGCATGACGAAGTAGAACTGTTCTCGGGTGTCGTCGTGCCGGGCGGGTTCGGCGGCGAGGCGGGCGTCGGAGGGCGGTGCGGGCGGCGGTGCGGCCGCCCGCGCGGCGAGGGGCGGGGCGAGGACTGCGGCGAGGGCGGCGACGGCGACCGCCGCGACCCTGCCCCGACGCGGGCTGCGGCGCGTCCGCGGCGCCGGCCATCTCGGTATCACAGGCGTGAACTCCTAGCGAATACGGCTCAATTGGACCGACCCCACGCCCACGGCACGGCTACGGTGCCGGGCGCCCGCGTGACCGTATCGCCGCCGCAAGGCGTACAGCAAGAGGCGTGAAACATGCGGAAAGATTTTTCAGCAGCTCGACTTGCCCGCGTAGAGGGCGAGGGCCGTGTCCGGTCCGAGGGTGGCGCTGAACCGGCCGCCGGAGTCGACGCTCACCGTGGTCTCGTGCTGCACGTCGCAGTACGTGCCGGCGGCCAGCGAGGTCTGGTAGGTGCGGGTCAGGGCGGAGGTCTCGTGGTTGAGGGCCACATAGCCCCTGTCGCCCCGTCCGAACGCGATGGCGTTGTTCCCGTCGTCCCACCAGTTCGTGACGGCCTGCCCGCGCGTGGCGTTGCGGAAGGCGACCATGCGGACGATCTCCGGCCAGGCGTGCTGGCACTTCCAGCCGTCCTGCCAGCAGGCGCCGACCGTACCGCCGTCCGGCGGGCCCGCATCCGGATCGGTCCACTCGTAGCCGGAGTCGATGTCCGGGGCGCCGTAGGGGTAGGCCAGCATGAACACGTTGGCGAGCGTGTAGTCGGCGCCGTCCTTGTAGCTCAGCGTGCTGCCGTTGCGCTCGGTGTCGTGGTTGTCCACGAACACGCCCGCCACCGAGCCGTTCAGATAGCCCCAGCCCTCGCCGAAGTTCTTGAGGTAGGCGAGCTTCTCGCGGGTGAGGACGCGCTTGAGGTCGTAGGCGTACCGGAACTCCTGGACGTCCCCGTTCCCGGTGTACTCGGTGGGCTGGGCGGCCTCGCCGGCGCCGTAGACGACCTCCTGCTTCCAGTAGGCGTCGGGCCTGGTCAGCCGGGACTTGATGTTCGCCAGGTCCTCGGCCGGGATGTGCTTGGCCGCGTCGATGCGGAAGCCGTCGACCCCGAGGCCCAGCAGGTCGTTCAGGTATCCGGCGATGGCCTTGCGGACGTACTCCTCGCCGGTGTCCAGGTCGGCGAGGCCGACCAGTTCGCAGTGCTGGACGTTCCAGCGGTCCTGGTAGTCGGTGACCTGGGCGGTGCAGTCGTCGAAGTCGGGGGAGGAGTACAGGCCCGGGTAGTCGTACTTGGTGTAGGGGCTGCCGCCGGTGCCGGTGCCGCTGCCCGCCGACATGTGGTTGACGACGGAGTCGACCACGACCTTCACCCCCGCCGCGTGGCAGGTGTTCACCATGGCCTGGAAGGCGGCGCGGTCACCGAGCCGGCCGGCGATCCGGTACGAGACGGGCTGGTACGACGTCCACCACTGCGGGCCCTGTATGTGCTCGGCGGGCGGGGAGACCTGGACGTATCCGTAGCCGGCGGGACCGAGGGTGCGGGTGCACTCCGTGGCCACCGAGGCGTACTTCCACTCGAAGAGGACGGCGGTGACGTCCTTGGCGCCGGGCGGGGAGGCCTGCGCGGAAGTCGGGTACATGCCAAATGCGAGCGCGGAGAGGGCGGCGGCGAGGGCCGGCACCGCGCGGAGGGATCTGCGTGCCATGGGGGTCCTTCGTCCTTGAAGGAGCTTGCTGAAATCTTTCAGCAAACTTGCGGTGACGCAGATGTTAAGGGCCCGCTGCCGAAAAGGCAGCGGGCCGGTGTGAAGGTGGTGCGAGGACTTGCGGACGCGCCGTCAGGTCCCCGCCGTCAGGCCCCCGCCGTCAGGCCCCCGCCGTCAGGCCCCCGCCGTCGTCCACCACACGGTGGTGTCCGCCGGGAGCTTGGCCTCGCCGCCGGTCTCGGCGATCTCATCGCTGGCGAGCAGCAGCCGCCCGTGCGCCGGTGTCGTCACCGACTCGCCCGTGGTGTTGGCGACACACACGAACTCCCCCCGTCGGAAGGCGAGGACGCCGTCCGGCGCCTTCAGCCACTCGACGCTCTCGCCCGCGCCCAGGTCGGCCTGGGCGCGGCGGACGGCCAGCGCCGCACGGTACAGCTCCAGGGTCGAGCCGGGCGTCCCGGTCTGCGCCTGGACGCTCAACCCGCCCCACTCCGGCGGCTGCGGCAGCCAGCTCCCCCCGCCGCCGAAGCCGTACGAGGACCCGTCCCGCGTCCACGGGATCGGGACCCGGCAGCCGTCGCGGAAGCCGTCCTGGCCCGCGCCCCGGAAGTAGGCGGGGTCCTGCCGCACCTCGTCGGGGAGGTCGACCACGTCCGGCAGGCCGAGTTCCTCGCCCTGGTAGAGGTAGGCCGAGCCGGGCAGCGCCAGCATGAGCAGGGTGGCGGCCCGAGCCCGGCGCAGCCCGAGGGCGCGGTCGCCCGCCGTGCGGATCTGGGTGCCGAGACCGGGCGGGTTGGCGAAGCGGGTGGCGTGGCGGGTGACGTCGTGGTTGGACAGCACCCAGGTGGCGGGGGCGCCGACCGGGCGCATGGCGTCGAGGGTGCGTGCGATGACCTCGCGCAGTTCGGCCGCGTCCCAGGCGCTGCTCAGGTACTGGAAGTTGAAGGCCTGGTGGAGTTCGTCGGGGCGCACGTAGTGGGCGGTGCGCTCGATGGTCGGGGTCCAGGCCTCGGCGACGAAGATCCGGTCGCCGGAGTACTCGTCCAGGATAGTGCGCCACTGGCGGTAGATGGCGTGGACGCCGTCCTGGTCGAAGAACGGCATGACGTCGTTGCCCAGCAGCTTGAGCTGGTCCCGGCCGCCGAGGTCGGGCAGTCCCTCGGCCTTCACCAGGCCGTGGGCGACGTCGACGCGGAAGCCGTCCACGCCGATGTCGAGCCAGAACCGCAGGATGGAGCGGAACTCGTCGCCGACGGCCGGGTGGTCCCAGTTGAAGTCGGGCTGCTCGGGCGCGAACAGGTGGAGGTACCACTCGCCGTCCGGCACCCGCGTCCAGGCCGGCCCGCCGAAGATGGACTCCCAGTCGTTGGGCGGGAGTTCGCCGTCCTCGCCCTTGCCGGGGCGGAAGTGGTAGCGGTCCCGCAGCGGGGAGCCGGGGCCTTCGGCGAGGGCGCGTTTGAACCACTCGTGCTGGTCGGAGGAGTGGTTGGGGACGAGGTCCACGATGATCCTGAGCCCGAGCGCGTGCGCGTCGCGGACGAGCGCGTCGGCGTCCAGGAGGGTGCCGAACATGGGGTCGACGGCACGGTAGTCGGCGACGTCGTAGCCGGCGTCGGCCTGCGGAGAGGCGTAGAACGGGCTGAGCCACACGGCGTCCACGCCGAGGTCGCGCAGATACGGGAGTCGGGAGCGCACGCCCTGCAGGTCGCCCATGCCGTCGCCGTCGCCGTCGGCGAAGCTGCGCGGATAGACCTGGTAGATCACCGCGTGCCGCCACCAGTCGCGGTGTGCCGCGGCGACGGTGGCGAGGGCGGAGTGCGGGGCCGGGTCGGCGGAGTACTGGCTCATGGCGTCCTTGGTGCGGTGGGGGTCCGGGCGCCCGGGCGGGGCCGGGCGGGCGGAGCCGAGGTCGTCAGGTCGTCGGAGGACTGGGGGAGGAACGAGGGGGAAGAAGAGACGGGGCGAAGTGGTGCGGCGGCCGCGGTTCCAGCGGGGTCTGGAGGGAACCGCGGCCGCCACCCGCGCGCCGGGCGCGCGGGAGCCCTGGAAGGGGCGGCGGTCAGCCCTTGGTTCCGCCCGCGGTGAGGCCGGTCACCAGGTTCCTCTGCACGAGGTAGAAGAACACCGACGCGGGTATCGCGATCAGCACCGCGGTGGCGGCCATGAGGTTGCGCTGCGCGTCGTGTTCGCTGACGAAGCTCTGCAGGCCCACGGCGAAGGTGTACTTGTCCTCGCTCAGCATGAAGGTGGAGGCGAAGGCGACCTCGCCGAAGGCGGTGAGGAAGTTGTAGAAGGCGGCGACCGCCAGGCCGGGCTTGGCGAGCGGCAGGATCAGCCGGAAGAAGGTGCCGAAGGGGCTGAGCCCGTCGACCCGTCCCGCCTCGTCGATCTCGAACGGGATCGTGTCGAAGTAGCCCTTGAGCAGCCAGGCGCTGTAGGGCACGACGGTCGTGCAGTAGACGAGGATCAGGCCGAGGTAGGTGTCGATGAGTCCGAGGTCCGACAGGATCTGGTACATCGGCACGATCAGGACGGCGATCGGGAACATCTGGGTGACCAGCAGCACCCACATGAACTTCCGGTAGCCGGGGAAGCGCATGCGGGAGACGGCGTAGCCGCTGGTCGCGGCGAGCAGCACGCCGATGAACGTGGCGCCCAGGGTGACGATGAGCGAGCTCTTCAGCCAGTCGAAGAAGCCCGTGTGGTTCAGGACGAACGCGTAGTTGGCCAGCGACATCGTGTGCAGGATGTGGCCGGGGTGCAGGTAGTCGTCCTTGTCCGGGCCCAGCGACAGGAAGATCAGCCAGGCGACGGGGAAGAACGCGATCAGGCTCGCCACGGTCAGGGCGGCGTGGGAGGCGGCCCTCGCCAGGGGCCCCCGGCTGCCGCGGCCGCGGGCCCGGCGGCGCGCGGTGGCCGTCGGGGCGGGGCCGGGCGCGGGTTCGGGCGTCGCGACGGAGGTCTGGGCGGTGGTCGTACTCATGGGATCTCCTGCTCCTGCCTCAGATCGCGGACTGCTGGTCGTTGCGGCTCAGCCAGCGGCGGTAGAAGGACGTGAAGACGATCAGGACGGCCAGCAGCAGGATGCCGTAGGCGGCGGACTGGGCGAAGTCACGCGGCTGCTGCCCGAAGCCCAGTTGGTAGGCCCAGGTGACCAGGATCTGGGCGTCGGGGGCCGTCTTGCCGAACAGCAGGAAGACGATCGCGAACTGGTTGAAGGTCCAGATGACGCCGAGGAGCACGACGGTGGCGCTCACCGACCGCAGGCCCGGCAGGGTGACATGGCGAAAGCGCTGCCAGGCGTTGGCGCCGTCCATCTCGGCGGCCTCGTAGAGCGAGCCGTCGATGGCCTGGAGCCCGCCGAGCAGGGAGAGCATCATGAACGGCACACCGCACCAGGTGTTGACCATGATCGCGGCGAACCGCTGCCAGAAGGTGTCCTCCAGCCACTGCGGCTCGGGCAGGTGCAGGGCGTGCAGGGCGGCGTTGACGACACCGCCGTCGGCGAGCATGAAGCGCCAGCCGAAGACGGTGACGAAGGTGGGGACGGCCCAGGGCAGTACCAGCACCATGCGGTAGAAGGTGCGGCCGCGGAACTTCTGGTTCAGCAGCAGCGCGAGCGCGAGGCCGATGCCGTAGTGCAGGGCGACGCAGAGCACCGTCCAGACGACGGTCCACACGAAGTGCGACCAGAACCGGTCGTAGGACGTCGGACCGAACAGGATGTCCCGGTAGTTGTCGAGCCCGACGAACCGGTAGGTGGCGTCGATGTGGTTGACGCCGATGGTGCGGGCCGTGTTGAGGCTGTCGGCGTCGGTGAGGGTGAGGTAGAGGCCGTACACCAGGGGGTAGAGCACGAGGGCGCCGAGCACGACGGCCACGGGCGCGATCATCACGTACGCGTACCAGTGCTTCTCGTAGCCGTGCCTCAGGCGCCGGCCGAGGCCAGGACGCGGCGCGCGGTCACCTCGGCGCTTGCCGGTCGCGCGGTCGATGGCGACTGTCATGGTTCGACAACCTTCGGGGTCTGCGGATCAGGGGCGACTGGCCTGGGCCTTGCCCGGCCCGGTGCGGCCGGTGGCCGCCGGATCCCTCCCCCGGTGCACGGAGGATCCGGCGGCCCCGCGCTTCACCTACTTGCTGAAGTCCGGGACGAGCTTGTCGATCGCGAGCTCCACGTTGCTCAGGCCCTTGTCCAGGGACTCCTTGCCGCCCGCGATCCTGGGCAGCTCGGTGTCGAGCGGGCCCCACAGCGAGCTGTACTCGGGCAGTGCCGGGCGCGGCTGGGCGGCGGCGAGGACGCCCTGGTAGCCGGCGATCCCGGGGTCGGCCTTGACCGCGGCGGTGTAGGCGTCCTCGCGGGTGGGCAGGGTGGAGTTCTTCCGGGCGATCGTCTCCTGGGACGCCGCCGAGGTCATGAACTTCAGGAACGTCAGGGCCGCCGCCTGGTGCGCCTTGTCGGAACCGGCGTACACGGCGAGGTTGTGGCCGCCGGTGGGGGCGCCCGCCTTGCCGGTGGAGCCGGCCGGGACGGTGGCGATGCCCAGGTTGGACTTGTCGGTGAAGGCCGACCCCTTGTAGAAGTTCGTGATCTCCCAGGGGCCCTGGACGATCGCGGCGACCTTGCCGTTCACGAACGCGTCCTGGATGTGGGCGTAGGCGTCCGCGGTCGTGTCGGCCTTGTGCAGGCCCTTGCCGTCGAACATGCCCAGCCAGGTGCCGTACGCCTTCTTCGCGGCGGGCGAGGCGACGGTGACCTTCTTGGCGCTGGCGTCGACGGTGTCGGTGCCCTCGCCGTAGAGGAAGGTCTGGGCGTAGTAGCCGGCCGTGGAGCCCCAGTAGCCGTCGACGCCGGTCTTGTCCTTGACCTTGGCGGCGTCGGACTTCAGCTCGTCCCAGGTCTTCGGCGCCTCGGTGATCCCGGCCTTCTTGAACAGGGCCTTGTTGTAGACGAGGGCGAGGGTGTCGGTGACCAGCGGCACGCCGTAGGTCTTGCCCTCGTACTGGGCCTGCTTGATCAGGCTCGGCTGGAACTTGCCCTGGTCGGCGAGGGCCTCGGTGCCGTCCAGCGGCAGGAAGTAGCCCTTCTTGGCGAAGGCGGGCGTCCAGCCGACCTCCGAGCGCAGCACGTCGGGAGCGCCCTGGGAGCCGGCGGCGGTGTCGAACTTGTTCTGCGCCTGGTCGAAGGGCACGTTGACGTACTTGACCTTGATCTTCGGGTTGGCCTTCTCGAAGCCGTCCACCAGGGCCTGGTACGTCGGCGCCTCGTTCGTGGCGTTGGAGGTGTCCCACCAGGTGATGGTGACCGGCCCGTCCGACTTGCCGCTGTCGCTGCCGCTGCTGCCGCAGGCCGCCGCCGTCAGGGCGACGGACGCCACCAGTGCGGTGACCGCTATGCCACGCCGCATGAGTTCTCCTTGAGGGTGAAAGCCCGAGGACGCCGCCGGGCGACGTGAACGTAACAGCGATGTAAGCGCGACGAAAGGTCTTGCTGCAAAAAAGCGAAAGATCGGCCTTCGGTTACCGGAACGTGACCCTGCCGTGAGGACCGTATGTCTTGCGTTTCCGCAGTTGTACGCCCACACAGCTGGAGGGTGGACAGGTGTGCAAGACTCTGCAAGCTCTTGCCGCACGGGCCCACGAAGCGCGTGCCGCACGGATCACACGACGACGAGGGGGCGCGATGGCGCAGCGACCGGCAGGGGGCCGCTCCACGGATCGGGCCCGGCGTCCGATCGGTGGGCAAGCACAGGGACGACCGGTACAGTCCACTCCTGTGACCACACGCCTTGCCGACATCGCAGCCCAGGCGGGCGTCAGCGAGGCGACCGTCAGCCGGGTGCTGAACGGCAAGCCGGGCGTCGCCGCGACCACGCGCCAGTCGGTGCTGGCCGCGCTCGACGTCCTCGGGTACGAGCGTCCGGTGCGGCTGCGGCAGCGCAGCGAGGGCCTGGTCGGGCTGATCACCCCGGAGCTGGAGAACCCGATCTTCCCCGCGCTCGCCCAGGTCATCGGCCAGGCGCTGACACGCCAGGGGTACACACCGGTGCTGGCCACGCAGACGCCGGGCGGGTCCACGGAGGACGAGCTCACCGAGATGCTGGTGGACCGCGGGGTCGCGGGCATCATCTACGTCTCCGGGCTGCACGCCGACACCACCGCCGACATGGAGCGCTACGAGCGGCTGCGCGCGCAGGGCGTGCCGTTCGTGCTGGTGGACGGCTTCTCGCCGAAGGTGCAGGCGCCGTTCATCTCCCCCGACGACCGGGCCGCGACGACCCTGGCGGTCACGCACCTGGTCTCGCTCGGCCACACCCGCATCGGCCTGGCCCTCGGGCCCCGGCGCTTCGTGCCGGTGCAGCGCAAGATCGAGGGGTTCGTGCGCACGATGCACGAGCGGCTCGGGCTGGCCCCCGACGACATAGAGACGCGGCTGATCCAGCACTCGCTGTACACGCTGGAGGGCGGGCAGGCGGCGGCGTCCGCGCTCATGGACCGGGGGTGCACGGCGGTGGTGTGCGCGAGCGACATGATGGCGCTCGGGGCGATACGCGCCGCACGGCAGCGGGGGCTGGAGGTTCCCACCGACGTCTCGGTGGTGGGGTTCGACGACTCGCCGCTGATCGCGTTCACGGATCCACCGCTGACGACGGTACGGAAGCCGGTGCCGGCCATGGGGCAGGCGGCGGTGCGGGCGCTGCTGGAGGAGATCGGGGGCACGCCGGCTCCGCACAGCGAGTTCGTGTTCATGCCGGAACTGGTCGTACGCGGCTCGACGGCGTCCCTGCGGCCGTAGCCCCGCGGGGCCTTGCGGCACGTCGTCCCCTGCGGGCCCGTCGTGGCTGATCGCGCAGTTCCCCGCGCCCCTGAAAAGCCACGCTCCGCGCACCCCGGGCCCCCGGACGCCCCCCTGAAAGACGCGCGGGGAACTGGCGCAGACCATGCCTCCCACCCCCAGCCCTTCAGGGGCGCGGGGAACTGCGCAAACCCCCCACCGGCTCGCAGCCGACCACCGGCCCCCAGGCCCAGCCCTTCAGGGGCGCGGGGAACTGCGCAAAACCCCCCACCGGCCCGCGCCCGAGCTCCATACCCCCGCCCAGCCGCCAGGCGCCCAGCCGCCAGGCGCCCCGCGGACATGCGACCCCCGGGGTTCCACGAGATGATCGTGGGGGAACACGGATCTGGCAGACTCTGTTGCTATGGGTAACGACACCGTGACCGCACTGGCCGGCCGCCAGGCCGTCGCGGACGAGACCGAGGACCGCGCAGGGCAGGCCCTGCCGCGCAGGATCCGCACCCCCCGCCGCCCCCGCCTCTGGTTCGAAGTCCTCCTCGTCGCGATGAGTTACTGGGTCTACTCCCTCATCCGCAACGCGGTCCCGGAGCAGCGGACCAAGGCGCTCGCCGACGCCGACTGGCTCTGGCAGGTGGAGCAGCGGCTCGGGATCGCCGTGGAGGGCACCGTCAACCACGCCGTGAACGCGGTGACATGGCTGATCGTGGGGATGAACTACTACTACGCGACGCTGCACTTCATCGTCACGCTGAGTGTGCTGGTCTGGTTGTACCGGCGCCATCCGGGCCGGTACGCGGCAACCCGGCTCACCCTGTTCGCCACCACGGGCGCGGCGTTGCTCGGCTACTACTTCTTCCCGCTGGCGCCGCCGCGCCTGATGACGGGCGGCCACTTCGTCGACACGGTGACGGTGCACCACACGTGGGGCTCGATGGCGTCGGGCGACCTGAAGCACATGTCGAACCAGTACGCGGCGATGCCGTCGATGCACATCGGCTGGTCCCTGTGGTGCGGCCTGACGATCTTCACGCTGGCGTCGCTGCCCTGGGCCCGGGTACTGGGCCTGCTCTACCCCGCGACCACCCTCGTGGTGATCGTCGCCACGGCGAACCACTTCTGGCTGGACGCGGCGGGCGGCGCCCTCTGCCTGGGCTTCGGGTTCGCGGTGGCCAGGCTCTGGTACGGCGCGCCGCCGCACACACCGCCGGTCGCCGTGGCCGGCGCCGAGAGCGGCGGCGCCGGGGCTCACGCTCCGTAGAAGAGTTCCTCGACCACGGCCCGGGCCCTGCGGGTCGTGCGCCGGTACTCGTCCAGCATGTCCCCGACATGACCCGGCCCGTACCCCAGGTAGCGCCCCACCGCGGCCAGCTCCCGCGCCTCGGAGGGGAACGTGTCGCCGGCCCGTCCCCGGACGAGCATCACCGCGTTGCGCACCCGGGAGGCGAGCACCCAGGCCTCGTCCAGGATGGCGGCCTCCTCGCCCGGGATCAGCCCCGCGGCGCACGCGGCGGCGAGGGCCTCACGGGTGCGGGTGGTGCGCAGCCCGGGCTCGGCCCAGCCGTGGCGGAGCTGGAGCAGCTGGACCGTCCACTCCACGTCCGAGAGGCCGCCGCGCCCGAGCTTGGTGTGCAGGGTCTTGTCGGCGCCCCGGGGCAGCCGCTCGGACTCCATGCGGGCCTTCAGGCGCCGGATCTCGCGCACCGCCTCGTCGCCGAGCCCCTCCGCCGGGTAGCGCAGCGGGTCGATCAGCTCGATGAAGCGGCGCCCGAGGTCCTCGTCCCCGGCGACCGGCTCGGCGCGCAGCAGCGCGTGCGACTCCCAGACCAGGGACCAGCGCTGGTAGTAGGCCCGGTACGAGGGCAGGGTGCGCACCAGCGGCCCCGACTTGCCCTCGGGCCGCAGGTCGGCGTCGACCAGCAGCGGCGGGTCGCTGCTGGGGATCTGGAGCAGTCGGCGCATCTCGGAGACCACGCGGTTGGCCGCCTCGGACGCCTCCCGCTCGTCGACGCCCTCCTGCGGCTCGTGCACGAACAGGACGTCGGCGTCGGAGCCGTAGCCGAGTTCGTGTCCGCCGAAGCGGCCCATGCCGATGACGGCGAACCGGGTGGGCAGGGTGTCCCCCCAGCCGGCGCGCACGACGGCGCGCAGCGTGCCCGCGAGGGTCGCCGCCGTCAGGTCGGAGACGGCGCCGCCGACCAGGTCGATGAGGGCGCCCTGGTCCGGGGCGGCGGTGGTCTCCTCGGTGCCGTAGGAGCCGACGATGTCGGCGGCGGCCGTGCGGAACAGTTCGCGCCGCCGTACTCCGCGCGCGAAGGTGACGGCCTGTTCGGCGCTGGAGGCACGGCCGACGGCGGCGAGGATCTCCTGGTCGAGGTGGGCGCGGGAGCGGGGTTCGAGTCCGCCGCCGTACCCGCCGCCGTCGCCGTCGCCGAGCAGGGCGACCGCCTCGGGGGCCCGCATCAGCAGGTCGGGGGCGAGGCGTCCGGCGGACAGGACGCGGGCGAGGTTCTCGGCGGCGGCGCCCTCGTCGCGCAGCAGCCTGAGGTACCAGGGCGTCTTGCCGAGCGCGTCGGAGACCTTGCGGAAGTTCAGCAGGCCCGCGTCCGGGTCGGCGGAGTCGGCGAACCAGCCGAGCAGCACGGGCAGCAGGGTGCGCTGGATGGCGGACTTGCGGGTGACGCCGGAGGCCAGCGCCTCCAGGTGGCGCAGGGCGGCCGCCGGGTCGGCGTAGCCGAGGGCGACGAGCCGTTCCCGGGCCGCGTCGGCGCTCAGCCGGGTCTCGCCGGGCGCGAGTTGGGCGACGGCGTCGAGCAGCGGCCGGTAGAAGAGCTTCTCGTGCAGACGCCGTACGACGCCGGAGTGCCGTTTCCACTCGCGGCGCAGGGAGGTGACGGGGTCGGTGCGCAGGCCCAGCGAGCGGCCCAGGCGCCGCAGGTCGGCCTCGTCCTCGGGGACGAGGTGGGTGCGGCGCAGCCGGTGGAGCTGGATGCGGTGCTCCATGGAGCGCAGGAAGCGGTACGCCTCGTCGAGCTGGACGGCGTCCGAGCGGCCCACGTAGCCGCCGTTCGCGAGGGCCTTGAGCGCGTCCAGGGTCGTGCCGCTGCGCAGCGAGGAGTCGGCGCGGCCGTGCACCAACTGAAGCAGCTGGACGGCGAATTCGACGTCCCTCAGGCCTCCGGGCCCCAGTTTGAGCTCCCGCTCGACCTCGCCGGCGGGGATGTTGTCGATGACCCGGCGGCGCATCCGCTGCACGTCGGCGACGAAGTTCTCGCGCTCGGCGGCCTGCCAGACCAGCGGGGCGAGAGCGGCCGTGTACTCCTCGCCCAGGTCCATGTCGCCCGCCACCGGGCGGGCCTTGAGCAGTGCCTGGAACTCCCAGGTCTTGGCCCAGCGCTGGTAGTAGGCGAGATGGCTGCTGAGGGTGCGCACCAGGGGGCCGTTCCTGCCCTCGGGGCGCAGGTTGGCGTCGACGGGCCAGATGCTGCCCTCGACGGTGGTCTCGGAGCAGATCCGCATCATGTGCGAGGCGAGCCGGGTCGCGGCCTGGAGCGCCTTGGCCTCCTCGGCGCCGGCCGCGGGCTCGCCGACGAAGATGACGTCCACGTCGGAGACGTAGTTGAGTTCGTGGCCGCCGCACTTGCCCATCGCGATCACCGCGAGACGGCAGCGCGCGGCGTCCTCGGGTGCCGCGGCGGCGGCGAGGGCGAGGGCGGAGCGCAGGGTGGCGGTGGCGAGGTCGGCGAGTTCGGCGGCGGTCTGGGCGAGGTCGGTGGTGCCGCACACGTCGCGGGCGGCGATCGACAGCAGGCAGCGGCGGTAGGCGACACGCAGCGAGACGGGGTCGGTGGCCTCGGTCAGCCGCCGTTCGAACTCCGCGACGCCGGGGTGCAGGTCCTGGGCCTCGTAGGTGACCAGTTCGTGCCAGTCGCCGGGGTGGCGGGCGAGGTGGTCGGCGAGCGCGGTGGAGGCGCCGAGGACCCCGAGGAGCCGGTCCCGCAGCGGTTTGGCGGCGATCAGGGTGTCGAGCAGTTCACGCCGGGCGGTGGGCGCGGGCTGCGCCTCCAGCAGCCGGGCGAGCCCGTGCAGGGCCTGGTCGGGGTCGGCGGTCGCGCCCAGGGCCTCCAGGAGGAACGGATCGGACCTTATGGGCGTCAGTTCCGGGCTCTGCAGCAGGCGGTCGGCGGCGGAGGGGTCGGTGAAGCCGTGCCGCAACAGCCGCGTGAACGTACTGCTCCTGCGCCCTTGGGGCACGGTCATCCCTCGGCCTCCCGACCATCGATCACGGCACCGGCTGCGGCACTGGCTTTCGAGATTAGCCTCCGTGCCCGCGCACAGCGCCCGCGCGGTGCGCGTCGGGTACGGGAACGGGCCGTGCGGCGCAGCATTTCATCCGTTCTTCACCCGCCGGGCCGGGTGGCGTGACCCTCCGGAACATTGGCGTGTCCATGCTCCATGTCGCACGGTCATCCCCCGCTCCCCCAACCGGAGGTAGAAGTGTCCGGCAGTTCCGTCGTCCGCCGCACCCGTGCCACCGTGACCGCCGCCGCGGCCCTCGCCGCCACGGCGGTCGGGCTGTGGACCGGCCTCGGCGGCGAGACGCCCGCGCACGCCGCGAGCGCCGTCCCGTCCCCGGACCACGTGGTCGTCGTGGTCATGGAGAACCACGCGTACAGCCAGGTGATCGGCGCCTCCGGCGCCCCGTACCTCAACTCGCTGCGGTCCGGCGGCGCGGTCCTCACCCAGTCGTACGCGCAGACCCACCCCAGCCAGCCCAACTACTTCGCGCTGTTCTCCGGCTCCACCCAGGGCATCACGGACGACAGCTGCTACACGCCCGGCTTCTCCTCGGCGAAGAACCTGGCCTCCGAGCAGATCGCGGCGGGCCGCACCTGGGCGAGCTACAACGAGACCCTGCCCAGCCAGGGCTCGACCACGTGCGGCACCGGCGACTACGCGCGCAAGCACAACCCCTGGTTCGGTTTCAGCAACGTACCGACGTCGAGCGCCAGGACGTTCACGCAGTTCCCCGGCGACTACGCGACGCTGCCCCAGCTGTCGTTCGTGACCCCCAACCTGTGCAGCGACATGCACGACTGCTCGGTGTCGACCGGTGACACCTGGCTGAAGAACAAGCTCGGCGCGTACGCCACCTGGGCCAAATCCCACAACAGCCTGCTGGTCGTCACCTTCGACGAGGACAACAGGCTCAGCGGCAACCGCATCCCGACGGTGCTCTACGGCCAGCCCGTCGCCGCCGGTTCGAGCAGCGCCACCACCTACGACCACTACGACCTGCTGCGCACCCTGGAGGACACCCAGGGCCTGACCTCGCACGCGGGCAACGCCGCCTCGGCCAAGGACATCACCGGCATCTGGGCCTCCTGAGATGTACGTCGCGGACAGCCGTGCCACCTCCCAGCCACCGGCACCGCCATCGGCACCGGCATCCCGGTCCGCGGACCGCGTCGTCCGGCATCCCGCCGGGCGGCGCCTGTCCGCGATCGCGCCGACCGTGTTCGCCCTCGGCACGGTCAGCCTGGTCACCGACGTCTCCTCCGAGATGGTCACGGCGGTGCTCCCGCTGTACCTGGTGGCGGGCCTGGGCCTGACCCCGCTGGGCTTCGGGCTCCTGGACGGGATCTACAACGGCTTCTCGGCGCTGGTGCGCCTGGCCGGGGGCCATCTCGCCGACCGGGGCGAAGGACGCCACAAGTGGGTGGCCGGCATCGGCTACGGCCTGTCGGCGCTGTGCAAGCCGCTGCTGCTGCTCGCCCACTCCCTGCCCCTGATCGGCCTGGTCCTGGCCGCCGACCGCACCGGCAAGGGCCTGCGCACGGCGCCCCGCGACGCGCTGATCTCCCTCTCCAGCACACCGGAGAACCGCGGCCGCGCCTTCGGGGTGCATCGCGCGATGGACACGGCGGGCGCCCTGCTCGGCCCGCTCGTGGCGTTCTGGATCCTGCGGGCGACGGTCGACGGGTACGACGCGGTGTTCACGGTCAGCTTCTGCGTGGCCGTGGCGGGCGTACTGGTCCTGGCGCTGTTCGTGCCGGGTGCGGCGGGCGCCCCCTCGGACGGGAGCGCGCGGCCGACGCTGCGCGCGGCCCTCGCCCTGCTGCGCCGCCCCGATCTGCGCCGCATCGCGCTCTGCGCGCTGCTCCTGGGCCTCGCGACGGTCAGCGACTCGTTCGTGTACCTCCTGCTGCAGCGAGGCCTCGGCGTCCCCGAACGCTGTTTCCCGCTGCTGCCGCTGGGCACCGCGGCCGCCTTCCTGCTGCTGGCCGTGCCGCTGGGCCGGCTCGCGGACCGGGTGGGCCGCTGGCGCGTCTTCCTGGCGGGCCACGCGGCCCTGCTGTCGGCGTACGGCCTGCTGCTCGGCTCCTGGCACCCGGCGGCGCTGCCGTTCGCCGTGCTCGCCCTGCACGGCTGCTTCTACGCGGCGACCGACGGCGTCCTGATGGCGGCGGCCTCGGACAGCGTGCCCGAGGAACTGCGCTCCTCCGGTCTGGCCCTGGTGCAGACGGGCCAGGCGGGCGCCCGCTTCGTCTGCTCACTGGGGTTCGGCGCCGCCTGGACCGTGTGGGGCGACCGCGCGGCGCTGACGGCGTCGACGGCCGTGCTCGCGCTGTGCGCCATGCTCTGTCTGGTCCTTCGCCCGAAAGGCACGGTATGACGTTCCGCGTCCGCGTCCTGGTCCTGCTCCTCGCCCTGCTGCTGCTCACCGGGGCCGCGGCGGCGTCGGTGCTGCACGCCTCGGCGCGCGCCGAGCGCAGGGACCGGCCCCGGGCGGGCGGGCCGCCCATCTCCTCCGGCCGGGTGGGACTGGCGGAGCCGGGCCGGCTGGTGTTCCGGAACATGGCCTGGGGGCCGCACCGCGACGAGCTGGTCTCGGTGCCGGCCCAGGACCCGTCGGGCGCGCGCACCGCCGCCGCCGTCACCTGCCTGCGCTTCTACGCCGCCTCGGGCACCGGCGTGTGCCTGCGGGCCGTGCACGGCCCGGTCTCGGACACCTACCGCGCGGTGATCCTGGACGCCCGCCTGCACGAGCGGGCGCACTACGACGTCCCGGGCATCCCCTCCCGCGCCCGGGTCTCCCCCAGCGGGCACTACGCCGCGTGGACGGCGTTCGTCGGCGGGGACTCGTACGCGGGCACCGACTTCTCGACCCGGACGGCGATCGTCGACGTCCGCACGGGCGAGCTGACGCCGTCGCTGGAGTCCTACCGCGTCGTCAAGGACGGCAGGACCTACCGTGCGCCGGACATGAACTTCTGGGGCGTGACCTTCGCGGCGGACGACCGCACCTTCTACGCGACCCTCGCGACGCACGGCACGACCTACCTTGTGCGCGGCGACCTGGGCAGCCGCACGGTCACCGCGCTGCGGACGAACGTCGAGTGCCCCTCGCTGTCTCCCGACGGCACCCGGATCGCGTTCAAGAAGCGCGTCGCGGGCCTGCCCGCGGACGCCCCCTGGCGGCTGTACGTCCTGAACCCGCGCACGGGCCGCGAGACGCCCCTCGCGGAGCCGCGCAGCGTGGACGACCAGGCGGTGTGGCGCGACACCCGCACCCTGGTCTACGCCCTGCCGGGCGACTACGGGGCGGACCTGTACGAGGTCCCGGCCGACGGCACCGGCACCCCGCGCCGCCTCACCACGGCGGCGGTGTCCCCGGCCTACCTCCGCTGAGCGGCCTCGGCGGCGAGGCTCTTGTACAGGTGGACGTCCTCCGCGCCCCCGGGGATGCCGGGGGTCCTGCCGGTCTCGACATAGCCGTGCTGGCGGTAGAACTCCGGGGCCTGGAAAGTGAACGACGACAGGCAGGCCCGGTCGCAGCCGCGCCGCCGCGCCTCCTCCTCGGCGGCCAGCAGCAGCCGGCTCCCCCAACCGTCCCCTCGGCTCTCCTCGCGGACCCAGAGCATGTCGATGTCGAGCAGCCCGCCCCACGTCGACCCGGACAGGCCCCCGATCAGCTCTCCGGCGTCGTCCACGGCCTTCACCGACAGCTCGCCCTGGTCGGCGTCCGTGGTGCCGGTCGCGCGCTGGTTGAACTCGTCCAGCCCCTTGGACAGCCGCCGGTTCAGCTTCTTGTCGTGGTGCCCGACGCTCAACGTCCCACCGGTGCCCTCA
Organism: Streptomyces sp. NPDC048664; assembly: GCF_040650555.1. Taxonomy (NCBI): domain Bacteria; kingdom Bacillati; phylum Actinomycetota; class Actinomycetes; order Kitasatosporales; family Streptomycetaceae; genus Streptomyces; species Streptomyces sp. NPDC048664. The sequence goes on along the minus strand of NZ_JBEZHK010000030.1, from coordinate 615 downwards.
TGCGCCATGCCGCACAGTGTGACATACCGTCACATTCACTCCCCCTCCCGGCACACGACCGACCGGACACCGCCGACCCCGGGGCAGCCACCGCCGACGCCCGACTGGGCGAGGTGCGCGTAGCCTTCGACCACCTCGCCACGGACCGAGGTGCGCACCCCGCAACGATCGAGTGACGAAGGAGGGAGGTCCGCATGTCGGACAGGGCACGCCTGCAACGGTGGACGCCGGCCGAGATGGACGCCTATGAGCATGCACGAGCGATGTTGAACGCGGTGATCGCCGCCTACAGCGCCCGAGTCGGCACCGCGCCGAACCCGCAGGAGGCACGGGCTCTGCGGGAGGAACGGGAACCAGTGCTGATTGAGCGAGATCGGCTGACCGCCGACCACCGAGAACGGATCGCGGAGATCATCCGGGAGATGCCCGCCAGGCTCGCCGCGGTGCGCGACGGGGGCGCGGGCGAGTGACGCCGAGCGGCCGTCGAGGCGTCGGCCGCGACCCTGACACGGTCGACGGGCTGCCCCGTTATGTTTTCCGCGGTCCTGCAAGAGGACCGCTGGCCTCCGGGCCCGGTATGACTTTTGCCCCCTGTCGATGGCATGACCTGGGGGG